>JALRLK010000197.1 GCA_023254495.1 Marivivens sp. | reverse complement strand
AGCGGCGCATTTGAAGGGAGAATATCATGTTCAAACACGTTGCCGGGGCAATTGTTGCCGCAACGCTTGCCGTGCCGGCCTTTGCTGCCGATCTGGGCGGCCAGATCGTCAATATCGGCTCCGACACCACCTATCCGCCGCACGAGTTCATCGAGGATGGCGTTGTCAAAGGTTTTGACGTCGATGTCGTCGCCGCGATCTGCGAGCGCATCAACTGCCAGCCCAACTGGATCACCACCGCATGGGACGGCATCTTCGGCGCCCTCGCCGATGGCCAGTTCGACATGGTCGTCTCGGGCGTGACCATCACCGAGGAGCGCGACAAGATCGTCGACTTCTCCGAGCCCTACATCATCGTCCAGCAGGGCGTTCTGATGCGGGTCGAGGATGCTGGCAAGACCATCGACGACTTCAAGTCGGGCGCCATGCGCCTTGCCTCGCAGACCGGCACCACCAACGCCGCCTTGGGTGAAGAACTTGTCGGCCGCGACAACCTCGCCCTCTTTGATGCCTTCAACAACGCGGTCGTCGCGCTGCAGAACGGCGATGTCGACGGCGTGATCATCGACTCAACCTCGGCTGCCGCCTACGAGCAGGAGTTTGCAGGCGAGCTGACCGTGGCCATCACCGGCCTCTCGTCGGACCCGCTGGGCCTTGTGTTCCAGGAAGGCTCCGAGCTGCAGGATTCGTTCAACGAAGGTCTGCAGGCGATCAAGGATGACGGCACGCTCAACGAGCTGATCATCAAGTGGTGGCCGAAGTAAGCTCTCGCTTTCCGCCCCGGCCCGGATATCCGAGCCGGGGCTTTTTCTTTCCCTGAAAGGCCCTGTCGAATGACTGCCCTTTTCGGCTGGATGCGCGGCATCCGCGCTTCAAACCTTGTCTTCCTTTCCGTCTTCCCCGTCATCATCTGGCTCATCGCCACCTCGCGCAGCTACGGCCCCGCGCTGAAGGCGGTTCTGGGTATCGAGAGCGATCCCTGGACCCTGTTTGCGATGTTCCTGATGTTCTCGGCGGTCGGCGTCGCGGGCTTTCTGGGAAGCCTCTGGGCCCTGCGCTCGCTCCGGCCCGACGAGGGCCCCAACAAAACGGCCCGTGACAGACGCAGCGCCGCGCTGGCCTTTGCCGTGCAGACCGTGCTTCTGGCGCTCCTGTCGCAGCTTCCGGCGATCGATACCTATTTGGTCTCGGTTGTGGTCAATGAGTTCGATCCCCGCTCGGTCGATTTCGTCGTGGTTGTCGACAATAGCTTCATCCTCGATCCCGATTTCCAGGTGGCCATGCTTGAGGCCGCCCACAAATATCTGGTCGTTGCCGCGGGTCTTGCGCTTCTGTCGCTCGGCTGGGCCATCGCGCCGATCAGGGCGCACCGCACCGTGGCCGGAACGGCGCTCTGGATTGCCCTGCTCGTCGTCAATTTCGTCGCGGCCTTCTATGTTCTTATGCTCGCACATGCCGGTTTTGCCGTTGGCCTCATGGTCACGCTGCGCGCCGCGTTTTTCGCCTATATCGGCGCCTCCATCCTTGGCCTTGTCTGGGCGCTTCTCACGCGCCTCAACCCCTCGCGCATGGCGTCGATCCTCTTTGGCGTGCTCGGTGTGGTTCTGGTCGCGTCCTCTGTCTTTTTCTTCACCCGCCCCCATATCGAGGTCGAGCTGGTGGGGTCGCTGGATGGCCGGATCGGCATCGTATCGGGCACACCTCAGGGTCTGACCGACACCATTCGCTATGGCGAATTTGGTGATGTGGTGCCGGACGAACCCTACAAGGTCCGCTCTCTTGCGACCGTGGAACAGGCGCTCGATCTTCTCGAGAAGGGTACAATTTCATCCGCACTCTTGCCGCAAGGGCTCGCAACGGATCAGCCGGTTCTCTGGCAGGCGGACTATCTACCGATCACCACCAAGACCATCGCCATCGTCTGCTTGGCGCTTGGCGCGCTCTTCCTCCTGCTCGTCGGCATCGGCGCCATCCTCAACGCCCATCCCTTGGCGGTGTTCTCGGATTTCTTCGTCGATACGATCCGCGGCGTGCCGATGCTCGTCATCATCCTCTATGTCGGCCTGCCGCTTGCGGGCGCCCTCAAGAGCGCCTCGGCGGGCTATATCGACCTGCAGATGATGACGCGCGGGATCATGGCCATCGCCATCGGCTATTCCGCCTATATGGCCGAGATCTTCCGCGCCGGGATCGAAGCCATTCCCAAGGGCCAGATCGAGGCGGCGCGGACGCTCGGCCTCAAGGAAATGCAGATCGCACGCTTCATCATCGTGCCGCAGGCCGTGGCGATCGTGCTTCCCGCGCTTGGCAACGAATTCATCGCCATGCTGAAAGACACCTCGCTCGTGTCGATCCTCTCGGTGCGCGATCTGACGCAGCGGATGCGCGAGTTTCAGGCGCAAAGTTTCCTTGCGTTCGAGCCCTTCAATTCCGCGGCGCTGATCTACGTCCTTCTGACGCTCATCGCCGCCTCGGGGATCAAGTCGCTCGACAGGATGGTCAACAAGGGCAAATCGCATTGAGTGCAACCGCGCTGACGGCGACAACCTGGTATGAACAGACGGGCATAGCCCCGCCCGAAACGGCGGGCCTTTACGATCTTGCCCCGGCTTATGACATCGCCATCGTCGGCGGCGGCCTTGCCGGAATGTCGCTTCTTCGGCTTTTGGGCGAGGCGGGCGTTTCTGCCGTTCTGTTTGAGAGCGGCAAGATCGGAAGCGGCGCCTCGGGGCGCAACGGGGGGTTCTGTTCGCCCGGATGGGCGGCCGACGACGACAAGATCGCCCGACTTGTCGGCTCGGATACCGCAGGTCGCCTTGACGTGCTTGCGCTCGGAGGTATGACATGGATGCGCGACAGGCTGAGGCGCCCGGGGTATGAGGCAGCCGCACCGCAAGACGGCATCCTGATCGTTTCGCTCTCAGGCAAACCCCCTGCAAAGCCGGAACCTAGTTCGGAGCTTCTTGTGGGCGACAGGCTGCGCGAAGAAACCACCAGCCCGCGCTATCGCTTCGGCTGGGCCTCAGACGCGGGGTTTCAGTTTCATCCTTTGAATTTCCTACGCGCCCTTGCCCGCGAGACCATCTCCGGTGGCCAAACCGTGATCGAAAACGCCAAGGTCGACAGGATCGAGCGGCAGCAGGGATGTTTTGTGCTTGCCTCGGGAGGCAAGTCGATCCGGGCTCAGAAGGTCGTCTTGGCGACGGGAGGATACGGCGGGCGCGAGACGGGCACGCTTGCCCGCATCCTCCTGCCGATCCGCACCTACATCGGTGTTACCGACCCGATGCCCGAGCTTCTCGACACCCATATCCCGAGCCGCTATGCCATCGGCGACACCCGCCGCGCCGGCAACTACTACCGTCGCTTGGCCGACGGGCGGCTTCTGTGGGGCCTCGGCATCACGGCCTTCGGCACTCTTGATGTCGAAGCTGTCCGGCGCATGGTCCGTAAGGATCTGGGCAAGATCTATCCCGCTTTGGCGCGCGACATGGACAGGGCCGGCATTGGAATCGACACGGCCTGGGCCGGAAACATGGGCTATGCCCGCCATTTCATGCCCTATGTCGGAGAGACAGAGCCGGGGCTTTTTACGATCGCCGGATTTGGCGGCCACGGGATGAACACCGCACCTTCAGCCGCAAAGGCTTTGTGCCAAGCGATGATGGGAGAAACCGAAGCCCTCGCCCCCTTTGCAGCCCTTCCAAAACAGGCGACCTTCGGATCGATCGGATTGCTTGCGGCCGAGGCAAGCTATCGCTGGCGGCAGATAAACGACAGGCTCGCGGAGGCATTGACATGACACTTGCCCCAAGAACATTCGCCAGCGCCGCAAAGGGCCTCTGCGCCTTCTATGAGGAGGAGATTTCGGGCGAAGCCTTCTTCTCGACGCTTGCGAGCTTTCATTCCGGTGAGGCAAGCAAGGCTCTTGGTCTCATGTCCTCGATAGAGGGGGCCATGCTGCAGGTGCTGGCACCCATGGCAAAGCGTCTGAGGGTTGATCCGTCCCGCGCGACCGCTATTCGCGCCGAAGGCCAGCGCGAGGCCGAAACCTTGCGTGGCCTCGGCTGGCATGATCTGCTCCGCAGGATGTGCGAGGAATACCCTGTTTTTGTTGCCGAATTCGAAGCCGTCGCAAAGGCCGCTGACGATGCGGAGCGGGCGGGCGCGCAGCTCCTACTGGATCACGAAGTTGCCTTGCTGGACTTTGCGGCGGCGGCACTCGCGGGTCGCAAAGATAGCCTTCAGATCCTCGAGGACTTTCTGGCCAAACTGCGCGTCTAAGGTTTGGGCCTCAGGCCGCGGCGAGCCGACGTTTGCCGACAGCTGTGCTTAGAACCATTCCGCCGATCATCGCGATCAAAAAGACGCCCCCCCCAAGCCCGCCCCATGTCACCGAGGCAATGGCGGGCCCGGGGCAGAACCCGGCCAAGGCCCAGCCAGCCCCGAAAAGGGCCGAGCCAGTCAGAAGCCGCCCGTCGATGAGCGGCTCGGGCAGGGCCGGGAATGCGTCACCGGTCGCCGAGACCTTGCGCCGCGCTGCGATCCGCCAAGCTAGGAGCATCGGCAGGATGGCCCCGCCAAGAACAAATGCGAGCGTGGGATCCCACTGACCGAAGAGATCGAGCCAGCCCTGAACCTTGGCCGTATCGGTCATGCCCGAGATCAGAAGGCCAAGCCCGAACAGGCCGCCGGAAATGGCAGAAACGAGGTTACGCATCAGAGAACTCCGAGGATGTGGCGTGTCACAAACATGACGACGAAGCCAACGGCGAGGTAGTCGAGGGTCGAGACGATGCTCCGCCACGAAAACCGCGACATCCCGCAGACCCCGTGGCCAGACGTGCAACCATTGGCCAGCCGCGTGCCAAGGCCAACGAGGACACCGGCCAAGACGAGCAAGGGCAAATCGCCCGACACACTCGTTTCAGGCGCCCCAAAGATCAAAACAGCAAACCCCGGAACGCCGATCAGAGCACCAAGGAACCAGAGCCGTTCGGTTGTGGCGTCGGGTTCGCTCCCTTCGACAATCGAGCCGAGGATACCGCTCGCACCGAGGATACGGGCGTTGCCCAGAAGAAGGATGGCCGCGGACAGGCCGATCAAAAGGCCCCCGGCAAGGCCGAAGATCCAGTCGGACGGTATCGAAGATAGGGACATAAGCGATCTCCTGCGGTTCCCTACAGAAATCGCTCCCCTCCTAAAAGATTACAATCATTGGATAAAAATAAGGATGGCGTGTCGGCTGGACTGACAAAAGCGGAACGTCGCGCCGGCGGTCTGAAAGGGAACGGAAAACAATTCCTTGGAGATCAGATCACCCGAAACATCGTTCCGGTTTCGAGCAGACCACCTAGGCAGAAATTTCCGCCAAAATCCGGTTCAGCATCCCGTCCAGCGCCGCAAGTTCGCTCAGTTCGATATACTCGTCCGGCTTGTGCCCCTGTCCCGGCATGGATCCGGGGCCACAGACAACGGAGGCCAGACCGGCCTCGGCGAAGAAGCCGGCCTCGGTGCCGTAGGGAACCTTGAAATGTCCGCTCCGCCCCGAGAGGCGATGGACAAGCCCGACCACCTCGGCAGCGGGGTCGATATTCAGGCCCGGATAGGCGCTCACCTGCGCGATCTCGATACGGGCGGCATCGAAGATGGCGCGATAGGGAGCGGCGATCCTCTCGGCCTCTTGCCTCACATGCGCGACTAGCGCGTTGGGATCATCCGCGGCGAGGTGGCGGATCTCGAAGGCGATCTCGGCACGGTCGGGCACGATATTGAGCGCCTTGCCGCCCGAGATCATGCCCACGTGCAGGGTCGTGTAGGGAATGTCGTAATCCGCATCGCGCGGCCCCGTCGCGGCGAGGTCGGCCTGCAAGGCCCGCAAGGCGAGAACGAAATCCGCCGCAAGGTGAATGGCATTGACGAAATCCGGCGCCATCGCCGAATGCCCCGCCTGCCCGTGGCAAACCGCCTTCAGCGCCACCTTGCCCTTGTGACCGAGGGCCAGCTGCATCTTGGTCGGCTCGCCCACGATCACGGCGCGGGGCTGGCCGATCAGGGGCAGGACAGAAGGCAGCATATCGCGCAGACCGAGGCAGCCCACCTCTTCGTCATAGGAGAGGACGATCTTCAGGGGCTCGTGCAGCTTGGCCTTGCCCGCCCGCTCGGCCAGCGCCAGCGCACCCGCGACAAAGCCCTTCATGTCGGTCGTGCCACGGCCATAGGCGCGGCCTTGGTCGATGCTCAGCTTGAAGGGATCGCGGGTCCAGACCTGCCCTTCCACCGGCACAACATCCGTATGCCCCGAAAGGGCTATTCCCCGCCCCGCTGGCCCGATCTCGGCATAGAGCCCCGCCTTCTGCCCCGCGGCATCACAGAACCGCTGCACCCGCGCACCTGCGCTCTTCAAAAGCCCCTCGGCATAATCCACCAGCGCGAGGTTTGACTTCGCGCTCACCGTATCGAAAGCGATCAGGCGTTCGAGGATCTCAAGCGCGCGGGTCAACTCAGTCGGCAAGGCGTGTCACCTCACGGCGGAAGGGCATGGCGTCGCCCCACTCGGGCTCGTCCAGCTCGCGGGCATAGCGGTGGCCCGCATGGGTCGCCCAAGCGATCGGTCCCGGCGCGCAGGCATCACCAATGATCTTGACCGAGAGGATGCCCGCATCGGCCCAATCGGCCTTCCGCGCCTGAAGGTCGTGGAAAAGGCCATCCTCAGAGCGCCGCGAGCCGACGATCACCACCGCATCGCAAGCCGTCCCCTCGCGGGCATCGGTATAGCTGCAATTGGTCTCGACCTCGCCCGCATGGATCGCCGCCAGGCCGCGGTTGAGCACGATCTTCACCCCTGCCGCTGCCAGTCGCACATGGATCGCCGCCTGCTCGAGAGTGTTACGGGCCCAGTCGGAGACATAGGGCGCGGGGGTGATGAGCGTCACCTCGCAGCCCGCCTGTGCCAGAAGTTCGGCCAGAACCCCGCCCATGTAATAGTGGTCATCGTCATAAACGACGACACGGCCCTTGGGCAGCCGCCCTTCCATCAGGTCGTCGGGCGTATAGACCGGCATCGCAGGGTCCATCGGGATCGGCACGACATGCTGCCGCGCCACGCCATCGGCCCGCCAGCGCGATCCGGTGGCGATGCAGATGTTCTGAAAGCCGAAGTCGAGGATCTGCGCGGCATCAAGGCGCGAGGAGAGGTAGGTCTCGACATTGGGCCGCTGCGACAGTTGATACTGGCGGTAATCGACCACCCGCCCCCAAGCCGAAAGCCCCGGCAGCTTGCGCTCGCGGGCCACGCGCCCGCCGATCTCGCCCCGCGCCTCGGCGATCGCCACATCATAGCCGCGCAAGGACAGGGCCCGCGCCGCTTCGAGGCCAGCAGGGCCGGAGCCTATGATCAGGACATTCTGGCTCGCCCCCTTGGCGTTCATCCGCTCGGGATGCCAGCCGCGCCGCCATTCCTCCATCCATGTGGGGTTTTGCGTGCAGCGGCCCATGCCTTGGGTCATGTCGCCGGTGATGCAGATATTGCAGCCGATGCATTCGCGGATGTCCTCTATCCGGCCCTCTTCGATCTTTTTGGGCAGGAAGGGATCGGCGATCGAGGGCCGCGCACAGCCGATGAAATCGAGCGTCCCCTGCCGGATCATCCGCGCCATCACATCGGGGCTGGTGAAGCGGCCGACGCCCACGACCGGCTTGCCCGAAAGCTCGCGGATGCCACGCACAAGGGCCTCTTGCGCGGCCTCTTCCTTGAAGCGCGAGGGGCCAGAGCAATCTTCCCACGTCCCGTGCGCCAGATCCCAAAGGTCGGGCAGATCGCGGTTCATCTCGATGAAATCGCGCACTTCGGCATTGGAGAAGCCAAGATCGCCGATGGTCTCATCAAGCGAGACCCGCAGCGTAAAGGCCATCGTCTCGCCCACCGCCTCGCGCATATCGGCGATCACCTCGCGGGCAAAGCGGGCGCGGTTTTCTAGGCTGCCGCCGTATTCATCCGTCCGCTGGTTGGTGGCGCGGCTGAGGAAATGCTGGAAGATTCCAAAGCCATGTGCGCCATAAAGGCAGATGAGATCAAACCCCGCCGTCTGGCAGCGCTTGGCCGCATTGACGAACCATCGGCGCAGGTTGCGGATATCGTCCTTGTCCATTGCGCGGGCCTGCACCGGATCGTTGGTGAAGGTGCGGATCGGCAGGGCCGTGGGCGCGAGGGGGACTTCCTTGGTATAAAGGTTCGGCCCGTTGATCCCCGAATAGGCAAGCTGGATGCCCGCCAACGCGCCGTGGGTCTTCATCTGCTCGGCCATGCGGGCGATCGACGGGATATCCTGATCCTCCCAAAGGCGCAGTTCGATAAAAGGCGTGATCTCGGATGAATGGTGCATCTCGGTCTGTTCGGTAAAGATCACGCCCCAGCCGCCCTCGGCCTTGGTGGCCCGCATCTCGGCCGCCGCCGAAGGATCGCGGTAGCCACCGCCGTTGCAATGCGGCACCTGATAGAAGCGGTTCTTGGCCGTGTGCGGGCCGATCTTCACAGGCTCGAAGAGGATATCATAGCGGGGATCGCGCATCGGCCTATTGGTCTCCGGGCACGCCATAGGAGGGTGCGGCACGCGGGTCGAGGGCACGCTGGATATAGGCATCAAGCTGCGGTTTGTAGATGTCCCACGCTGTGGCAATGGCCTCAATGGGATCGTCCTCGGTCCAGTCACAACGCAGGTCGGCCACGGGCCAGCTCACCTTGTCGACAATCTTCATCCCCGCCGAATGCACAGGCCCCGCCTCGCCCCCGGCGGCCAGCCCCGCCCGCATGGCGGCGATCAGCCGGTCGCCGATGTGGCCCTTGGCGGCGAGGAAGCCGTCGACAATCGCCTTGGGAACATCCGCGTTCGCCAGAAGATTGCCCCCCGAGGCGACATTCTCGGCCCGCGCCTCGCTCCAGATGCCGAGCGAGTTCGGCCCCGAATGGATCGCCGTGCCGCCCTTGGCGTCGACAATCAAGACCTGCCGATAGTCAATGAAGGCGCCGCGCCGCTGGATCTCGGCCACGGCCTCGACGGCGGTCATGCCGCCGTCCATGAGGTCGAGGCCCAAAGGCCCCAATGTCGGGTCGGTCACGTTCTGCGAGGCCACGGCCCCCACCCCGGCCCGCGCATAGGAGCAGCGGGCGGCCACGGCGGGCGAGGAGGACGAGATGACGACCCCGAACATACCGGTATCCTTGCAGCGGGCGACGAGCGAGAAGGTCATGGCGCTAGTCCGGAATCACGGCGGTGCCGTCGATTTCAACGAGCCAGTCGGGCCGCGCCAAGGCGCTGACCACAAGGCCGGTCGAGACAGGATGCACGCCTTTGATGTATTCCCCCATCGTCCGGTAGACCGCCTCGCGGTGGCGCACGTCGGTGATATAGACCACCACCTTCACCAGATGCTCCATCCGGCCGCCGCATTCCTCGATCAGTTGTTTGATGTTCTGCATGACTTTGTGGGTCTGTTCGACCGGATCGTGGCTTGCGATGTTCTTGGCGGTATCGAGCTCCTGCGGGCACTGCCCGCGCAGATAGATCGTCCGCCCGCCCTGCGTGACGACCGCTTGGCACAGATCGTTGTCGAGCTTCTGCTCGGGGTAGGTGTCTTTGGTGTTGAACTTGCGGTGGCGGTAGTGGGCCATGTGGGTCTCCGAGGGGTCAGATGCGTTCGGCGGGGCTTTTATAGGCCCGATAGCTGCGCTGGATGCCGATCTGGTCGGCGATGAAACGGGCATCGTGCCAGACGCCCCAGATGAAGGACGAGCCGCGCCGAGAGAGCCACGGCAGGCCGAGGAAGTAGACGCCCCGCTCTGCGGAAACGCCGCGCTGGTGCTTGGGGCGGCCGGTCTCGTCGAAGGCATCCACCTTGAGCCAGCCGAAATCGAGCGCATAGCCGGTGGCCCAGAGGATCGTGGTGATACCCGCCTTCTTCAGATCAAGTTCAAGGATCGGGTTGGTCATGCAGTCGGGATCGGGGCCGATCTCGTGGGCCTCAGGCTCGGGCGGCAGATCAAGGCCGTTGCGCTCGGCATAGGCATCGGCCTCGCGCAAGACCGAGAGGTAATTGGCATCACCCCGCCGGATATTGTCGGCCAGATCGGGGGCGAAACGTAGGATGCCGTTCTCAAAGCCAGTGGTCACGCCGACAAGGTTCATGCCTTCACCAGCTAGGCGGCGGAAGTCGATCGTCTTGCCACCATCCGCGCCGCTCACGGCGATGGCGATATGCTCGGTTCCGGGCTTGGGCGCGGGGGCGTCCCATTTTCCGAGAACCCCGAGCCACCAGCAATAATCGCGGCCCCGATAGGCACGCGGCGGGCGGTCGTGGGCTCCGACCGAGAGATAGACGGTGCGGCCCGAGGCGCGCAGCTCATCGGCGATCTGGACCCCGGACGAGCCCGCGCCCACGACCAGAACCGCGCCTTCGGGCAGCTGGCTAGGGTTGCGATAGCCGTTCGAGTGCATCTGCAAAACGTCGGTATCGGCAGGCACGATCTGCGGATAGGTCGGCTTCTGGAACGGCCCCGTGGCCGCGACCACATTCGCCGCCTCGATCACGCCCTCGGATGTCTCGACCCGAAACCCCTCGCGCCCTTCAAGTCGAGTGACGCTTTTCACCTCGACCCCGCATCGGATCGGCGCGTCAAAACTTTCCGCATAGCCCACGAAATAGTCGGCGACCTTTTCTTTGGGGGCGAATGCGTCGGGATCGAAGGCGTCAAACTCCATCCCCGGGAAACGGTCATGCCAGACCGGACCATTGGCCACGAGGCTATCCCAGCGTTCCGACCGCCAGCGCTCGGCGATCCGGCCGCGTTCAAGGACCATATGAGGAATGCCGGTCCGTGTCAGATGTTCGCTCATCGCGACCCCCGCCTGTCCGGCTCCGACGACAAGGGTGTTCACTTTCTCGACCGCCACGATCCATCCTCCCGCAACTCACGGCCATACTGCCGAGGCGCAGGACGAGGTGGTAGAGAAATCTTCGGCCCGGGCCTCAGATCAGGGCGTTAAGGGCGTTCTCGACAAGCGCTTTCGCCTCTTCGGGGCTCGCCTCTTTCGGGATCTCGAATGCCTCGCCCACACGGAGCCGCACCTTTGCGGTCGGCAGAGGCAGCTCCATCTTGTCCCAGCGGCTGGTGACGATCTTCTTGCGGCTCGAGTTGGCCGATATCGGGATCAGCAAGGCACCGAATTCAACGGCAAGATTGGCCGCCCCCGGCTTGGCCTCGTGACGGGGCCCGAGCGGGCCATCAGGTGCGATGGCAACAAGGGCGTTGGGGTGTGCAAGCTCTTCGCGGATCGCTCGCCGCCCGCCGTGATTGCCCCGCTCGACCTGCATCACCCGATAGCCGAACCATCTGCAGAAGCGAGCGATGACCGAGCCGCGAAAGGAATAGCTGGTGACAACGAGAGCGGGCTGGCCCGAGATCAGATAGAAAAGAGGGGCATAGCTTCCGTGCCAGACAATGCCGATGATCGGGCGGCCAGTGGCGCGTGCCGCCTCGAGCCGGTGCATTTCGCTTTTGTCGATGCGCCAAGTGGCGCCCCAGAGGCGCAGCAGAGCATAGATGGTCGCCGCCACTATAAAGGCCGCGATGCGCCCCAGTGGCCGCCCTTCTTCCCAGTTTGGCCGCTTGTTGTCTTGGTCGGTCAACGGAGTGCATCTCTTGCGCTGGGCAGCAAGGTAATCCCGACCGCTCGGAACAGGTTTTCAAACATTCCGACTTCGGCGGCAAGGCCCTCCAGGATCCGCTGCCATTCAGTGCGGCTCCGCTGGTTTCCGCTCCGGGTGACTTCCGCCACTTCGGCATAGAGCGCTTCTATGTTTTCGGCCATTGCGCCGATCGAATAGGGCTTGGCGCCCGCATGAGCTGCGGCGCGGTCTTTTTCGACCTGCGCGGCGTTTCGCAAGGCATAGCCGGAAAGGGCTGCGGCAAAGGCCTCTGGGCTGGCATCCGCGCCCAATTGAACGCAGCTCTCGCAATTGCGCAGCGCATCCCGCACACCGGACGCATCAAGCGCGACAACAGGCGCACCAGACGCGAGCGCCTCGGCCACCACAAGGCCCTGGGTTTCCGATTTGGACGCAAAAGCAAAGACGTCGATGGCGGCATAAAATGCAACAACATCATCGCCCTTAACTTCGCCCAAGAAATGCATCCGCCTGCGTAGCGGACTACCCGAAAGCCGCGTGGCCATCTCGGTGCGCATCGGCCCATCGCCCGCATAGACGAAATGCGCGTCTGGATTATCCGCAAGGAAGCGAAGCGCACTTTCGAAGAGAAACTCGAGGTTCTTCTCCGCAGTCAGCCGCCCCAGATGCCCAACCACAAAATCTCTATCCGTCAGGCCGAGTTTGGCGCGAAGCTCCGCCGTTGATCCGCCTGCAAACCGGTCCACGTCGATCCCTGTCGGGATCACTTCGATCGGCGAATAGACCCCTTGCTGGAACAGCAAATCCTTAATGCTCTGGCTGGGAGCGATCACCGCATCCGCAAGATTGGCATAACCGTTCGCAAGGTTTCGTGCGAGGTCGGGCCAAAGGCGCTTGGACTCTACGAATTGCCTGACATAGATGTCATAGCGCGTATGGTAGGTGTAAACGAGCGGAACACCACAGGTCGCCGCAACCCTCGATGCCGTATGACCCAGCAGGAAGGGGTGGTGCGAATGGACGATATCCGGCCCGAAAGCGTCGATCTCGTCCTGGATCGGGCGCGACAACGGGATTGGCATGGAATAATCGGAATTGCCCATGTTCTTGATCGCCGGAACGCGCAGCACCCCGGGTATATCCGCTTCGTGCCCCCGAAAGGTTGGTGCGATCACCAGAACCTGGTGCCCGCGCTCCCAAAGCCCGTTGCACAGCGTATCGACGCTCCGCGCCACACCGCCGACATGGGGCAGATAGGTATTGGTGAACATCAGGATATTAATGGCTCACTCCCTCGGAACCGCTCGACTCTGAGAAATTAGATAGGTACCCGATACAGATCTTGCACCCCAGCCCGGCAGATTTCAATTTTTTCGGTCGGACTCCAGGCCGCAGATTTTCAGGTCGCGGCCAAAACAGCCCCATCTTTCACGAGGTTCTGGCTGCGTCCCTTTTCCAGCTTGACCGCGCGTCAACTGGTGAGATGCTTGGCGCAATCCGGCTAACAGGAGGCCCGAATGAAGTTCAGCGTTCCCAAGATGAGCTGTGGTCACTGCACCTCTGCGATCGAGAAATCCATCTTCGCCGCCGATCCGGCGGCGGGCGTTACCTGCGATCTGCAAAGCCGGAATGTGACGGTCACAACCGGCAAGTCTGCTGCCGATATTGCTGCGGCGATCAAGAAGGCGGGGTATGACTCCGAGCTTCTCGCAGGCTGATCCACAAACACCAATCTGAAAGGCCCACCGATGCAGCTTCGCGCCGCACATCCCTATGCTTCGCGCCGCTCGACGGTCTTAGCGAACAACATGGTCGCCACCTCGCAGCCGCTGGCCGCGCAGGCGGGGCTTTCGATGATCGCCCGCGGCGGCAACGCGGCCGATGCAGCCATTGCCACGGCAATCACGCTGACGCTGGTTGAGCCTTCGGGCAATGGCGTCGGCTCCGATGCGTTCGCGATCCTGTGGGACGGGAACGAGCTGCACGGCCTCAACGCCTCGGGCCGCGCGCCCAAGGGCTGGACGCCCGAGCGCTTTGCCGGCCTCGATACCATGCCTTTCCACGGCTGGGATGCCGTGACCGTTCCCGGCGCCGTTTCGGCTTGGGTCGAGATTTCCGAACGTTTCGGCAAGCTGCCCTTTGCCGATCTCTTCGAGCCGGCGATCCGCTATGCCGAAGAAGGTTTCCCCGTCACCCCCATCATCGCCCAGCTTTGGGCGCGGGGCGGGCGGCTTTTGGGTGATCAACCCGGCTTTGCAGAGACCTTTATGCCCAACGGCCGCGCGCCCCTCGCCGGTGAGCGGTTCCGCAACCCCGCGCTGGCCCGCACCTTCCGGCGCATTGCCGAAACCAAGGGCCGCGCTTTCTATGAGGGCGATCTGGCCGAGGCCATGGTCGCCCATTCCAAAGCGCATGGCGGGGCGATGGCGCTGGATGACCTTGCCAGCCACCGGCCCGACTGGTGCGGTACAATCTCCAAAGGCTTTGACGATCTCACGCTGCACGAGATCCCGCCAAACGGCCAAGGCATCGCCGCGCTCATGGCGCTCGGCATCCTCGACCATACGCCGATCCGTGATCTCGAGGCCGACGATCCCCGCGCGTTCCACCTCCAGATCGAAGCCATGAAGCTCGCGCTCGCCGATGCCGAGGCCTATGTCGCCGATCCCGCGCATATGGGCGCGGTGAAGGCCGCCGATATGCTTGACGACGATTATCTCGCCACCCGCGCCCGCCTGATCGACCCCACCCGCGCGACCGATTTCGGCGCGGGTGCGCCCAAGCAGGGCGGCACCGTCTATCTAAGCGCGGCGGACGCCTCGGGGATGATGGTCTCTTACATCCAGTCGAACTACGCTGGTTTCGGCTCGGGCGTGGCCGTGCCCGGCACCGGCATCCATATGCAAAACCGCGGCTGGGGCTTTTCGCTCGATCCGCAAAGCCCCAACCTCGTCGGCCCCGGCAAGCGCCCCTTCCATACGATCATCCCCGGCTTCCTGATGAAGGGCGGCGCACCTTTGATAAGCTTTGGTGTCATGGGCGGGCCGATGCAGGCGCAGGGGCATCTGCAGATGGTCTTGCGCACCCAGCTTTGGGATCAGGACGTGCAGATGGCCGCCGATGCCCCGCGCTGGCAGGTGACCGAAGGCCTCGGCGTGGCTTGCGAGGCGGCGATGGGGCGCGAGACGCTCGAAGCCCTCTCCGCGATGGGCCACCAGATCATCGACGACACCGCCCCCGAAGCCGCCTTTGCCTTTGGCGGGGCGCAGCTCATCCATCGCCTGCCGGAGGGCGGATATGCCGGCGGCTCCGATCCCCGAAAGGACGGAGCCGCCGTCGGATTCTGATCCCTAGCCGCAGTTGGCGGCAGTGTTGTTGGGATGCGTTGTCCAGTTAGCGTAGGGCTCGACCTTGCGGCCGGTGCGCGGATCGACCTCGCCGAGCGGCAGCTCTTTCATGGTGATGCAATTCTCGACCGGGCAGACGTTGACGCAGAGGTTGCAGGCCACGCATTCGTCGTCCTTGACGCGGAAGGTCCGGTCTTCGCCCATCTCGATCGCCTGATGCGAGGTGTCTTCGCAGGCGGCATAGCAGCGGCCGCATTTGATGCAGAGATCCTCGTCGATCACCGCCTTGGTGACGTAGTTGAGGTTGAGGTCTTTCCAGTCCTTCACCTTGGGCACCGCCCGCCCGACGATCTCGTCGACCGAGGTGAGGCCGTGGTTGTCCATGAACTCCGAAAGGCCCGAGATCATCTCTTGGACGACCTTGAAGCCATAGGTCATCGCCGCCGTGCAGACCTGCACGTTGCCGGCGCCCAGCGCCATGAACTCGGCCGCATCGCGCCATGTGGTGACACCGCCGATGCCGCTGATCGGCAAGCCCGCGGTATTAGCGCTGCGGGCGATCTCGGCCACCATGTTGAGCGCGATCGGTTTGACCGCCGGCCCACAATAGCCGCCGTGGGCGCCCCAGCCGTCGATGGTCGGCTCGGGGGTAAAGGTGTCTAGATTGACCGAGGTAATCGAGTTGATCGTGTTGATAAGGCTCACCGCATCCGCCCCGCCGCGCTTGGCGGCTTCGGCGGGGTAGAGGATGTTGGTGATATTGGGCGTGAGTTTCACGATGCAAGGCATCCGCGAGTTCTGCTTCACCCAACGGGTGACCATCTCGATATACTCGGGCACCTGCCCCACGGCCGAACCCATGCCGCGCTCGGCCATGCCGTGCGGGCAGCCGAAATTCAGCTCCACCCCATCGGCCTCGGTCTCTTCAACCGCCTTGAGGATGCGCTTCCACGGCTCTTCCTCGCACGGCACCATGAGGCTCACGACGAGTGCGCGGTCGGGATAATCGCGCTTGACCTGCTTGATCTCGCGTAGGTTCACCTCGAGCGGGCGGTCGGTGATCAGCTCGATGTTGTTGAGGCCGAGAAGACGGCGGTCCGCCCCCCAGATCGCCCCATACCGCGGGCCGGACACGTTGACGACCGGCGGGCCAGCCTCGCCCAATGTCTTCCAGACGACCCCGCCCCATCCGGCCTCATAGGCACGGCGGACGTTGTATTCCTTGTCGGTCGGCGGCGCCGAAGCCAGCCAGAACGGGTTGGGCGACTTGATCCCGATGAAATTGCTTCTGAGGTCGGCCATGCTCATGCCCCTCCGGTCAGGCTGGTGTGGATGTCTTCGGCCGCGTCACGGCCCTCGGCAACGGCGGTCACTGTCAGGTCTTCGCCGCCCGTGGCGCAATCGCCGCCGGCCCAGACGCCCGCGACTGATGTGCGCCCCGTGGCGTCGACCGCGATCTTGCCGCCTTCGATGGCAAGAACACCGGGTGCGCCTTCGAGGGTCTGGCCGATGGCGCGGAGGATTTGGTCGGCGGGAAGGGTCAGCGTCTCGCCGGTCTCGACGAGCTTGCCGCCCTGCGTCGCTGTGCGGGCCAAGGTGATGCCCTCTTTGCCCACCGATTTTGGCGCGGCGTTATAGAGGATGCGAACGCCCTTTGAGGTCGCCAGATCCTGCTCGAACTCAGACGCCGCCATCGCCGCCTTGTCGCGGCGGTAGGCGATGGTCACGGTCTCCGCACCAAGGAGCTTGGCCTGCACAGCGGCATCAATCGCGGTCATGCCGCCGCCGATCACCACCACGTCGCGGCCTACGGCAACATCCGCCTTGCCCTTGGACTGGCGCAGCGCCGAGATCCAGTCGACCGCCGAAGCAAGGCCATCGTGGCTCCCGCTCACGGCGAGCGCATTCACGCCCGCAAGGCCTATGCCAAGGAACACGGCATCGTGGCCCTTCTGAAGATCGTCGAGAGACAGGTCGTCGCCGAGGCGCTTGCCGTATTCGACCGTGATCCCGCCGATGGCAAGAAGCCAATCGAGCTCGGCCTGCGCGAAATTGCCCGGCGCCTTATAGGCAGCGATGCCAAACTCATTGAGGCCGCCGCCCTTCTTGCGGCCGTCAAAGATCGTCACGCCATGGCCCTTCATCGCAAGGCGGTGGGCGCAGGCAAGGCCGGCAGGACCAGCGCCAACCACCGCGACGCGCTTGCCGGTCGCGGCGGCGCGGGTGAAGGGGTGGCCGCCCTTGGCCATGAACGTGTCGGTCGCAAAGCGCTGAAGCCGGCCGATCTGCACCGGCTCGCATTCCGCCTCGTTCCGCACGCAGGCCTCTTCGCAGAGGGTTTCGGTCGGGCAGACACGGGCGCACATGCCGCCGAGGATATTCTGGGCAAAGATCGTTTTGGCCGCCGCCTCGGCGGTGCCGGTGGCGATCTGGCGGATGAAAAGGGGGATGTCGATCGTGGTCGGGCAGGCCGTCATGCACGGCGCGTCATGGCAGAAATAGCAGCGGTCAGCGGCTACCCGGGCTTCGTGGGCGTCGAGGGGCGGGTGCAGGTCGCCGAAATTCTTGGCAATCTGGTCCGCCGAAAGCCGCCCGGCAACGATTCCGGGCGTGGACTGGTCGTTGGGCATAATGCGATTCCCTGTTGGTCTTTTGTTTTCTTTTACCATGTGGTCAAATTTTTCGCAAAACAATCCTTTCCTGCGGGCGGCCTGCAAGAAATTTTCGGAAAGGTGGGGTCTAGCGGGCCAGCGCGGTGTCGAGACGGTCGAGGAAGAGATCTGCGTTCTCGGCCGAGAACACGAGCGGCGGGCGGATCTTGAGCACGTTGGCCCGCGGGCCGGTGGCCGAGATCAGCACCCGCGCCTCGCGCAGGCGGTTGACGACCTTGGCGGCGAAACCAGCGTCCGCCGCAAGGGGATCGCCGCCTTCCACGATCTCGGCCCCGACGAAAAGCCCGGCCGAGCGGATCGGGCCGAGGCATTCGTGCCGCTTCGCCAGATCCTCAAGGCCTTGGCGGAGATGCGCCCCGACGACACGGGAATTTTCCATCAGCCCCTCGTCCTCGATCACATCGAGCACGGCATTCGCCGTTGCCGCCGCCACGGCATTGCCGCCGAAGGTGTTGAAATAGCGGGCGCGAGCGCCGAATTCCGCCACCACGTCGGGCCGCATGACCACAGCCGCCACCGGATAGCCGTTGCCCATCGGTTTGCCCAAAGTGACCATGTCGGGCACCAGCCAATGCCGCTGAAAACCCCACATCGCCTCGCCGGTGCGACCAAAGCCGGGCTGGACCTCATCGGCGATGAACAGCCCGCCCGCCTTGCGGATCGCCGCAACGGCGGGGGCGAGGAACCCTTTGGGATCGGCAATGACCCCGTCGGAGGAGAAGATCGTATCGGCGATCAGCGCCGCAAGCTTGATCCCCTTCGCCGCCATATCGCCAATCGCCGCCTGCACATGGCCCGCGAAAGCCTGCCCCAGATCGCCTTCGAGCCGCAGCGGATCGGGGGCGGGAACGACACGCACGTTCTCGCCCAGCGCCACCCCAGCGCCAAGGCTGGGTGACATGGCGGCAACGGCGCGGGTCACGCCGTGATAGGCGTTTTCGGTGACGATGATCCCCGTCCCGCCTGTATGCGCCTCGGCGATGCGGAGGGCGAGGTCGTTGGCCTCGGAGCCGGTGCAGGTGAACATGACGTGCGACAGGGCGGGCGGAAAATGCCCCAAAAGCCGCTCGGAATAGGCAAGGATGCCCTCGTGCAGATAGCGGGTGTGGCTGGCGAAAACCGCCGCCTGCCGCGCCATCGCCTCGACCACGCGGGGGTGGCAATGGCCGACGGAGGCCACGTTGTTATAGGTATCGAGATAGGCCTGCCCTTCGGCGTCATAAAGCCAAACGCCCTCGCCCCGCACAAGATGCACCGGCGTCTCGTAGAAAAGCCGATAGGCCGGCCCCATCGCCGCCTGACGCCGGGCAACAAGCGCCTGATCCTCTGGCGAGAGGTTGCCCTGCCCCGGCACGAAGGCGTTGGGCATCTGGCCGGGAAGGGCAGGTCGGTCGCTCATGTCATCCTCGCAACGGCCAGAAGCCGGTTCTGAAGGTCGGTTCGGTCGAGCCGCGCAAAGGCCAGAAGTCCCGCTCGCGTCAGCGGCACGTTGCGCAGGATATAGGCGGCATTCTCGGGCTGGCGCTTGGCGCGGTGGGAGGCGATGCAGAGCGTAGTGAGCCAGCGGGCCTCGGTCAAAACCGGGATCAGGCGCACCTCGGCCTCGGTCAGCGGCAAGACCTCGGTATAGGCGCGCACATAGTCGGCAAGGCTCTCGGCGGGCGCCTCGGGATCGACCTGATAGGCCGCCGCCACGCCCAGATCACAGGCCCGCGGCGTCTCGACCATGTCGCCGAAATCGAGAACGCCGGAGACCGCAAAATGATCGGAGGAAACGACGATGTTGTGCGGGTTCAGGTCAGCATGGCAGACCTGCCGTGGCAGGCTCGGAAGCCTCACCAACGCCTCATCGACAAACCGCCGATACGCGCTCTCGGCCAAGGGGCGCAACTCGTCCGACACATCCGGCAGAAGCGGCGCGAGCTTGGCGGCGTGCTGAATGTCCCATTGCAACTCGTGCTGGGCGGCGGGGTGGGCGAAGCCGGCAAGCGCCGCTGTCAGACGCGCATTCATCGTGGCGACCGACCGGCGCAAAGGCCCGGAGGGCGCTGCGCGATGGAGCATCTCGCCGTCAAGATAGGTCAGAAGACGCAAGCGGCCTTCGGGCACGCGAGCCTCGGTCTCTCCGACAATGGTCCGCACCACTCGGGGCACCGGAAGGCCCGCGGGCTCCAGATGCAAGAGCGCCCTGATATGGAAATCGGTGACCTCGGCGGCCTCGGCGGGATTGGCGAGCTTGAGGACAAATCGGCCTTCGCCCGTCTCGATACGCCAGTTCACATCCCGCTCTGAAGTCAGGGCCGTGAACCGCCCCTCGATCCCCCAGAACCGCCGCGCAGCAGCCCTCGCCCGGGCCTCGTCGAAGACGGGCGGCTCGGTCGAGAGGATTGCCCCGAGGGGGGAGGTGCCTGCCATCGTCCTATCCCAGATCAATCCGCAACCCGTCACGGCCCATGAAGAACGGGCCGCTCCAGTGCGGCCGCACGGCGGCTTGCCAGTGTTCTTCGGTAAAGGCCGGATCGTCGGACGGGATCATGTGGTGAACCGCGAGCGCGCCGACCTCGGCCAAGGCGGCGATCTTGGCCGCTTCGGGGGCGAAGCTGTGCGAACGGAGAAGGTGCGTCCGTAACCGCCCGTCGGTATTGCCGACACGCGCGATCAGCGTCTCGACCGCCTCTTCCAGCATCGCCTCATGGATCAAAAGGTCAGCCCCGCGGGCGAAATCGGCCAACGGCGGAAAAAAGGCGGTATCGCCGGAGAAAACGACCGTCTTGCCCGCGCCTACAAAGCGCAGCGCGAATGTATCGACCAAGGGCGGGTGGATGTTGCGCAGGGCGGAAACCCGAAAGCGATCTGTCTCGAAGAAGGCGCCCGCCTCGATGGTCTGGATCGTGACCAAATTGCGCAGATCGGGGCGCCCTTCGTCGGCGATCCGAAGGTCGATATCGGCCTTCATCGACAGAAGGAAGGCGCTCCAGTAGTCGGACAGCCCCTGCGGCCCCCAGACCTCGACCCCGGATTTCAGGCCCGCGGTCCATGCCGTGTGGAGGAGCGGACCAAGTTCGAGGTAGTGGTCAGAATGCAGATGGGTGATGAAGATGTGCCGCAGATCGGCCAGCGCCATCCCTTGATCGACGATCCCGCGCGTCACCCCCAGCCCGCAATCGACGACGATCCACACGCCGCCGAGGCTGAGGAGGCTCGATGTCGGCATGGTCGAGCCGGGCCGGATCGCCGGGCCGCCCTTGGTGCCCAGAAGGGCCACCCAATTTGCCCCATTGCCCGCTCTTTCGCTCATTCGGCCCTCGCTCGCTTTGAGACCGGATCAAATCGCAAGAGCCGGGCAACGGAAAGGCCAAAGATGATTTTCCGGTTTTCTGCGGAGGCGGCTTGCGCGATGGTCAGAGGGACAGACCTTGAATGGCAACGAAAGAGACACGCCGATGTATTCCGAAGGCAAGATCACCTACCGCGCCCTGCCCCTGCCCGACCGTGTCCGCATGGAACCGGAGGCGACGCTTGAGGCCGCCGAGGCCTTTCTCGCCATGATGCGCAAGCGGCATTCGATCCGCGATTTCAGCGACGAACCGGTCGACGAGGCGGTGATCCGTGCCACCATCGCCACGGCGGGAACGGCGCCATCGGGGGCCAACCACCAGCCCTGGCATTTCGTCGCCGTCCGCGATGCCGCGATCAAGACCAAGATTCGCGAGGCGGCCGAAGAGGAAGAACGCGCTTTCTATGCAGGCGGCGCCGGCGATGAATGGCTGAGGGCGCTCGAACCGATCGGAACGGGCGTAGAGAAGCCGCATCTGACGACCGCGCCTTGGCTGATCGTCATCTTTGCTCAACGCTATGGCCTGACCCAGACCGGCAACCGCTACAAGAACTACTACGTTCCCGAAAGCGTGGGCATTGCCACCGGCTTTCTCATCGCGACGCTGCATAATGCGGGGCTGTCGTGCCTGACGCACACGCCCAATCCGATGAAATTCCTCAATGGCCTTCTGGGACGCCCCGATCACGAAAAGCCGGTGATGATCCTTCCCGTGGGATACCCGGCCGAAACGGCGACCGTTCCCGAGGTGGCGAAGATCAAGAAGCCTCTGGACGAAATCCTCTCGGTCTTCTGACCGCTAGTCTGCGAACTGCTCGGTATGCTGCGGGCCTTTATCGGCGCCAAGGTCTGCACCCGGCAAGACGCCTGCGCACCACGCGGCAATCACGCCGGCCTGCGGCCCGACCTCTTCTGCCAGATCTCTGGCGAAATTGAGAAAGGTTTCGAGGTTGAGCGGATTGATCGGCGCTGAATAAACAAGTGCAAATGTCTTGCACCTTGTCATGATCTGAGCCGGAACCAACCGGTAATTCAGCCAATTGAATAGCCGGTGCCGCGGACCGTCCGAATGGGATCGGCGAGGTCCGGCAGGCTCAACGCCTTTCTCAAACGGCCGATGTGCACATCAACGGTTCTGGTTTCGGTATCGGGACTTGCCTTCCAGACCCGATCCAAGAGCTG
>JALRLK010000194.1 GCA_023254495.1 Marivivens sp. | reverse complement strand
TGAATAGCCGGTGCCGCGGACCGTCCGAATGGGATCGGCGAGGTCCGGCAGGCTCAACGCCTTTCTCAAACGGCCGATGTGCACATCAACGGTTCTGGTTTCGGTATCGGGACTTGCCTTCCAGACCCGATCCAAGAGCTGATCGCGGGTCCAGACCCGACCGGGGCGCTCCATCAGCGTTGCCAGAAGCCTAAACTCGGTCGGACCAAGTGTGATGTCGGTGCCCGCACGCTGGACGCGGTGCGACAGGGGATCGAGCGAGATATCGTCAACCGTAACCGCCTCGCCCGCCGCCGTGGCTCGAAAACGTCGGAGGTGCGACCGGATCCGTGCCAACAACTCTGGCAAGGAATAGGGCTTGGCAAGGTAGTCATCGGCGCCGGTATCGAACCCCCGCACCTTGTCCACATCCTCGGCCCGCGCCGACAACATGATCACAGGAATATCCTTTGTGCGTTTTTGCCGTTTGAGCCGACGACAGATCTCTATGCCCGACAGCGCGGGAAGCATCCAATCCAGCAGAACTAGATCGAAATCTTCTTCTTCGGTAAGCAGGATCGCCTCTTCTCCATCGATGGCCTCGGTCACCTGATAGCCTTCCCGCATCAGATTGTATGAGAGCACCGCCCGCTGGGACGGCTCGTCCTCGACCAGAAGGATGCGGGCGGAGAGCGCACTCATTTCGAGGGTTCGCCCCCGGGCCGATAGAGATTCTCTGTCCCTTTTTCGCGCTTTTCTGCGGGCATTTGGCCGGTAATCTGATAGATCGTCTGGTTCGCGATAGCGACAGAATGATCGCCCATGCGTTCGATATTCTTACCGATGAAATGATAGTGCATACAGGCCGTGATCTTGCGCGGATCTTCGAGCATGAAGCTCACCAGCTCGCGAAAAAAGGCAACATACATCTCATCGACCTCGACATCCCTATGTCGCACGCTCTCGGCCAGCGTGGCATCCTGCTTGAGTGTTGCTTCGAGCGCGTCGGTGAGCATTGCCTGCACCTCGCGCGCCATTCGGGAAATCGATCCCGTTGCACCGGGAACCTCGGGCAGTTCCAGAAGAACGACTGTCCGCTTGGCCAGGTTCTTGGCATAGTCCCCGATACGCTCGAGGTTGGCAACGATACGCATGACGCCAAGGATGGTTCTGAGGTCACTGGCGATCGGTTGGCGCAAAGCGATAAGCCGCGCACATTCGGCGTGGATCGTTTCGTCGAGCGCGTCGATCTTCTTGTCATCCACCCGGACCTTGGCCGCGAGATCTGGATCGCGGTCGATCAAAGCCTTGGTCGCATTTTGAATCGCACTTTCAACAAGGCCGCCCATACGCATCAAGTTGGCCTGAATGCCCTCCAGATCGCGATCAAAAGCCGAGGCGATGTGATGTTCCGACATTATGGGTCTCCTTGGCCTAGCCGATACGGCCTGTGATATAGGATTCTGTTCGGGGATCGGACGGGTTGGTAAAGATATCGTCCGTATCGCCAAATTCGACCAGCTCGCCCAGATGGAAGAACGCCGTCTTTTGGCTCACGCGGGCCGCCTGTTGCATCGAGTGGGTAACGATGACCACCGAGATATTCTTGGCAAGATCGTCGATAAGCTCTTCGATCTGGAATGTCGCGATCGGATCAAGCGCCGAGCACGGCTCGTCCATCAGCAAGACCTCGGGATGGGTGGCGATGGCGCGCGCAATGCACAGACGTTGCTGCTGGCCGCCGGAAAGGCCGGTGCCCGGCGCATCGAGCCTGTCTTTCACCTCGTCCCAAATCGCCGCGCGGCGGAGGGCATTTTCGACGATGTCGCGCAGATCGGATTTCGATTTGGCCATGCCGTGAATCTTTGGCCCGTAGGCGACATTGTCAAAGATCGATTTGGGGAAAGGATTGGGCTTTTGAAACACCATCCCGACCCGTGCTCGCAGGGTCACCGGATCGACGCGCGGATCGTAGATATTCTCGCCATCCAGCGTAATCGTGCCCTCAACCCGACAACTGTCGATCGTGTCGTTCATCCGGTTGAGGCTCCGCAGAAATGTCGATTTTCCGCAGCCGGAGGGGCCGATAAAGGCGGTGACGGATTTGCTGCCGATATCGACATTCACGTCCTTGACCGCATGGGTATCGCCGTAAAAGACGTTGCAGCCGCGGGCGCTGATTTTCGAAGCACTCATTCAACTTGGCCTTTCAGAATTGCCATGAGCCTACCACCGCCGTTCAAACCGGCGGCGCAGGAGGATCGCGATGGCGTTCATCGCGACCAGAAACACCAGAAGGACAATGATCCCGCCCCAGGCGCGCTCGTAGAACGCAGGGTCGGCACGTTTCGCCCATTCGAAGATCTGCGCCGGAAGGGCGGTATTCGGCGCAAGAAGAGCATCGCCCATCGTTTCTGGTGCGGTCGAGGCGATAAAGCCAACCATGCCGATCAGAAGAAGCGGAGCGGTTTCCCCCAAAGCCTGAGCCAGACCGATAATCGTCCCCGTCAGGATGCCGGGCGCGGCAAGCGGCAGGACATGGTGAAACACCGCCTGCATTCTTGAAGCGCCAACGCCGAGGGCAGCATCGCGGATCGAGGGCGGCACGGATTTCATCGCGGCGCGCGACGAGATGATGATCGTGGGCAGGGTCATCAGCGACAAGACAAGCCCCCCGACCAAGGGGGCCGACATCGGCAGGTGCAGAATGTTGATAAAGACCGCGAGGCCAAGAATACCGAAAACGATCGACGGAACGGCGGCGAGGTTCGAGATATTGACCTCGATCAGATCCGTCAGCCGGTTCTTGGGGGCAAATTCCTCGAGATAGATCGATGCCGCAACCCCGACCGGCAAGGTCAGGACAAGAACCACCAGCATCATCGCCAGAGAGCCAAGCATCGCGGTGCCGATCCCGGCTGATTCGGGCCGCTGGTCGGAGGCATCAGAGCCAAGGATGAAATCCAGATTGAAACGCTTGACCAGAGCGCCTGCGGCGACCAGCTGATCGACCGCATCAAGCTGTTCGGCCGAAATCATCTTGTCATCGGCAATGCTTTCGCGCGTCACCCGTCCCTTGAGGTAGCCATCCACCCGGGCATTCACGAGGAAATCGAATGAGACGGTGCTGCCAATCTGCGACGGGTCGGCGACCACAAAATCCCTTAGGTCCGATACCGCAGATTTCGAAAGGAGTTTGGCGATGTCTTTGGCGCGAAGGTCGGTCTGGATATTGTGGGTTTCGATCAATCGCTCGGCCGCGGCAGTCAGCAGCGGATCATAACCGAAAGTCGTAACCTTCTTGATTTCTTCGATGTCGCGGTTGCCGGTCTTGTCGAGCTTGCTTTCAAGAAGCTCGACCTCGAGCGTCAGATAGCTTTGCTGAAATGCACCAAGCCCGTTGCCGATCACCGTTCCCAATAGGACTGCCAAAAGAGCAAGACTCGCAAGGATCGCCGCTAGGCCATAGAGCCTGAAGCGGGCATCGGCCCGTTTGCGGCTCTGGATTTGCGGATCTGCCGCGAAAAGAGACCGGGACCGAGGCGTCATTCGTACTGCTCCCGATATTTGCGAACGACGGCCAGCGCGACGAGGTTGAGCCCCAGCGTCAGAACGAAAAGGCTGATGCCCAGCGCGAAGGCGACCAGCGTTTCGGGGCTGGTGAAATCGCTATCGCCGGTGAGCTGGCTGACGATGCGGGTGGTGATGGTTGTCATCGCCTCAAAGGGATTGCCGGAAATCTTGGCAACCGCCCCTGCGCCCATGACGACGATCATGGTTTCCCCAATCGCCCGCGAGGCGGCCAAAAGGATCGCGCCAACGATCCCCGGCAATGCGGCCGGCAAGACGACCTGTCGGATCGTCTCGGAACGGGTGGCGCCAAGGCCGAGCGAGCCATCGCGCAGGGATTGGGGCACGGCATTGATGATGTCATCCGACAGTGACGACACAAAGGGGATCAGCATGATCCCCATCACGAGCCCCGCTGTCAGGACAGAGCTTGCGCCGGCCATCCAGCTCACGCCAAAGAAACCGCCTTCACCAAAGAGCTGAACGAGCCCGGGGCCGACGGTGATGAGGGCGAAGAGGCCGTAAACGATGGTCGGGATACCGGCGAGAAGCTCGAGCAGGGGTTTGGCTGTTGCCCGCACTCTGGGACCGGCAAATTCAGCAAGATAGACCGCCGCGAAGAGCCCGACAGGGACCGCAACCAAAAGCGCCACGGCCGAAATATAGAGCGTGCCCCAAAGGAGCGGCAGAATGGCAAGCTCTGAGTCCCCTCTGAAATTGGGCGACCAGGTGCTTCCGAAGAAGAAATTGGTCCAGTCGTAGATCCGGAAGAAATGAACCGTCTCAAACACCATCGAAAGCACGATCCCGATCGTGACAAGAATGGCTATGGAAGCCGCCGAAATCAGCAGCCCCATGAGGATTGCCTCAAGCCGCCTCTGGCGGCTGCGTCTTTGGCTCCGGCGGCTGTCGGATAGAAGGAGGCCGGTCATGTGTCTGCCTGTCTTTACGAAACGAGGGGGCGCGGGTGCGCCCCCTTCTTAGATTAGCTCAGAATTCGGTCAGTTCATCAGCCGTTCTTCGGCAACCGCGGCCTGAGTCTCGGCCAGTTCGGGGTCAGATACCAAACCATATTCGGCCAGCGGGCCGTCGGGCCCGGCGACTTCGTCCATGAGGAAGAATTCGGCATAGTCTTTCAACCCGGGGATCTCGGCCAGATGCGCGGCCTTGATGTAGAAGTAGAGCGGGCGCGACACCGGATAATCTCCGCTGGCGATGGTCTCAACCGACGGAACAGCGCCCGACATGGTGGCAACGCGCAGATTGTCTGTGTTGCTCTCATAGAACGAGAGGCCAAACACACCGATCCCGTTGGGGTTGGAGCTGATCCGCGCGAGGGTTTCGGTATAGTCCCCGTCGATATCAACCGACAGGCCATCGGTGCGGAGGGTCATACAGGCCTTTTCCGCCGCTTTCTTGTCGCCGCCGTTTTCGGCCATAATGGCGTCAAACGCGCCCGAAGCCTCACAACCGGCCAGAATGACCTTCTCTTCAAAAACTTCGCGGGTGCCGTGCTTGGTGCCAGGAATGAAGGCGAGGATCGGCTGATCCGGCAGCGACGAGTTTACTTGGGCCCAAGAGGTGTTGGGGTTGTCGACAAGAGCGCCGTCAACCAAAACCTTGTCGGACAGGGCGCCGAACCAGTCGGCCGGTGTAAAAGCAAACTCGGCGCCCGCCTTGTCAGAGGCAAAAACGATGCCGTCATAACCGATGCGGACCTCGATGATATCGGTCACGCCGGCGGCAGCGCAGGCTTCGATCTCGCTGGATTTGATGGGGCGCGATGCATTGGCGATGTCGATTGTGTTCTCGCCGACACCCTCGCAGAACCGCTTGAGACCAGCCGAAGAGCCGCCCGATTCAACAACCGGCGTCGGATAATCAAAGTTTTCACCAAAGGCCTCGGCAACGATCGAGGCATACGGAAGAACGGTAGAGGATCCAGCGATCTGGATACGGTCGCGCGCAACGGCGGCACCCGCGGAAACGGTGAGGATCGCGGCAGCGGCGACAAGCCTCGTCATGGTCATTTGCAGCTCCTGTAGCATAGCGGTCGTTTGTGACACGGACCCTCACTAGGACGATTCTGCAAAGCTTTTACGACGGTCGTGTAACAGCCGTGTAACATCGGCCCTCGAAACGAATTGCTTCAAGAAACAGGAAGCAGGGCGGTAAAGGTGCTTCCTTTTCCTAGCGTGCTTTCGACAATAAGGCGCCCGCGATGCCGCTCGATCGCGTGTTTGACGATGGCAAGACCAAGCCCCGTGCCACCCATTCCGCGCGAGCGGTGCCTGTCGATCCGATAGAAGCGCTCGGTCAGGCGTGGCAGGTGCCGGGGTTCGATCCCTTCGCCATAGTCTCGCACACTGATGGCAACCGCCCTGCCCTTCAGCGGTCTGGCATCATCGGTCTCTTCAATCAGGATATCAACCTTGCCGCCCGACCGTCCGTATTTCACTGCGTTTTCGATGAGGTTGTTGAAAACGTGGTGCAAAAGATCCTGATCCACCAAGGCCATCACCGTAGCCTCGGGGGCAGACAGGCATATGCTCACCCCCATGTTCGCGGCCTTTTCCGTCAGGAGTTCGACCGATCGCGAAACAAGTTTTCGTATATCGGCAGGTGCCCGTTCGGCCAGATGGCCGCTTTCCACCCGCGCGAGCGAAAGGAGATCCGAGACCAACCGGTTCATCCGGGCGACTTCCTCGCCAATGATATCGAGAAACCGTGCCTGTGCCGCTGGATCGTCGCCCGCCGCTCCCTTGAGCGTCTCGACGATGCCCGACATGGCTGTCAGGGGCGTTCGCAGCTCGTGACTGACATTCGCAACGAAATCAGTCCGCAACCGTCCGATTTCGAGGGCTTCGGTCTTGTCCCGAAGCACCAGAAGGATACCAAAACCCGCCCCCAGAGAGCGAGAAGTCGCAGAAAACGTTCGCGGACGTCGGCCGTCTGAGAAATCAAATTCGCTTTCTTGTGGTGTTTCGTCGCGCAAGGCGGCCTCAGCCGCGTCAAGCACGTCTGGGGCGCGGATGACCGTTGCCAGAAGTCGTCCTGCCAATGCACTGCCCAAGACCTCGCTCGCGAGGTGATTGGCCGCCTTGATCCGCAAACCTTGCTCGATAATCAATGCAGGCAGCGGAACCGCTTCGATGAACGCATTGGGGGATGGTCCGTCCAAGACTGTGCTCCGTGTTGGGGCGTTTGGTTTCTGCACCCGATGTCAAAGATGACGATCAACCCTAAAGTTCGCAACCGCTACCTTCAGATAGGTCGCCTGAGGGTTCGCCATCAGAAGTTGCAGCCACATCCCACACTAGCTGAGCAGCACCCTCGGCCCTTCGTCGGGAATGTGGATCACCATCTCGCCGTCGACGGCCCCCGCGATGTCGATGGTCCATGCCCCCTTTGGCCAGCGCAGCTCCATCTGACCAAGGCGCAGGCGGTAGACGGCGGTGTATAGGGTTCCGAACCCCAGAGAGAATGCTGTCGAGAATAGCGGCTGGCGCAGAAACGCGCCGATGGCGCCTTGCCTCGGAAACCCTAGTTCAGACAAGAGCTGCGGAACGGTAGCCCGGCCCCTTGTGGGCCGACGAGCAATCGCGTTTCAGAGAATGCTAGGCAGACGCCCCTTGGTCTAGCCTCTCAAAGATACCGGTTCACAAGATTCTCGAGCCGCTCTTGCCGGCCCGAGCGCGGCTCGGGGTCGATATTCTCGGCGAGAACCTTCTGGGTGATGCTCTCAAGATTGCTGTTCAGCAGAGCCTTGCCCTCAGCGCTCTCCCAGCTCGCATAGCGGGCCTCTCGGGCGGCTTCGAGCTTGCCATCCTCGAGCATTTTCGCCGCCGCCTTGAGGCCGCGCGCGCAGGCGTCCATGCCGCCTACATGGGCGAGGATCAGGTCTTCGGCGTCAAGGCTCTGGCGGCGCAGTTTGGCGTCGAAGTTGGTGCCGCCCGTGGTAAAGCCGCCCGCCCGCAAGACCTCGTAGAAGGCCAGCGCCATCTCGGGGACGTTGTTGGGGAACTGGTCGGTATCCCAGCCCGACTGGTAATCGTTGCGGTTGATGTCGATCGAGCCGAAGATGCCCAGCTCACGCGCCATCGCCAGCTCGTGCTCGAAGGAATGGCCCGCAAGGATCGCGTGGCCCTGCTCGATATTGACCTTCACCTCATTCTCGAGGCCGAAATCTTTGAGGAAGCCATAAACTGTCGCAACGTCGAAATCATACTGGTGCTTGGTAGGCTCCTGCGGCTTGGGCTCGATCAGGATCGTGCCTTTGAAACCGGTCTTGTATTTGTAGTCGACCACCATCTGAAGCATCCGACCCGCCTGCGCCCGCTCGCGGCCGATATCGGTGTTGAGGAGGGTCTCATAGCCCTCGCGCCCGCCCCAGAGCACATAGTTCTGGCCGCCCAGCTGGCGGGTGGAATCCATGCAGGCTTTGATCGTCGCCGCCGAATAGGCAAAGACCTCGGGATCGGGGTTGGTCGCGGCGCCAGCCATGAAGCGGCGGTGCGAGAAGAGGTTGGCCGTGCCCCATAGAAGTTTGGTCTTGCGGCCTTCCATCTTGGCCGCGAAATAATCGGTCATCTCCTGCAGGCGGGCGGTGTTCTCGGCATAGCTCGCGCCTTCGGGGCGCACGTCGGCGTCGTGGAAGCAGAAGAACGGTGCGCCGAGGATGTCGAACATCTCGAAGGCCACATCGGCCTTGTGCTTGGCAAGCTCCATTGTGTCGCCAAACCAGGGGCGGTCAAAGGTCTGCCCACCAAAGGGATCGCCGCCCGGCCAGGCAAAGCTGTGCCAATAGGCGATGGCAAAGCGCAGGTGATCTTCCATCCGCTTGCCGAGGATCACCTCGTCGGGGTTGTAGTGCCGAAAGGCAAACTCGTTGTCGCTCTCGGGACCTTCATAGGCGATCCTGGGGATCGAGGTGAAGAAGTCGGTCATCTCATGGTCCTTTCAGGTCAGGCCCTTCAGGGCCGAATAGGCAGCGCGATAGCGGGCGTGGGCCTCGGCGAATGCGCTGGTGAGCGTGGTATCCGGTTCGATCGTCTTGGCGATCTGGGGGGCGGTTGCGATCTCGGCCCCTGCCCCGGTTGCCGCCATCATCGCCAGACGGGCGGCGCCAAAGGCTCCGCCGAAATCGCCGGCCACCGGCACCGAGATGGGCAGGCCGAGCGTGGTGGCGATGGCCTTGAGCCAATAGTCCGAGCGCGAGCCGCCGCCGACGGCGATAAGGCTCTCGATCCGCGTGCCCGTGCCGGTCAGCGCATCATAACTGTCGCGCACTGCGTGGGTCACGCCTTCGAGCACCGCCCGCACCATGGCGGCGCGGTCAGCCGCGTGATCGAGATGCAGGAACGAGGCGCGGATCGCGGCATCGTTATGCGGGGTCCGCTCGCCGCCGAGATAGGGCAGGAAGAGGGCCCTGCTGGGTGCATGCAGGGTCCCGAGCGATCCGGTCAGCGCGGCGGCCTCCTCGCCAAGATTGGCGGCGAACCAGTTGAGCGCGTCGGTGGCCGACAGGATCACGCCCATCTGATGCCATGTATCCGGCAGGGCGTGGCAGAAGCTGTGCACCGCCGAGGCGGCGTCGGGATGATAGGCATCGGAAGCCGCAAAGAGGACGCCCGAGGTGCCGAGGCTGACGAAAGCCTGCCCGACCTTTGCCACGCCAACGCCGACCGCGCTCGCCGCGTTGTCGCCACCGCCGCCCGCGACAGGGATGCCGGCGCTAAGACCGAAGCGGGAGGCGAGATCACCGCGCAGGTGGCCGGAAACTTCGGCCCCTTCCACCAGCCGGGGCATCTGCGCCCGCGTGAGGCCTGTCGCGGCCAAAAGGTCATCCGACCATCTCCGCGCGCCGGTATCGAGCCACGAAGTACCAGCCGCGTCCGACATTTCGGCAACGTGCTCGCCCGTCAGCCACAGGCGGAGATAGTCCTTGGGCAGGAGAACCTTGGCGACCTTGCTAAAAAGCTCTGGCTCGTGACGGGCGCACCAGACGAGCTTGGGCGCGGTAAAGCCCGGAAAGACGATATTTCCAGAGATCGCGCGAAAGCGGGGATCGGCATCAAGCTCGGCCGCCTCTTTGGCTGAGCGCGTGTCGTTCCACAGGATCGAGGGACGCAAGACCTTGTCGGAGGCATCGAGCAGCGTCGCCCCATGCATCTGGCCCGAAAGGCCGATGGCTTCGATTCCCTCTAGGTCAACTTTGGCGCCAAGCGCCGTCAAAACTGCCTCGCAGGCCGCGATCCAATCGGCGGGATCCTGTTCGGACCAGCCGCTATAAGGCCGCGCCACCGAAAGGGGCGCGGTCGTTTCGGCGAGGATCGTTTGATCCGGGGCCACCACCACGCCTTTGAGGCCGGAGGTGCCCAGATCAAGGCCCAGATACATCAGGCGGCCTCGCGTTTGGGGTTCTTTCCGAGAATGATCATCGACAGAATATCGTCTT
>JALRLK010000060.1 GCA_023254495.1 Marivivens sp. | reverse complement strand
ATCTCGACGAACGTCTTGTCCGGCGACATGCCCGTGAAGGAGAGGCCGGCTTCCTTGAGGCGCGGCAGGAACTCCTGGTTGACCTCGTAGCGGTGGCGGTGCCGCTCCCAGATGAGGTTCTCCCCGTACGCCCGCGCGGCTACGCTAGATGAGCTGCGCGAGGCGGTTTCCGGCTTTGAGCTTTGCGAGTTTAAGCGCGGCGCGAAGAACACTGTCTTCAGCGACGGCAACGCCGCCGCCCGCGTGATGATCGTCGGCGAAGCGCCGGGGCGCGAGGAGGATATCGAGGGGCGGCCCTTCGTCGGCCGCGCCGGTCAGCTTCTCGATCGGATGTTCGAGGCGATCGGCCTTAGCCGGACAAGCCCCGATGCCGAGAGCGCCGTCTACATCACCAATGTCTCGCCGTGGCGCCCCCCTTCGAATCGCACACCGGATGCGGCCGAGATCGGGATGCTTCTGCCCTTCGTGCAGCGGCATATCGAGCTGATTGATCCTGAAGTCGTGGTGATGGTCGGCAACACGCCCTGTCAGGCGCTTCTCGGCCAGACTGGCATCACCCGCCTGCGGGGCAACTGGACGCAAGTTCTGGGCAAGCCCGCTTTGCCGATGTTCCACCCCGCCTATCTTTTGCGAAACCCCGCCGCCAAACGTGAAGCCTGGGCCGATCTTCTGGCCCTCAAGGCGCGCCTCAAGTCCTGAAGAAAGCCCCGATGAGCCGTATCGACGACAGCAAAGAATTCATTCCTGTTCGCATCGCCGTTTTGACGGTGAGCGATACCCGCACGCTGGCCGAGGATCGCTCGGGCGATACGCTCGTCGGTCGGATCGCCGAGGCGGGGCACACCCTTGCCGATCGCAAAATTATTCAGGACGAGCGGGCGCAGATCGCCGATCAGCTTCGCGCCTGGTGCGCCGATCCCGAGATCGACGTGGTGATCTCGACCGGCGGCACGGGCCTGACGGGGCGCGATGTGACGGTCGAGGCGCACCGCGATGTCTATGAAAAGGAAATCGAAGCCTTCTCCACGGTTTTCACCATTGTCTCGATGCAAAAGATCGGGACCAGCGCGGTGCAATCCCGGGCGACCGGCGGCGTCGCCAACGGCACCTATCTTTTTGCCCTGCCCGGAAGCCCCGGCGCCTGCAAGGATGCCTGGGACGAGATCCTCAAGGCCCAGTTCGACTATCGTCACCGGCCCTGCAATTTCGTCGAGATCTTTCCAAGGCTCGACGAGCACCTACGGAGAAAATGATGCGCAGCTTCGACGACCTCTATGCGATTGCCGTGGAACGAAAGGGCAGCAGGGAGGCGGTCGAGGCCAACCTGCCCAAGGCGAAGACCAAAGCCGAGCTTGCGTCCCTGCCAGATAGCCGCTGGCTGGCCGAAATGGCGCGGGCGATCTTTCAGGCAGGGTTCAGCTGGAAGGTCATCGAGGCTAAGTGGCCGGGTTTTGAGGCGGCGTTCGAGGGGTTCGATCCGACACGGGTCGCCATGTATGGCGACGACGAACTGGCGCGGCTTCTTGCAGACAAGGGGATCGTGCGGAACGGCCCAAAGATCGCCGCGGTGATCGAGAATGCCGTGTTCCTGACCGATCTGGCCCGCGAAAAAGGGGCCGCCGCCAAGGTATTCGCCGAGTGGCCCGATGACGATTACATCGGCTTTCTCGACTTCCTGAAAAAGCGCGGCTCGCGGCTTGGGGGAAATACCGGCCAGAGGGTTTGCCGCGCGGTGGGCAAGCCCAGCTTCATCTTCAGCCCCGATGTGGTTGCCCGCCTGATCGCCGAAGGGATCATCGACAAGGAACCGTCATCCAAACGCGAGCTTGCGGCGGTTCAGGCGGCGTTCAACGAGTGGAGCGCCCAATCGGGCCGATCCCTTAGCGCGGTGAGCCGGCTTCTGGCGATGACGGTCTAGCCGCCGGGGCAGCCAAGGATATCCACGGCGCGGTCGCTGCCCAGAACGGTGATCCGCATCGCTGATCTGTTGAGCGCGATTGGGTCTCCATACAGGTTCATCATCTCGGCGCTCGCGGTCAGAACATCGCCGACCCTTACGGAGCTAGCCCCCGAGACCCAGATATCACCGTCGCCCGCCTCGATCACCACGACCTCGGGCGATCCGGCAGAGGGCATCGCAACCTTGGCGGTGATCTTGAGCCCCTTAGCCGTGGGTTCTGCCTGACAGGTAACTGTCTCCACTTTGGCGGTTTCGGCCGAAACCGGCTGGTCGATCATGGCTGCAATGATGGCCGGAACCTTGCGCCCGCCCTCTTTAAGATCGAGGGCGAAATCGAAAGAGAAGGGCACGCAAATCTCGTGGCAGACCCCGATCTCGCCGTGGCCGGAAAGTCGGGCAGGGGAGCCGATAACGGAGGGTCTGATCTCGATCGGAATGACAACCTGATCGTGATAGCCGATCACGTCCATACCAGCATATTCAAAGACCTCCGGCACCGGCCAGTGGATCATGAGATCGGCGACATTCTCGCTGCCGCTCCAGTCCCAATAGGGGGGGATCCCCGCCTCGCCCGGCGCACGCCAGTAGGTTTTCCAGCCGGGCTCCAGCGTAACCTCGACACCGATGAAGTGATGCCCCTCGGCGGATTGCCAGCCCGGTAGGATGCGAACAGAGGCAGGCGCGTCGCCCTCGCCCGCGAAAAGCGGCGCGGTTGCAAGCAGCACAAAGAGGGCAGTCGCGAGGGATCGAAGATTGGTCATCGCGCCGACAATAGGAATTGCGGCGGGTAAGGAAAGTCACGTTGTGGCGAGGATCGCGTGTCCTGCCTCTTGAACGTGGCGGGCGCGCACCACATCCTAGGGATATGAAGCAGGTTTCCTCGGATTTCACAGGCAAGATGTTGATCGCCATGCCGGGCATGGGTGATCCGCGGTTCGAGCATAGCGTCGTCTATCTCTGCGCACATTCCGAGGATGGGGCGATGGGGCTGATCGTCAACAAGCCCGCGGCAGATATCCGCTTTGCCGATCTTCTGGAGCAACGCGACATCCCCGAGGGCGATGGCCTGCGCGATATTCGCGTGCATTTCGGCGGGCCGGTCGAGCATGGGCGCAGGTTTGTGCTGCATTCGGCCGACTACGAGGCCGAGACTGGGACGATGAAGGTTGATGATCAGGTGGCAATGACCGCCACGACCGAAGTTCTCGAACAGATCGCCAAGGGCGAAGGGCCCGCCTCTTCGATGCTGGCTCTGGGCTATGCGGGCTGGGGTCCGGGTCAGCTCGAGGACGAGATCGCCGCAAATGGCTGGCTCACCTGCGATGCGCGCCCTGATATCCTCTTTGGCCGCGCGAACGAGCATAAATGGACCGCAGCGCTCAAGGCGATGGGGATTGATCCGCTGATCCTGTCGGCTTCGGCGGGCCGCGCCTAGCTTTTTTCGCCGATCATCGCCGCAATGATCGCATGGGCGCTTTCGCTGCTCCAGTCGGCGCCGCCGGTCAGGCGGGCAACCTCATGCCCTTCGCGGTCGATCAGGATCGTGACAGGCAGGCCCATCACGCCCATCTCGCGGGCGAGGCGCTGTTTGAGGTCGGTGTAGACGGGCATCTCTTCAAGGCCGATTTCGCTCAGGAACTTTTCGATGGCGGGGGCGGGATTGCGCCCTGTGGCGATGGTGATCACCGTGAAATCCTCGGGCGGAAAGGCCTCACCCAAAGCCGCGATCGAGGGCATTTCCTCGCGGCAAGGGGCGCACCATGTCGCCCAGAAGTTCACCAGAAGCACCTTACCTTCGAAATCGGCCAAGGTGACCTCGCCCTCGGGGCCGGTAAAGGTCAGGGCGCTGACCGTCAACGGCTCTGCATGAACCGCAAGTTTCGTCATATCGCCCTCGCGCAGCTCTCCAAGCGCCGAGCCCGCAATCGCCACGTTTGCAACGAGGGCAAGCGCCGTATAAAGAACCGCTGACTTCACTATCCGCATAGGACCTCCGACATGACCAAGACCTCGAACCAGATGTGGGGCGGGCGGTTCGCTTCCGGGCCGGACGCGATCATGGAGGCGATCAACGCCTCGATCGGGTTCGACAAGCGACTCGCCGCGCAGGATATCGCCGGCTCGCGGGCCCATGCGGCGATGCTCGCCGCGCAAGGCATTGTTACGGATAAGGATGCCGAGGCCATTCGGGAAGGGCTCCTCACTATTTTGTCAGAAATCGAGGGCGGAAAGTTTGAGTTTTCGACCGCGCTGGAAGACATCCACATGAATGTCGAGGCGCGGTTGAAGGATTTGATCGGCGCGCCTGCGGGGCGCTTGCACACGGCGCGTAGCCGCAACGATCAGGTGGCCGTCGATTTCCGCCTTTGGGTGCGCGATCAATGCGATGCTGCCGATCAGGCGCTTGTGGCTCTGATGCAGGCGCTGCTAGGGCAGGCCGAGGCTGGGGCCGATTGGGTCATGCCGGGCTTTACCCACCTGCAAACGGCCCAGCCTGTGACTTGGGGCCACCACATGCTCGCCTATGTCGAGATGTTCGCCCGCGACCGGAGCCGCTTTGCCGATGCCCGCCGCCGGATGAACGAATCCCCACTTGGCGCCGCGGCACTTGCCGGCACCTCTTTCCCGATCGACCGCCACGCCATCGCGAGGGCGCTTTGCTTTGACCGGCCAACCGCCATTTCAAGCAAGCGCCTCGCGTGTTTGTGGCCGCAGAAGGCATGCATTTCACCACTCACGACGGCCGCCAAGTGGTCGATGGCATTTCCAGTTTGTGGTGCGTTGGTGCGGGGCACAACCGCAGGCCC
>JALRLK010000005.1 GCA_023254495.1 Marivivens sp. | reverse complement strand
AAAGAGCCGGTTGCAGGAATTGCAGCCGGCTCTATTCATTTGGGCCAAGGAGATCCCATGACCCACATCCCCCGCCGCGCCTTCATCCTCACCGGCCTCGCCGCGCTTGCCGCCTGTAGCCGCACGCCCGAGGTGGTAGATGTTGCCACGGATGCCCCGCTCTACCCCGGCGAGACCCCGCAGATCCGCGCCCTCATCAACCACTACGCCGATCTCTACGATGTGCCGCGCAGCCTCGTGCATCGCGTCGTCCAACGCGAGAGCAACTACAATCCCGCCGCCCATCACCGCTCCTACTATGGCCTCATGCAGATCCTGCCACAGACAGCGGCAACCATGGGCCATAACGGCCCCGCGTCCGAGCTTTTCGATCCCGATGTGAATCTCCGCTACGGCGTGAAATACCTGCGCGGCGCGTGGCTCGTCGCGGGCGGCGATGCCGATGCGGCAGTCAGCTGGTATGCGCGTGGCTATTACTACGAAGCCAAGCGCCTCGGGCTTTTGAAGGAAACCGGCCTGATCTAGCGGCCGATCCGGCTGAAAACCATCGGCGCGCCCATGATCACCAGCAGGATCCGCAACAGGTGCATCACCGAGACAAAGGCCACATCCTGCCCCATGGCCAGCGCAAGGAGTGACATCTCGGTCAGGCCCCCCGGCGAATAGGCAAGGAAGATCTGGCTGGCCTGCGATCCTGTCAGCTCGGCCGCAATAAAGGCAAAAGCAACGGCCACCAAGAGCATCCCCAAGGACGACAGCGCCCCTAGGCTCAGATCCTTGCCCACCTCGCGGAAGGTCGCCCCGAGAAACCGGCAGCCGATAACAGTCCCCAAAGCCACCTGCGCCATGACGATAACAAGCGTCGGCGGCGCGGTCTCGACCACCTCGCCCAGATGCAGCGCCGCGCTCAGAAGCATCGGCCCGAGCATATTCGGCGCAGGCGCTCGCAAGAGCTTGCCGAACGGCACGCCCAAAACAGCGCAGCCCCCAAGCCAGAGCCAGTCCTCCAACGTCAACACATCCATCGCGATCCACGGCCGCCCACCGCTCCCGCCGGGGCGCACGCCGAGGACGAAGCCATAGAACAAGCCCACGCAAGTGATCACCACGAGGATCCGGCTTGCATGGGCCAGCGCGATCCGCCGTTCATTGCCGCCCGCTGCCGTGCCGAGGATCAGCATGTCGTTCAGGCCCCCCGGCATGGCCGAGAAATAGGCCGTCACGGTATCGTAACCGGCGACCTTGCGATAGATGAAGATCGACACCGCCGCCGCACTGGCCAGAAACGGGATCATGATGGCAAGCGTCACGCCCCAATCGCCGAGATGGCCAAAGATCCCCTTGTTGACCGCCGAGCCGAGCATCACACCGATAATCGGAATCACGATGGGCCGAAGCACCAGCGGCCCCGCAACCGGCAAGCCAATGATCGAGGCAATCGTCGTCGCGATCATCGGGCCGAGCATCCACGGCAGCGGCATACCAAGCCAGTTGGCCAGATAGCCCGCCGCGCCACCGATCACGAGCGCAAGGGCGATCCGCGCGTCCTTAGGCATCCGCGACCCGGCCCAGATGCCGCTCGCCCCGCTTCTTGGCGAGCGCGATCTGCTTCTGCCGCTCGCGGAAGCGGGCCTTGTCAGCCTCGCTCGTCTCGGCGGCGCAGTGATGGCAGGAGACGCCTTCCTCAAACTCGGCCCGCGCCCTGTCCTCGGGAAGGATCGGGCGGCGGCAGGCGTGGCAAAGCTCGTGCGGCCCCTCGGTCAGCCCATGCCCAACCGAAACCCGCCCATCAAAGACGAAACACTCCCCGTGCCAGAGGCTCTCCTCTTGCGGCACCTCCTCAAGGTATTTCAGGATCCCGCCCTTCAGGTGATAGACCTCGCTAATGCCTTGCGACATCAGATAGTTGGTCGATTTCTCGCAACGGATCCCGCCGGTGCAGAACATCGCGATCCGCTTGTTGCCAAAGCGATCCTTGTTGGCCTGCCACCACGCCGGAAACTCACGAAAGCTCTTGGTCTCGGGATCGACAGCGCCCTCGAAGGTGCCGATGGCAAACTCGTAATCGTTGCGGGTATCGATCACCGCCACATCGGGCGACGAGATCAGCGCATTCCACTCCTGCGGCGAGACGTAATGGCCCACGCCCGCCCGCGGATCGACGTCGGGCTCGCCCATCGTCACGATCTCTTTCTTAAGGCGCACCTTCATCCGCCCGAAGGGCTGATCGGCGGCGGCGCTTTCCTTCCAGTCGAAATCGGCACAGCCGGGCAGGGCGCGGATATGCGCCAGTACCGCATCAATCCCCTCGCGGCTTCCCGCGATGGTGCCGTTGATCCCTTCCTTCGCCAGAAGCAGCGTGCCAGTCACACCCTTCGCCTCGCAGAGCGCCAGAAGCGGCCCCCGCAGGGCAGCAGGATCGGAAAACGGAGTGAAGTGATAGAGCGCGGCGACGGTATACATAGTTGCGGCATATGCCCGCCTGCGCGGGCTGGCAAGCCTCCGGCCCCTTTTCCTGCCCCAGTTTCCTTCCTATGGTCCGCCCGAATTGAAGGAGCCCGCCATGAACCCCGACACCCAAGCCTTGATCGTCATCGACCTGCAAAACGATTTCTGCCCCGGCGGTGCTTTGGCGGTGGCGGGCGGCGACGAGATCGTGGCCCCGATCAACGCCCTGATGGACCGGTTCCCCGTGGTCGTCCTGACCCAAGACTGGCACCCCAAGGGCCATTCCTCCTTCGCCTTTTCACACGCGGGCGCCGCGCCCTTTTCGACCGTGCAGATGCCCTACGGCGAACAGACCCTCTGGCCCGATCATTGTATCCAAGGCACCGAAGGCGCGGCCTTCCATCCCGCCCTCCGCACCGATGCCGACGTGATCCTCCGCAAAGGCATGAACCCCGCGATCGACAGCTATTCCGCCTTTTTCGAAAACGACCGGGCCACGCCCACCGGCCTCGAAGGCTATCTCCGCACCCGCGGCATCACCGCCCTGACCCTCGCGGGCCTCGCTACCGATTTCTGCGTGGCCTATTCCGCCATCGAGGCCGCCCGCCTCGGCTTTACCGTGACCGTCCGCACCGACCTCTGCCGCGCCATTGATCTCGGCGGCAGCCTCGCCGCGATGACCGCCCAGATGCTCGAGGCCGGTGTCACCCTCGTCTGACACGCTTGCCAGCGCCCGCGCCGAAGTGGTCTAACGTCCCAAACAACCCGGAGCCGTCATGGTCGATATCGCAACCCGCGTCTGGAACCATAAGTGGAAGATCGACCCGATCGTCCGCTCGCTGATCGACACCGATTTCTACAAGCTCCTGATGTGCCAATCGGTCTTTCGCAACAAGCCCGACACGCAGGTGACCTTCAGCCTCATTAACCGCTCCAAACATATCCGTCTGGCCGACCTGATCGACGAGGGCGAGCTGCGCGAGCAGCTGGACCATATCCGCACCATCAGCCTCGCTCGCGGCGAAAGCACATGGCTGCGCGGTAATACCTTTTACGGCAAGCGCCAGATGTTCCGCCCCGATTTCATGGAGTGGTTCGAAAACCTCCGCCTGCCCCCCTATCACCTTGAAAAGCGCGACGGCCAGTATGAGCTGACCTTCGAAGGCAACTGGCCCGAGGTCATGCTTTGGGAAATTCCCGCGCTGGCGGTGTTGATGGAGCTCCGCTCCCGCGCCGTCCTCAATGAAATGGCGAAGTTCGAGCTCGAGGTGCTCTACGCCCGCGCCATGGCCAAGCTCTGGGAAAAGGTCGAGCGCCTGCGCGAGATCCCCGACCTCAAGCTCGCCGATTTCGGCACCCGCCGCCGCCACGGTTTCCTTTGGCAGGACTGGTGCGTGCAGGCGCTGATGGAGGGCCTCGGAGACAAGTTCATCGGCACCTCCAACTGCCGCATCGCCATGCGCCGCGATATCGAGGCAATCGGCACCAACGCCCACGAACTGCCGATGATCTATGCGGCGCTGGCCGAGACCGACGAAGAACTGCGCCAAGCGCCCTACGATGTTCTGGCCGACTGGCACGAAGAGCACGACGGCAACCTGCGGATCATCCTGCCCGACACTTACGGCACCGAGGGCTTCCTCGAACGTGCCCCCGACTGGCTCGCCAAATGGACCGGCATCCGCATCGATTCAGGCGATCCCGCAACGGGCGCCGAGTTTGCCATCCGCTGGTGGCAAGACCGCGGCGAAGACCCGCGGCAAAAACTCATCATCTTTTCCGATGGCCTCGACGTCGAGAAAATCGCCGAACTCAGCGCCCAATTCCGCGGCCGCGCCCGCGTGTCTTTCGGCTGGGGCACGCTCCTGACCAACGATTTCACCGGCCTCGTGAAAAACGACGCGCTGGCCCCCTTCAGCCTCGTCTGCAAAGCCGTCAGCGCCAACGGCCGCCCCACCGTGAAACTGAGCGACAACCCGAACAAAGCGCTGGGCCCGAAGGCCGAGATCGAGCGGTATAAGCGGGTGTTTGGGGTTGGTGAGCAGGTGGGGATGGAGGTTAGGGTTTAGGGAAGGCTCGCCAAATCAGACTTTACCGATTGCAGCGTTTGCTCAAACGACAAATTGCGGCTCGCGGAACTACAAACTGACCTTGAAATCATCGCTGCCTGCAACTCTTCAAAGCCAATTTTCGAAGTCTTGTGAAGCCAATAGGCTACCTCAAACCAGTCCCAAAGTGGGTTAGCAGTAGTTATTCGAGCAACAGGTTTTGGAAAACCCTGGCCTCTATGACCCCTTTCGTAAAGCGAAATAGCGGCCTTGCTCATAGAAGCACGAGCGGCGATATCGGAAGCGGTAACTAGAAAATCGGGCTCAAATCTTACTGGCTTTGCCCCCGCCGCGTTCAAGCTCTGGTAGGCGGATAGAACGGCGTCTAGATAGCTAGTAGCCTCTCGCGCAAAGCTAAGCGTGAGTGCCCCATGTTGCACAGCGATTGTTGCGTCGTCACACCCTGCGTCAAACAAGGCATCTTCAACGCCAGGATCTTCGGGGTCCAGGCCGTCGATTACAAATGTAAACTCAAAGGTCGGCATTCGAATGGTCTCCTCCGCAGGTGCACCTGTCGACTACCCGACAAATGTCCTTAGCATGGTTCTCCGCATTTCTAGGCGTTGACCACACCGAGATACGACAGCCAGAGCGGTCCGCATACGGGCAATAGAGTCTGCCCCATACGTGTGTATGACCCGTCGCAATTTCGATCCGCCAACCTCTACTTTCCGCATGAGAAATCGCTGCCTCTAGGTGTTTGTTCTTGTGTCGCCTTCTAGCCACTTCGTTCCTCATATCGGGAAAGTGTAAACAAAAGTCAACACCCCTGCTCTCGATTCCTCTTGGATCGATAGTTGACCGATGGTCATTACAGGTTAGGTGAACACCACACCCAAAAGCAACCTGGGGTTGTATCACCCAACCTTCCCCCGCAACGCCTTCACCTCCCCCCTTTCCTTCTTCGCCTTGATCCGCCGTTCGATGCTGCCCTTGGTCGGCTTGGTCTTTACCCGCCGTTTCGGCGTCACTGTGGCTTTCAGCACCAGTTCCGCCAGCCGTTCCCGCGCGATCTCGCGGTTGCGGGCTTGGCTGCGGGTGTCTTGCACGAAGATCACGATGGCGCCGTCGAGGGTCCAGCGGCTCCCCGCCAGCCGCTTCAACCGGCGCTTCACCGGATCGGGGAGGTTCGGGCTGCGTTCGGCTTCAAAGCGCAGCTCGACCGCGGTTGAGACCTTGTTCACATTCTGCCCGCCGGGGCCCGAGGCGCGGACGAATTGCTCGGTCAGCTCCCAGTCGGCGATCTCGATCTGATCGGTGATTTTCAGGCCCATCGGCGCACATCCAAATTTGTACAAACCAGACAATAGGCCCTTCGGCCCTTGCACAAAACGCTCATTTTCAAACGAAAAGGGCCGCTCCGGCGATGAAGCGACCCTTCGAAAGTTCAGGAGGTGGTTCGGTTAGGGAAACCCCACCCCGGTGGTCTCGTCAGCCAAGGGCTGCCTCAGCTGCGACTCCCCCGAAATGTCCCGACACCTTTCTCCAATCTCTTTCTCGACACTGGATCACCTCCTTTCAATGGGTTTCGCCTGAGAGGAGGTTTGCACAGATATTGTGTATGTCAAATGAAAATACACAAATTGGCGTGATCAAGCCTTCTGCTGAATCATTCTGCCCACAAAAAGGCGGAACAGGACGAGGGCGATGATGGCGATGGCGAGCTTGACGCCCCAGTCGGCCACGGCGAGCGAAACCCAAAGCGGCGCCTCCGGTCCGGTGGTCAGGAACGGCGCGGCGCCCCATGCCCACGAGACCTCGTCATTCGCCGCCGCCGAGAACAGCGTTGCAAAGGTCGCCGAGAAAGCCAGCGAGAAGAAGACAACCGTATCGACGACCGACGAGACCAGCGTCGAGACCAGTGGCGCGCGCCACCAACTGCCATCGCGGAGGCGATCAAACACAGCAACATCAAGGAGTTGGGCGGCGAGGAAGGCGGTGGCCGAGGCGATGGCCACGCGGAAGGCCACAGCGGCATAGGTGTAACCGTCACCCTCAAGCATGATCTGGCTGCCGATTAGCGAGCAGATGATGCCGACGACGAAACCGGCCAAGATCACGCGGCGGGCCGAGGCCGGGCCATAGACGCGGTTCATAATGTCGGTAACGAGGAAGGTGAAGGGATAGGTGAAGGCGCCCCAGGTAAGGAGGCCGTCGAGAAGAAGAAACTGAACGAGGATGTTCGAGGCCACCACGATGATGGCCATGGCGATAACGCCGGGCAGGATACGCATAGGGTGCTCCGTTTTTTACAAGGGTGCGGCGACTTGGCCCCCACCATGGGGACGCGCCCCTCTACGCCCGAGAGGGGGCTTCGTCAATCGGTGACGAGGAACTCGACGAACTCGGTTTTCTGAATGGCCAGAAAGTTGTTGTCGGAAACGGTCGTCAGCCGGAGGCGCCCCTCGCCATCCCGCCAGGCCGAGATACCTTCGAGGTTGCCATACTCCCAAGGCGCCGAGACCATCAGCGTCTCGGTCGCGCCATCCGCGAGGTCCATGCGTCGTATGCGCGAGCGGAAGCCAACGCCGACGAAATCCCGTTCGAGGATATAGAGATAGCCGTCCGGCCCGACGTCGGCGCCCGTTATTACAAAAGGACCAGTCCGCGCGACTTTGAGATGGTCGGACCAAACGCCGTTTACAATCTGAAAGACCGGAAATGGCTTGTCGAACCGGCCCGAACGCTCAGGCAGTGTAAGAAGGCGACTTCCTCCAAGCACTGCAAGCGCCTCCAGACTCGCGTTGCCCTGCATCTGGGCAAAATGCTCTGGAAGCGCAATTTGTAGCGGAGTAGCGGCTTGGTCAGCATAGTGCCAAACACGCGCGGGTCCTTCGAAGCTGACATAGAAACCGCCCAGCCCATCCTCGGCGAGGCCTTCGCTGTCGTCATCTTCTTCATCGAGCGGTTGCCCATCTGGTCCCCGAAGATCAGTCTCTGAAGTGATGCTCACGCCTGTGATGCTGTCTCCGCTCCGCAAGAGTTGCCCCTGCATCACATGGCCCCGGTCCATCAGGACTGTGAGAGAAAGGCCATCCTCGCCAACCTCAAGCGCCGAGAAACCACCAAGTTCGGGGTTGTCGGTCTGCCAATGAAACCGGCTCAGAAGGCGGGCTTCCGCCGCCACGGCGGATTGCCCGGCAAAGAGCAGGGCGGCGCAAAGCGCATATCTGGTGATCAGGTGGATAGGTCTTGTCCTATTCGGCCTCGGCCCACGAGCCCTTTTCGCCATCTGGATTGACCCAGCGCAGGATCCAAAGCCCGAGGATGAAAAGGATGATGACCGGGATAAAGCCTTTCTGATTGCTGCCCGTCGCCGCGGTAAAGATGGTGATCAGGCCCGGAGCGAGGAAAGCGGTCGCTTTGCCGGTCAGAGCAAACAGGCCAAAGGCCTCGGTCGGTCGTGCCGGATCCAAATGGCGCACCATGAGCGAACGGGACGAGGCATAGAGCGAGCCGCCAGCCCCGCCAATGACCGCACCACAGAGGTAGAAAATGATGTCGGGGATCGCCGATCCCTCGGCCAGCGGGATGCCAAGAAGGCTCTCGCGCGACATTCCCACGATGATGATGCACACAACGATAAGCGCCCAAACGGCTACGCGGATTACCGGCTTTGGGCCCGTCCGCTGATCCAGAAGGCCACCGGCCCAGGTTACGATCGCAGCGGCAATAGCAGCGACGATGCCGAAAACGCCGATCTGGATGATCGACCAGTCAAGGACCAGTGCCGCATAGACCCCGCCGAAGGCATAGAGGGCATTGAGCGCGTCGCGGTAGAGCATTGAGCCCAACAGAAAGCTGCCAAGGCTTTTCCGTCGAAAGATCGCTCGGATAGAGGTGACAAGCTCGGGGACCACTCCTTTGCTCGCGACCTGGCTGCCCGCGGGTTTCGGCACATCCCGCACCCATAGAAAGAACGGGATCATAAAGACGAGATACCAAATCGCGATGAACGGCCCGACACTGCGGGTGCCTTCGCGGAGGTCGGGATCAAGCCCAAAGAGCGGGGCGGTTCCCAGAAGCGTCACACCGTTTTCGTTTTCGGCAAGCAGAAGAAGCATGATGAAAAGCGAGACAACCCCGCCCCAATAGCCAAAGGCCGAGCCCGAACCGCTGACGCGGCCGATCTCTTCGTCCGTTCCCATCGAGGGCAGGTAGGCATTGACGAAATTGAGGCCGGACTCGGCGGCGACGAAGCCGACATAGAAGATCACCAGCATCAAGATCAGGTTTGCGCCATCCGGTGTCAGCCCCCACAAGAGCGCCGACGCCACGACATAGGCCACCGAGAAGAAGATGATCCAAGGCATCTTGCGGCCCGATCTGTCGGCTATGGCGCCCAGAAGAGGAGCGGACAGCGCGATGATGACGCCCGAGATGGTCTGACCCAGCGACCAGAGCCATTGCGAATGGGCTTTGGCTTCGGTCAGAGCTTCGCCCTGCGAGACAAAAAGCTCGGTCGCCACATAGGCGAAATAGGGTCCGAATACGAAGGTCAGGCCAAGGGTATAGAAGGGCTGCTGGGCCCAGTCGAAAAACATCCAGCCCCAGATGCGCCGCTTTTGCGAAATTGCCATGACCGCTCTCCCCCTGTTTGATCGGATAAGACAGGCAAAGCAGGGTTCTGGCAAGAAATCTCGTTGTCAGGCGTCTTGCATCGGGGGCCAGGGGCGTTGGTTTTCGGCCGTCACCCATGTCTTGACCCACTCGGGCATCGGCGGCGGGGCGGAGCCGTCATATCCCATTTCGTCGATCGCCTCTTTCGGCGCGACGATGCCTTTGGGGCCGACCGTTGCCATTCGCAGCAAAACGTGGCCCGCGCACTCGCCTTTGCCTGTCCACATCGACTGTTCGATATACATGAACCGGTCATCCCAAGTGACGAGCCGGCTTTTCATGGTGATGAGATGAAACACGGTGATCCGCCGCCGATAGCGCGTGGTCGATCCGGCCACGGTCATCCCCCAGCCCTTGCGCTTCAACGCCGCATGAAGCCCCGTGACCCAGCTAAGCGGAATACGGCCAAGGTCATAAAGCGTTAACGTCCGGCCGTTATTCAGCTCCATCCAGACGTCGAGATCCCACGGGAGGCAGTGATGCTGGCTCACATAGGTATCCGTCAGGCCGAGCTTCGGCGTCTTTCTTGCCTTGCCAAGCTGCCAGAACATTCGTGCGACAGGATACATCGTGATCTCCGTTTTGCATCAGATGAGCGACTGAGATGAGGGCATCAACAGTAACGTTGCGGCAGGGGATTGCCGCGCGCGCCGGCACTGACTACCTGTGGGCAAACGAAAGGACCAGATATGCAATCGCTCTACGACATTCTGATGCTGGTGATCGGCATCGCCCGGGTTTTCATCTTTGCCCATTTCATCATGAGCTGGCTCATCAGCTTTCAGGTGCTCAATATCCGGCAACCGTTTGTCGCGCAGGTCTGGTACGGTCTGAACAAGTTGCTCGAGCCGGTCTATGCGCCGATCCGCAGGTTTGTTCCGGTTATGGCAGGGATGGACCTGACGCCGCTCGTGGCGCTGGTCGGCCTCGAGATCATCCGCATCGTTCTGATGAACAACATCGCGGTCTTCTACTAGGTTGAACCCCGCTTGCCCCCGCGGGCGGCTTGTGGGACTCTGCCTTTCAACAAAAGCAGTTTGACCCACAGGCCCCTCCCGCATGAGCGCTGCCACGCTTCTACGCGACGTATTCGGATTCGACGCCTTCCGCCCCGGCCAGCAAGAGATTGTGGCCGCGGTCACGGAGGGGCGCAACACGCTTGCCATCATGCCCACGGGCGGGGGCAAGTCGCTCTGCTTCCAATTGCCCGCGCTGGTGCGCGATGGGGTGACGGTGGTCATCTCGCCGCTCATTGCGCTGATGCGCGATCAGGTGCGGGGGCTGCGCGAGGCGGGGGTTGAGGCTGGCGCGCTGACTTCGGGCAATACGCCGGAAGAAACCGATGCGGTTTGGGAGGCGCTCGAAGCGGGGCGGCTCAAGCTTCTCTACATGGCGCCCGAACGGCTTGCCGCAGGTGGCGTGCCGCAGATGCTCAAACGGGCGGGCGTCACGCTCATCGCCGTGGACGAGGCGCATTGCGTGAGCCAATGGGGCCACGATTTCCGCCCCGATTACCTGCGCATCGGCGATCTGCGCCGCGAGCTTCGCGTGCCGCTTGCCGCCTTCACCGCCACCGCCGACGCCGAAACCCGCGACGAGATCATCGAAAAGCTCTTCGGCGGGGCCGAGCCCGAGGTGTTCCTGCACGGCTTCGACCGGCCCAACATCCACCTCTCTTTCGCTGTCAAAGACAGCCCCCGCCAGCAGATCCTCCGCTTTGCCGAGGCGCGGCGCGGGCAATCGGGGATCGTCTATTGCGGCACGCGGGCCAAGACCGAGGTTCTGGCGCAGGCCTTGCGCGAGGCGGGGCACAACAGCGCTCATTACCACGGCGGCATGGAGGCCGAGGACCGGCGGATCACGGAGGGGCGGTTTCAGCAGGAAGACGGGTTGATCGTCGTTGCTACCGTGGCCTTCGGCATGGGGATCGACAAGCCCGATATCCGCTGGGTCGCCCATGCCGATTTGCCGAAATCCATCGAGGCCTATTATCAGGAGATCGGCCGCGCTGGCCGCGATGGTGCGCCCGCCGAGGCCTTCACCCTCTTCGGCCCCGACGATATCCGCTTTCGCCGCCAACAGATCGATGAAGGCCTCGCCCCGCCCGAACGCCGCATGGCCGACCACGGGCGGCTGAATGCGCTTCTGGGTCTCGCCGAGGCGCTCGATTGCCGCCGCCATGCGCTTCTCCAGTATTTCGGCGAAGAGGTCGCCCGGTGCGGCAATTGCGATCTGTGCGACAAGCCCGCCGAGGTGTTTGACGGGACGGAACCTGTCCGCATGGCCCTTTCCGCAGCACTTCGCACCGGTGAACGGTTTGGTTCGGGGCATCTCATCGACATTCTTTTGGGTGGCGAGACCGACAAGGTCCGCCAGAACGGCCACGATGCCTTGCCGACCTATGGCGTGGGCCGCGCCTATGACCGCCGCCAGTGGCAGGCGATCTTTCGGCAGATGATGGGGCATGATCTGATCCGCCCCGATCCCGAAATGCACGGAGGCCTCAGGATGACCGATCGCGCCCGCCCGATCCTGCGCGGCGACGAGACGATCCAGCTGCGCGCCGACACGATCCGCGCGGCCAAGGGGGCGGGGCCGAAGGTCAAGATGCTGGTGAGTGACGAGGACGCGCCGATTCTCTCGGCGCTCAAGGCCAAGCGCCGCGCACTGGCCGAGGCGGCGGGCGTTCCGGCCTATATCATCTTCAACGATAAGACCCTGATCGAAATGGCCGAGACCCGCCCTGCCACCCTCGACCAGATGGCGCGGGTCGGAGGCGTGGGGGCGAAAAAGCTCGAACACTATGGCATGGCCTTTCTCGAGGTGATCGCAGGCGAGGCCGAGGCCCTGCACCCAAGGCGGCGCAAGCTGGCGGGTAAAGAGGCGGGGTCGGTCTATGACCAGTTGCTCGAGGCGCAGAATAGTCTGAGCCGCGGCGCTGACGGCACCGGCAAACCCATGAGTTGCACCGCCTCGGTTCTGGCCCGTTTGGCCGAGGCACACCCTGCTGATCTTGGCGGGATCGAGCGGATCATCGGCGCCCGCCATGCCGAACGGTTCGGCCCCGCCTTCCTTGAAATCCTGCAGGGCGGTTGAACCTCCGGCCCTATCTGCTAGCACTCGCCCGCAAAGGAGACTGCCATGCTCGTTGTGATCTCGCCCGCCAAGGCGCTTGATTTCTCGCCCGTGCCGCACGCGCCGACCGAACCCGCCTATCGGGCCGAGGCCACGCGCCTTGCCAAAACGGCGCGGGGGCTGACGCTGGGCGATCTGAAGAAGCTGATGAGCATTTCCGACGACCTCGCCCGCCTCAACCGCGACCGCTTCCGCGATTTTCAGGACCAGCCCGCCGCCGACGCCATCAAACCGGCCGCATATGCCTTTGACGGCGATACCTACACGGGCCTCGATGCAGGAACGATGTCGGAAGACGAGCTGCGCTGGGCGCAGGGACATTTGCGGATCCTCTCGGGGCTATATGGCCTTTTGCGTCCGCTTGATGGCATCCAGCCCTATCGCCTCGAAATGGGAAGCCGCCTGAAAACGCGGCGGGGGAAAAATCTCTATGACTTTTGGGGCGAGAGCCTGTCGAAGGATCTAGTGCGTCTTGGGGCCGAGGCGGGGACCGACATCCTCGTCAACTGCGCCAGTCAGGAATATTTCGGCGCGGTCGATAACAAGGCGCTCAAGCTGCGGGTCATCACGCCGCAATTCATGGAGGTCAAGAACGGCCAGTCGCGCATCGTTTCGTTCTTTGCCAAACAGGCCCGCGGCGCGATGGCCCGCTATATCGTCGACAATCGGCTCACCGATCCCGAGGCGCTAAAAGATTTCGGGGCCGGAGGCTATGCCTACGACCCCGATCTTTCCGAAAGCGACCGCCCCCTGTTCCTGCGCGAGGGCTAGAGCCGCTCGATCGCCAGCGCGATGGCCTGACCGCCGCCGATGCACAAGGTGATGAGGCCGCGTTTGCCGCCGGTGCGCTCTAGCTCATACATGGTCTTGACCGTGATGATCGCGCCCGTCGCGCCAACCGGATGGCCAAGAGCAATCGCGCCGCCGTTGGGGTTGACGATGGCTGGATCGAAGCCGAGCTTTTTCGAGACCGCGAGCGCCTGCGAGGCGAAGGCTTCGTTCGACTCGATCACGTCGAAATCGCTGGCCTTGAGGCCGGTGCGTTGCAAGAGCAGCTTCACCGCAGGCACAGGCCCGATCCCCATGACCTCGGGGCGCACGCCCGCATGGGCATAGCCCAAGACCTTGAACTTGGGCGTCAGCCCCGCCTTTTCCGCCGCCTCGCGCCGGGCCAGAACAACCGCCGCCGCCCCATCGTTGAGGCCGCTGGCGTTGCCTGCGGTGACAGAGCCGTCCTTCTCGAACACGGCCCGCAGGCCGGCGAGGATCTCGGTGGTGGTCGGCTTGGGGTGCTCGTCGGTGACGAAATCGACCATATCGCGCCTCACCTTCACAGGAACCGGCACGATCTGATCCTTGAAATGGCCGGCCGCAATGGCCGCAGCCGCGCGGCGCTGGCTTTCGGCCGCAAACTCGTCTTGCATCTGGCGGGTAATATCGTGCTCGCGCGCCACGTTCTCGGCAGTCACGCCCATGTGGCCGGTGCCGAAGGGGCAGTGCAGCGCACCAAGCATCATATCGAGCGTGCGGATATCGCCCATCTTCGCGCCCCAGCGCTGATCAGGGACGATATAGGGCGCGCGGCTCATGCTTTCCGAGCCGCCCGCAAGGGCGAAATCGGCGTCGCCGAGCATGAGTGACTGAACCATCGAGACGATCGCCTGAACGCCCGAGCCGCAAAGACGGTTGACGTTCATCGCCGGCGTCGAATTGGGCACACCGGCCTGCATCGAGGCGACGCGGCTGAGATACATATCGCGCGGCTCGGTGTTGATCACCTGACCAAAGGCCACCTGCCCGATCTGGCCGCCCTCTACGCCCGCGCGTTCAAGCGCGGCCTTGGCAACGATGGTGCCCATCTCGATGGGTGAGGTTCCGGCAAGGCTTCCGCCGAAGGTGCCGATGGCGGTGCGGGCGCCGGAGAGGATGACGATGTCGGACATGGGGCCTCCTGAGGGATATGTCGGGGTGCACTCTAGCGATCAGGCGCGGGCGGGAAAGCGCGACGTCCCGTCACTGCAGGTTGCATTTCGGCGCGATTGGTATCTTTTCGAGATAGCTGAACCGGAGTTTTCCATGTCAAGCGATTTCCTGAATTCGATCCGTGAAACCCTCGCCGGGATCGAGGCCGATGGCCTGATGAAGCGCGAACGCCTGATCACCTCGCCGCAGGGCGGGCGGATCGAAGTGGGCGATCGCACGGTGATCACGGACATCAATCAGGATCGCCTCGACCTTGCGGCGCGGGTGGCGGATGTGGTTCCGGTCAACGTGGCCAAGCAAGACCTCAAAGAGATCGAGACCGGCCTCAAGATGAAAGAGGGCTTTGACGTGGGCCTTGAGATGTCGGGTAGCCAGCAGGCGCTCGATCAGATGGTGGAAAACCTCGTGATGGGCGGGCGGATCGCGCTTCTCGGCATCCCGCCGGGCAAATCGCCGGTCGATTGGAGCCGCATCGTTTTCAAGGCGATTACAATCAAGGGCGTCTATGGCCGCGAGATATTCGAGACATGGTACAAGATGATCGCCATGCTGGAGAACGGCCTCGATGTGCGGGGGGTGATCACCCATCGCTTCAAGGTCGATGACTTCGTGCAAGGCTTTGACGCGATGCGCGGCGGTTCGTCGGGCAAGGTCGTTCTCGACTGGACTTGACCCTTTTTCAGCTCCTGTCAGACTGCTATGGTCTGGGCTGGGGGGCTGGGATGACGCGCTACGCCGCAGATACGCTCCGTTTCATCCGCATCGCGGCGGTGTTCTTCGGCATCGGCAACGCGCTGCCCATTGCCCTCGTCATGGCTATTGAGGCGATGGCATGAGCGGCTTTCCGGTCATACTGATCGTTCAGGGCGCGGTGTTCCTTCTCTGGGCGCTTCTCGCCGTGCGCATCCTTCTGCACCTTCGTGTGAGGGCAAGGGATCACGCGGGGCATATGGTGCCGCGGCCTGCCGAGTGGATTTCGGCTACGGAAGAGTGGCTGGCCGACCGGGAAGAAGCGAACGTGCGGCGGGTTCTCCTGCTGCTCAGTGTCATCCTGATCGGTTTGAGCATTTGGGGTCGCATTCGATAGGCGCGGCGCACTGCCGCTGGCACTGGTGAAGGGCGCAAAGCGGGCCTATATCCGGCCCATGCAACGCACCGTTCCCCTGACCCGTGATCTTGTTCTGATTGGTGGCGGCCATAGCCACGCCCTTGTCCTGCGGATGTGGGGGATGAACCCCTTGCCGGGGGTGCGGGTGACCGTGATCAACCCGCTGCCGACAGCCGCCTATTCCGGGATGCTCCCAGGTTTCGTCGCGGGGCACTACACCCGCGATCAACTCGAAATTGACCTCGTGCGCCTCGGCCGCTTTGCCGGCGCCCGCGTGATTATCGGCGCGGCCGAGGGGATCGACATCGAAAAGCGCGAGGTCCGCATCGCGGGGCAGGCGCCTGTGGCCTATGACTTGGCGTCGGTGGATGTGGGGATCACTTCCGAGATGCCCGAGCTGCCGGGCTTCCCCGAGCACGGGATTCCCGCCAAACCCTTGGCGGAGTTTGCGGCCAAGTGGGCCGCCTATCGTACCACCGCCAAGGCACCCAAGGTCGCCGTGATCGGCGCGGGGATTGCTGGCGCGGAACTGGCCATGGCGATGGCGCATACGTTGAAGGACCGGAGCGGCAAGGTCACGCTGATCGACAAGGCCGCCGCTCTTCCGGGCATGACCGACAAGGCCCGCGCCAAGGTTTTGGCGGCGATGTCGGAGGCAGGGGTCGATCTGGTCGAGAGCGCGCCGATCGCGTCTGTTGGCGCGGACGGCGTCCGGCTTGAGGACGGGCGGCTGATCGAGGCCGAGTTCGTCAACGGCGCGGCGGGTGCGCGGTCGCATGACTGGATCGCCACCACGGGGCTTGATCTGGTCGAAGGTTATATCGCCGTAGGGCCGACCCTGCGCTCGAGCGATCCTGCGATCTTCGCCACCGGCGATTGCGCCTACATGACCCACGCGCCGCGCCCCAAGGCGGGCGTCTATGCCGTTCGGCAGGCGCCGATCCTCTTCAACAACCTGCGCTCCGCGCTGACCGAAAAGGGCCGGATGCGCTCCTATCAGCCGCAGCGCGATTATCTCAAGCTGGTGTCCCTCGGTCGCCGCTCGGCTTTGGCTGACAAGTTCGGCACCGCCGTGCGCGGGCCGCTTCTGTGGCTCTGGAAAGACCGGATCGACCGCAAATTCATGGCGATGCTCGACGATCTGCCCGAGATGCCCGTGCCGCCCCTGCCGAAGGAAATCGCCGCTGGTGCCGTCGAGGCGCTGGGCGACAAGCCGATGTGCGGCGGCTGCGGCGCCAAGGTCGGGCGCGGGGCGCTGCGGAATGCACTCGCCAGCCTACCCGCGACCACGCGCAAGGATATCACGCCTCTGCCGGGCGACGATGCCGCGCTTTTGACAACCGGCGGCGCGCAGCAAGTGATCACCACCGACCACCTCCGCAGCCTGACCAACGATCACGCCCTGATGACCCGCATCGCCGCGGTCCATGCGCTGGGCGATATCTGGGCGATGGGGGCAAAGCCGCAGGCGGCGACCGTCAACGTCATCCTGCCGCGGATGTCGGCCGTCCTGCAGGAGCGCACCATGCGCGAGATCATGGGGGCGGCGAACGAGGTGATCTCCTGCGCGGGCGCGGCGATTGTTGGCGGGCATTCGTCGATGGGCGACGAGCTGACCATCGGCTTCACGCTCGCCGGCCTGTGCGACAAGGCGCCGATCACCCTCGGCGGCGGCAAGGCTGGTGATGCGTTGATCCTGACCAAGCCTGTCGGCTCGGGCGTCCTGATGGCCGCCGAGATGGCGGGCGCTGCGCCGGGGGCGGATGTGGTGGCGGCCTATGCGCAGATGCTCCAGCCGCAGGGGCTTGCCTCTGAAATCCTCGGCAAAGCCAACGCCATGACCGACCTCACCGGCTTTGGCATCGCGGGGCACCTCTCGGGCATCTGCGAGGCCTCGGGCCTTGCCGCCGAGATCAGCCTCGATGCCGTGCCGCTGATGCAAGGGGCGCTCGCGCTTTCCGAGAAAGGCGTGCGCTCGTCGCTTTACCCCGACAACATTGCGGGTGCGGGGGCTGTCACAGGCCGCAAAGGGCCGCTCGCGGATCTGATGTTCGATCCGCAAACGGCGGGGGGGCTTTTGGCGGCGGTTCCGGCTGACAAGGCGGATGAACTGGTCAAGAAGCTCTGGCTCGCGGGCTATCCGGCTGCGCGGATCGGGCGTCTGGTAGATGGCCCGCCCGCGATCACCCTGATCTGACGATCCCGGCCACGGCCTTCGCGGCCTCCACCAGCGCCTCGGCATCAAGGCGCTCGGCTCTGACCGTGCCGATCCGCTCCGACTCGTGCGCGGCGCGGGATTTGGCATAGGCGGGGTCGTAGTGGTCCGACATGAGGGCGGCTGCCAGTTCGGTCATTTTGCCCTCGGCCAGCAAAGCCTCCCAGAGGTCGACCACCTCATGCCCGCGATGCTGGCGGATCGGCTGGAGCTTTTGCCGAAGCGCCTCGGGCTTGGCAATCACATCGGCATAAGCGCGGGTCAGATATTCGGCCCGTGCCTCCAAAGGCGCGGTGATCTCGATCCGAGGGGCGGCGCACATGGCGGCCCAGACCGAGGGCGGCACGATCAGCTTGCCGATCTTGCTGCTTTCCGCCTCGACGACCACCGGCCGCGCCGGATCAAGTCCGACAAGCGCACAGGCGACGGCGGTCTCAAAGGCCTTCTGGCTTGGCTGATCGTCGCTAAACCCGCCAAGGAGCGAACCGCGATGATGGGCGAGGCCCTCGAGATCAAGCATCTGCACGCCGAGGCCTGGCATAAGGCGGAGAATGTCGCTCTTGGCGGTGCCGGTATAGCCGTCGATCAGGATCAGGCGATGCGGCAGCGGATCGTCATAGACGACCTTGTGCACCAGCCGCCGAAACGCCTGATAGCCACCCTTGATCGTGTCGGTGCGCCAGCCGATCTGGGCGAGGATGCTGGAAAAGCTCCCCGACCGCTGACCACCGCGCCAGCAATAGACAAGGGGGCGCCAGCTTCCGTCGCGATCCTGCATATGCTGGTCGATGGCGTCGGCGGCGTTGCGGGCCACCATAGCGGCGCCGATTTTCTTGGCCTCGAAAGCGCTGACCTGCGTGTACATCGTGCCGACCTCGGCCCGCTGCTCATTCGACAATGCCGGCATATTCACTGCGCCGGGGAAGTGATCGAGCGCGTATTCGGCGGGCGAACGCACGTCGATCACGGTGTCAAACCCGTGGTTCAGTAGGTCGGCAAGAGATTGGAACTCGCGCGGCATAGTCTTGCTCAGAATCCAGTGCCAATTGGCATGAGTTGCACACGGCCGTTGCCAGTGAGGAGCCAGCAATCGCGCCCCGCGATCACGGCGGGGATCAGCGGGCGGCCAAATCCCGCGCCGCCATCGAGGTTGAGCCGATTGCCATGGTGGCAAGGGAAATCCAGCGCCGTGTGGCCATGCACGATCAGCTTGCCGTGATCGCGCGGATCCTCGAGCCAGCCTTTGCGAATCCAGATCAGATCGTCCTCTTCCTGCCGCGCCATCTCGATCCCCGGACGGATTCCGGCGTGAACGAAGATCTGATCGTCGGTTTCATGCCAGAGCGGGCGACTGTCGAGGAAGTCGAGATGTGTTTCGGGAACGGCGCGGCGCGCGGCTTGCACAATCTCGTCCTGACCGGAATGGACCTCGGCAAAAACGCCATAGGAGGCGAGAGTGGTGGTGCCGCCAAGCGTAGGGTGCAACCAGGTATTGCCCGAACTAATGCGGGCATCCGCCGCCGAGCCATAGCGCACGAAACAGACAAACATCCGGTCATGGTTGCCGCGCAGGACGGTCCAGTTGCGGCCCGCCTCGACGCCCTCGATCAGGCGCTCGATCACGCCGCGGCTGTCGGGGCCCCGGTCGGTGTAGTCACCAAGAAAGACAACCCGCGCTGCGCGGCCGCCATCCTGCTCGATCAGGCGCAGAGCCTCGTCAAGCTGGCCAAGCTGGCCGTGGATATCGCCGATTGCATAGATCATTGCGGTCCGTCCCGTGTCGGGCGCCGCATAGCACAGGCGCACGGGGGCGGAAACGGCGAACTTGGGTCAGTCCGCCTCGGGATCGGGCAGGAAGGTGTAGGAATGGCTGTTGATATCGCCGCTCCAGCGCCAGATGGCGACAAAGCCCTCCCGTCCGGCGCGGAACGCATGGGGCATCCGCGAGGGGTGATGGATCACGTCGCCGGCGCGGCGGATGCGGCGGTCGTCGCCTGCGATCCAGTCGGCCGAACCGGCGACGATGGCATAGGTTTCAACGGCGTCGTGATTGTGCAGACGGTAATAGGTGCCGGGGCGCTGGAACAGAAGGCCCGCGCGGAAGCGGGGCGAAATCATTGGCCCCTCGGGATCGAGAAGGGTCGCCACCGCAATCATCGCGGCTTCCTTGTCGAGCATCCGGTCTGCCACAGGATTGGTGCCCCACGGCGTTATCGGAATAGCCGCTTCGATTGCAGCGGCACAGGGATGACCGGAGGTGGCGAGGCAGGCCCGCATCGCCGCTTCGAGGGCCATTGGCACATGAAACAGGCCCTCAGGCCAAAGCCCCGTGGTCAGCTCGACGCCAGTGAGATCTGCATCTTCGCGGCCTTCTGTGGCAAAGATCGCCGCCATTTCTTGGGCCAGCGCCGAAATCGGTGAAAGTGCAAGCATGGCCGCCTCGCAGAGATGTCTTTGCGCGAGAGTTCTGCCGACTTCCTCTCTCAGTCTGAGCGGATTGCGACCAAAGGAAGACTGTTTCGGTCAGTAGGAGCCTGCCAAAAAGAAAGATGCCGCCAGCAGGGCCGACGGCATCTTCACCAAGTATTTCGCAGCTCAGTTCACATCGAAGGTAAGCGGCTTGACCTGTTTGAAGAGGCCAGTCGTCGCCAGCTCGGTCAAAACCTTGGTGGGGATCGGTTCGTCGACGTAGAGAAGCGCTATGGCTTCGCCGCCACGGGCCGCACGGCCGAGGGTAAAGTTGGCGATGTTGACGCCATTCCGGCCCATGGTCTGGCCGAGGGCGCCGATGATACCCGGAACGTCCTCATTGGTGGTGTAAAGCATATGTGCGCCGATCTCGGCATCGATGTTGATGCCTTTGATCTGGATGAAGCGCGGCTTGCCGTCGCTGAAGACGGTGCCCGCGATCGAGCGCTCCCGTTCGGGCGTGACAACCGTGACCTTGATATAGCCCTCGAAGGCGCCCGACTGGTCCTGATTGGTCGTCGAGACCTTGACGCCGCGTTCTTTGGCGATGACCGGGGCGCTAACCATGTTCACATCAGGATTGGCCTTCTTCATAATCCCTGCGATCGCGGCACAGTTAAGCGCGGCAAGGTTCATGGTCGAGACAACGCCATCATAAAGGATGTTGATCGCGGTGATCGGCTCGTCGGTCATCTGGCCGATGAAATTGCCGAGGTGGCCCGCCAGCTTGACCCACGGACCCATGACCTTGGCCTCTTCGGCGGTGATCGAGGGCATGTTGATGGCGTTGGTAACAGCGCCGGTCAGGAGATAGTCGGCCATCTGCTCGGCCACCTGAAGGGCCACGTT
>JALRLK010000161.1 GCA_023254495.1 Marivivens sp. | reverse complement strand
ATGCAGGAGTGGTTGATATGGGCACAGGACAGAGACATTCACCCTATCGTGAAGGCTATGGTAGCGGTGTATCCCCGTATGCTGAAGTCGTATCTTGACCCAGATCAACAGGACAATCCGTACATCTTTCATCCGGGTCTCGACCACTTCCGGCAACCGTCGCGTGACGACAACACTCAGTCGCTTCCCAGGCATGAACCACTCTCCCGCGCTTTGCATATTCCGGTCTTTAGTGGCAGATTGCCCTTCAAGGCCGCGGGGCACAAGAGCACCCGAAACGAGAGGGCCAAAGAGCAGCAATCAAGGGCAGGACAATGACGTCGCTCGCGCATTTCTTTAGGGTCGGCGCCCTCGCCGCCATCGTCTTTCTGGGCGGTGCCGCGCTTGGACAGGAAAGCCCCGCCGCCGATCCGGATCGCGGGCCAGTGACCAACCTTCCCATGCCGCGCTATGTCTCGCTGAAATCCGCCGAGACCAACGTCCGCCGCGGCCCTTCGCTCACCCACCGGATCGACTGGATCTACAAACGCGCCGACCTTCCGGTTCAGATTATCGCCGAATACGAGAACTGGCGGCGTATCGTCGATCGCGACGGGCTGGGCGGCTGGGTTCACTACACCCTCCTGTCGGGCGAGCGCACGGTCCTGATCGACGAGGATCAGACCCCCGTCCGCTCGCGCCCCGAGCCGGACGCTCCGGAGGTCGCGGTTTTCGAACAGGGCGTCGTCGCTTACCTTGGCGCCTGCGAGATCAACTGGTGCCGGATCGAGGCGGACGGCTATAAGGGCTGGGCGCTCAAGACCGCGCTTTGGGGCGTGGACGCGGACGAGCTGCGCGAATAATCTCGGCAGACAGCCCCGGAGCCCGCATGAACCGCACCGATCACACGCGCCTAAATCTTTCGGCCGGAGTCCTCTCGGTGCTGGTCGCCTTCGTTCTGGTGATCGCCAAGCTCTGGGCGCTGAGCGAGACAGGGGCGCTTTCGGTCGCCGCCACGCTGGCCGACAGCGCGATGGACCTGATTATGTCTCTAGGCGGCCTCGCCGCCATCGCCTATGCCGCCAAACCCGCCGACGAGGATCACGCCTTCGGCCATACCTCGGCCGAAGACCTCGCCGCGCTGGCGCACTCCTTGTTCATCATCGCCTCGGCGGGCGTCATCACCTTTGCCGCCGTCATGCGCCTATTGGCGGGCGATAGCGTCATGCCGCAGCAGGAAGAAAAGGGCATCGCCGTTGTCGTCTTTGCGATCGTCGTGACCGGCGGGCTTGTATTCTGGCAGCGGCGCGTCGCGGTCAAGACAGGCAACAAGGTCGTGGCGGCCGACAGCCTCCACTATATCGGCGATATGGTCCCCAACCTCGGCGCCGTGGTCGCGCTTTATGCCTCCTCGCGGTTCGGCCTGAACGAAATCGACTCGGTCGTCGCCATTGGTGCGGCCCTCTTCATGGCCTTCGGCGCAATCCGCATCGGCAAGGCCGCGTGGGACGCGCTGATGGACAGGCGCGCCGATCCGGCGATGCTTGAGGGGATCGCCGAGATCGCCGGAACCTATCCCGGCGTGCATGGCTTTCACGACCTGAAATCTCGGCAGGCGGGCAGCCGCGTTTTCGTCAACCTGCATATCGAGCTCGATGGCGATCAGACCCTCGCCGAAGCCCACGCCATCGGCGCCGGGCTCCGTCGCGCGATCATCGAGGCCTATCCCAACGCCGATGTGCTGATCCACAAGGATCCGTTCGGCGATCCCGGCGACGATTAGGCCACGTCCAGAAGCCCACGCCCTTTCAAAAGCGGCTCGACCCCCGGCATCCGCCCACGGAAGCGGGTGTAGAGGTCGGCCGCCTCTTCCGAACCGCCTGCCGAGAGGATGTTTTTCTCAAGGCTCGCGGCCAGCGTAGCGTCGAAGGGATCGCCCACTTCTTCGAAAGCCGCAAAGGCATCGGCGTCCATCACTTCCGACCACATGTAGCTATAATAGCCGCTGGAATAGCCGTCGCCGGTAAAGACATGGGCGAAATGCGGGGTGGCGTGGCGCATCCGGATCGCGTGGGGCATGCCGATCTCTTCCAAGACCTCGGCCTGCTTCTGCATCGGATCGGCGGGCGGCGGGCCATCGTGGAAGGCCAGATCGACAAGCGCCGAAGAGACAAACTCGACCGTCTGGAAGCCCATGTCATAGGTCGTGGCCGCCAAGAGCCGGTCAAGCAGCGCCTTGGGCATCGGCTCGCCGGTTTCGGCGTGGGTGGCAAACTCCGAGAGCACCTCGGGCACCTCGAGCCAGTGCTCGTAGAGCTGGCTCGGCAGCTCGACGAAATCGCGGGCGACGCTGGTGCCGGAGATCGACTCATAGGTCACGTTCGACAGCATCTGATGCAGGGCGTGGCCGAACTCGTGGAACAAGGTCCGCGCGTCGTCATACGACAGAAGTGCGGGATCGCCCGCGCTCGGCTTGGCGAAATTGCAGACGTTGACGACGATCGGGCGCACATCGCCCGATAGCCGCTGTTGGGCGCGCATGGCGCTGCACCATGCACCTGAACGCTTGGAGCCGCGGGCAAAATAATCACCGACGAAAAGGGCAATCTGCTCGCCCCCGCGCGTCACGTTCCAGTGGCGCACATCGGGGTGATAGAAGGGGCCATCGGCGGGGGCGAATTCAAGGCCGAAGAGGCGGTTCGCACAGGCAAAGGCGGCCTCGATCATCCGGTCGAGTTGGAAGTAGGGCTTGATTTCCAACTCGTCGAGATCGTGCTCGGCCTTACGGCGTTTCTCCGAGTAATAGCGCCAGTCCCAAGCCTCGAGCGGGCCGGAGAACCCGTCGGCATGAAGCATCCCTGCCAGCACCTTGGCATCGGCCAGCGCGGAGGTCTTCGCGGGCTTCCAGACGCGCATCAGAAGATCGCGCACCGCCTCGGGCGTGCCGGCCATTTCCGTCTCAAGCTTGTAGTCCGAGAAGGTCTCATAGCCCAAGAGCTTGGCCCGCTCGGAGCGCAGCTTCAGCGTCTCGCCCGCGATCCCGCGGTTGTCCGTCTCGCCGCCATTGGCGCCACGGGCGACCCAAGCCTCATAGGCCTTTTCGCGCAACTCGCGGCGCGGGCTGAATTGCAGGAACGGCACGATGAGCGAGCGCGACAGCGTCACCACCGGTCCGCCCGCGCCCTTCTCCTCGCCCGCCGCCTCGGCGGCATGGACGACGAAATCGGGAAGGCCCACGAGGTCGTCTTGGCCCAAAGGCATGAACCAGCCGCTTTCATCGGCCAGAAGGTTTTGGGTGAACTCGGTGCCCAAGACGGCGAGGCGGGATTTCACCTTTTTGAGGCGCTCGGCCTCCGCCCCTTCCAGAAGCGCCCCCGAGCGGACAAAGCCGCGCCGCGTCAGCATCAGAACGCGAGATTGCTCGTCGGACAGGCCCAGCGCGTCCTTTTTCTGCCAGAGGGCATCAATCCGCGCGAAGAGTGCTGCGTTCGAGGCGACCTCGGAGCTGTAGGCCGATAGTTTCGGCGCAAACTCGCGCTGGAGCGCTTGGCGGGCCGGATTGCTGTCGGCTCCGGCCAGCGCATAAAAGGCGCCGAGAATGGCGCTCAGGTGCTCGTCGGCCAGTTCCAGCGCCTCGATGGTATTGGCGAAAGTCGGCTCGTCTGGGTTGCCGGTGATCGCGGCGATAGCGGCGCGGGCCTCGGCCAAGGCGGCATCGACGGCAGGGCTGAAATCTTCGTCTTTGATCTTGTCGAACGG
>JALRLK010000118.1 GCA_023254495.1 Marivivens sp. | reverse complement strand
GACCTCGGACGGGACGACCTTCTCCGCCCTCGGCGACGCGATGGCGACGCTGCAGCAGGGGGCGGCGGTGGTCGCGGTCGTCGGGCTCCTCGTCCTGTTCCTCTGGCCGAAGACCCCATTGGCCAAGGTCAAGCTGCTCCCCGCGCCCCTCGTCGTAGTACTCCTCGGGCTCGCGCTCAACGCGCTCTTCACCGTGGTGGCGCCGGGGCTCGCGATCGATGCGAGCCACCTCGTCGCGCTGCCGATGCCGATCGACAGCCAATCCATCGATGCGCCGGTGCCGCTCGATTCGAGCAGGATGCCCGCGACCTTGCCGCCATTCAGCAAAACGTCATTCGGCCATTTGAGCGAGAGCTTGTCGCGCCCGACATAAATCGCCAGCGCCTCGAAAAGCGCATTGGCCGCGAGGAAGGAGCGCAGTGCTGCCTCGGCGGGGGTCGCATTGGGCTTGTAGATCAGCGTCGCGGCAAGATTGGCAGGCGATCCCATCCACGACCGCCCCCTGCGCCCACGACCCGCCGTTTGCTTGCGGGCCATAATCCAAGTGGGGCGCCGCAGGGTCGGCGCGCGCCGGGCCGCCTCGGCCATGGTGCTGTCAACCTCGTCAAGGATCACGCAGGCAATGCCCGCAGGCCAATGCGGCCCTGGAGTGGCCTCAGTTGACAAGTGTCGCCGCCGCAGCCGCGGCCAGCGGCTCGATGCCGAAGAGGTTGACCACGCCCACCACCATCACCGCAGCCGTGGCCATCAGCGAGACCCAGAGCACCGGGCTTATCTTGCCATCGAGTGCCTCGGTTTCTTCACCGAAGTACATGAAATAGACGATGCGGAGATAGTAGAAGGCACCGATCACCGAGGCGATCACACCGGCAACAGCCAGCCAAGTAAGGCCCGCGTCATAAGCGGCTCGCAGCACATAGAACTTGCCGAAGAAGCCAACCATCGGCGGCACGCCAGCGAGGCTGAAGAGCAGGATCAACATGGCCAACGCCCGCAGCGGTTCGCGCTTGGAATACATCTTGAGCGAGGCGATGGTCGTGACCGGAACGCCGTCTTTCTCCATGCCGAGGATGAAGGCGAAGGTGCCGATATTCATCGTCACATAGATCGCCATATAGATCAGCATGGCCTGAACGCCAAAGGCGCTGCCCGCGGCAAGGCCCATGAGCGCAAAGCCCATATGGGCAATCGAGGAATAGGCCATCAGGCGCTTGATGTTGGTCTGGCCGATGGCGGCGATGGCGCCCACAAACATCGACAGGACCGACAGGAAAGCGACGATCTGCTGCCACTCGCCAGTGACCGAGCCGAAGGCATCAAAAGCAACGCGGGCGAAAAGCCCCATCGCGGCGACCTTCGGTGCGGTGGCGAAGAAGGCGGTGACCGGAGTTGGCGAGCCTTCGTAGACGTCGGGCGTCCACATATGGAAGGGCGCGGCCGAAACCTTGAAGGCAAAGCCGGTGATCAGGAACACGAGGCCAAAGAGCAGCCCGATCGACGCGCCGCCCTCGACCGCAGCCACGATCCCCGAGAAAAGGGTCGTTCCCGCAAAGCCATAGGTCAACGAGGCGCCGTAGAGGAGAAGGCCCGAGGAAAGCGCGCCAAGGACGAAGTATTTCAAGCCCGCCTCGGTCGATTTCACGCTGTCACGGCGCAGCGAGGCCACAACGTAGAGCGAGAGCGATTGCAGCTCGAGGCCCATGTAAAGCGACATAAGATCGCCCGCGCTCACCATCACCATCATGCCGACTACGGCCAGCGCGACGAGCAGCGGATATTCAAAGCGCAGAAGGCCGCGGCGGCTCATATAGTCCTGGCTCATCACCAGAACGGCGGCGGCCGAAAGCAGGATCACCACCTTGGCGAAACGGCCGAAGCCGTCATCGACATAGGCCCCGTCGAAGGCCACGTTCACGCCCGCGCCGTTATAGCCGATCCATCCGGCAACCACGACGAAGAGGCCGCCGGTCAGCCATGTCAGAAGCGGCGCCACCTCGTCCTTGCTGGTGTAGACAGCGGCAATCAGCGCGCCCATCGCGTAAAGCGCGATGATGATTTCCGGCAGGACGGTCTGGATATCGGCAGAGATCATCGTGCCACTCCTTAGTGCGTAACGGTGTCAGCGGCGGCAGAGAGGAACTCCGCCGGCGTGCTGGCATGAACATGGGCGATCAGGGCGCCAACCGAGGGGCCGATCAGGTCGGTCACGAGGGTCGGCATTACGCCCAAGAGAAGGGTCATCGCCACCAAGGGCGCAAAGATCATCTTCTCGCGGCGGGTCATGTCGGTGATCGACTTGAGGCTTTCCTTGATCAGATCGCCCATGACGACCCGGCGATAAAGCCAAAGCGCATAGCCCGCCGAAAGGATTACGCCCGAGGCGGCCACAAGGGCGATCCAGGTGTTGACCTTGAAGATGCCCATCAGCGTCAGGAATTCACCGACGAATCCGCTGGTGCCCGGCAGGCCCACGTTGGCCATGGTGAAGAACATGAAGATCAGCGCATAGGCCGGCATCCGGTTCACGAGGCCGCCATAGGCGTCGATCTCGCGGGTGTGCATCCGGTCATAGATCACGCCCACGCAGAGGAAGAGCGCGCCCGAGATAAAGCCGTGCGACAGCATCTGGAAAATCGCGCCGTCGATGCCCTGCTGGTTCACCGCGAAGATGCCCATCGTCACATATCCCATGTGCGCGACCGACGAATAGGCGATGAGCTTCTTCATGTCCTCCTGAACGAGGGCGACAAGCGAGGTATAGACAATAGCAATCGCGCTCATCCACAGGACGAGATCGCCCATCACCGCCGAGCCCACGGGAAACATCGGCAGCGAGAAGCGCAGGAAGCCGTAGCCGCCCATCTTCAGGAGGATCGCGGCCAGAACCACCGAGCCAGCAGTCGGCGCCTGAACGTGCGCGTCAGGCAACCAGGTATGCACCGGCCACATCGGCATCTTCACCGCGAACGAGGCGAAGAAGGCGATCCACAGAAGCGTCTGCATTCCGCCGACGATGTGGATGCCCAGAACGGTCATGTCGGCAAAGGCGAACTCGTGGGTCAGGAGCGTCGGGATATCGGTGGTGCCGGCATCGGCAAACATCCCCACCATCGCAACGAGCATCAGGACCGAGCCGAGGAAGGTATAGAGGAAGAACTTGAAGGCCGCATAGATACGGTCCTTGCCGCCCCAGATACCGATGATGAGGAACATCGGAATGAGGCCCGCCTCGAAGAAGAGGTAGAAGAGCACGAGATCCAGCGCCATGAAGACACCGAGCATCAGCGTCTCGAGGATCAGAAAGGCGATCATGTATTCCTTGACCCGCACCTTCACGTCCCAGGCCGACCAGATGACGAGCGGCATGAGGAAGGTCGTGAGCATCACGAAAAGGACCGAGATGCCATCGACGCCCATCTTGTAGGTCAGGCCCGCAAGCCATGTCCGCTCTTCGACAAACTGGAAGCCGGTGTCAGCCGGATCAAATCCGAAGAGGATGAAAAGCGAGACAAGGAAGGTCGCCAGCGTCGCCAGCATGGCGACCCATTTGGCGTTGGTCCGCGCCTGACCATCGTCGCCCCGCAGGAACACCGCGAGGATCGCCGCAGCCAGAAGCGGGATGAAGGTGGTGATCGAGAGAAGGTTTTCCATCAGTTTGCACCCCCCGAGATCGTCACCCAGGTCAGAATGAGAGCGAGGCCGAGAACCATCGCGAAGGCATAGGTAAAGACGTAGCCAGACTGCGCCCGGCCCGCGAGGCGGGTCAGATAGGGCACGAGGCCCATCGCGACCCAGTTGATCGTCCCGTCGATGACGCTGCCGTCACCCTTCTTCCACAGAAGCCGTCCAAGCGCCTTGGCGGGGCGGACGAAAACGAAATCGTAGATCTCGTCGAAATACCACTTTTTGAGCAGGAAGAAGTAGAGCGGCCGCTGGTTCGCGGCGAGTTTCGCCGGCCAGTCGGGGCGGCGGATATACATCTGGAAGGCCATGATGAAGCCCAGAAGCATGGCGACGAAGGGGCTCACCTTGACCCATTTCGGGGCGTGGTGGGCATCGTCGATCACATGGTTGTCGGCCGCCATATAGATGGCGCCGAGCGGGGCATCGTGATGCGCGGCGACCACATCGGTACCGTGATCCATCGCCGGCGCGGCTTCGGTCGTGGCGGCGTGATCGGTCGCGGCAGGCGCTTCGGTCGTGGTCGCGTGATCGCTGGCCGGAGCGGCCTCGCCATGGCCTGCGTCAGCGGCCGCCTCGGCATGGGCCGGAATACCGAAGAACCGGTTGACCTGATCGTGATCGCCGAAGAACGGGCCATACCAGACCATGCCCGCAAGGATCGAGCCCACGGCCAGAACACCGAGCGGAACGGTCATGACAGCGGGGCTTTCATGGGCGTGGTCATGCGTATGATGATCGCCGCGCGGCTCGCCCCAGAAGGTGAGGAACATCAGGCGCCAGCTGTAGAAGCTGGTGAAGGCCGCGGCCACCACCAGCGCCCAGAAGGCAAAGGGCGTGCCGCCCGCATAGGCGCTCTCGATGATCGCGTCTTTCGACAGGAAGCCGGCGAAACCGATGGTGGTCAGCGGAATGCCGACGCCTGTGATGGCGAACGTGCCGATCAGCATGGCCCAGAAGGTCAGCGGCAGCTTTTTCCGCAGGCCACCATAATTCCGCATATCCTGCTCGTGGTGCATCCCGTGGATCACCGAGCCCGCGCCGAGGAACAGCATGGCCTTGAAAAAAGCGTGGGTCAGAAGGTGGAACATCGCCACCGAATAGACGCCCACACCGGCGGCCACGAACATATAGCCCAGCTGCGACATGGTCGAATAGGCGATCACGCGCTTGATGTCGTTCTGCACAAGGCCGATCGTCGCCGCGACAAAGGCGGTCGAGGCGCCGAGGAAAACGATGAACTGCTTGGCCTCGGGGGCGTATTCATAAAGCGGCGACATCCGGCAAACGAGGAATACGCCCGCCGTCACCATGGTTGCCGCGTGGATGAGCGCCGAGACAGGGGTCGGGCCTTCCATCGCGTCGGGAAGCCAGGTGTGCAGGAACAGCTGCGCCGACTTGCCCATCGCCCCCACGAAGAGGAGGAAGGCCAGAAGGTTGGCGGCGTTCCAGTCTTTCCAGAGGAAGGTGATCGAGGTCTCGGCCAGATGCGGGGCGGCGGCGAAAACTTCGGTGAAGTTGATCGAACCGGTCAGCATGAAAAGGCCGAAGATGCCAAGGGCAAAGCCGAAATCGCCCACGCGGTTGACGACGAAAGCCTTGATCGCGGCGGCGTTGGCCGAGGGTTTCTTGTAGTAGAAGCCGATCAAGAGATAAGAGGCGACCCCCACCCCTTCCCAGCCGAAGAACATCTGCACAAGGTTGTCGGCGGTCACCAGCATCAGCATGGCGAAGGTAAAGAACGACAGATAGGCGAAGAAGCGGGCCTTGTAATGGCCATGCTCGCCGAAATGGTCGTCATGGGCCATGTAGCCGATGGAATAGAGGTGCACGAGCGACGAGACCGTGGTGATCACGATCAGCATGATCGTCGTCAGACGGTCGATGCGGATGGCCCAATCGGTCGACAATTCGCCCGAAGCGATCCAGCGCATCAGCGAAACGGTATAGCCCTCGCCGTCGAACCCAAGAAACATCACCCACGACAGGAGCGCGGCCAAGAAGAGAAGGCCGGTCGTCAGATATTGGGCGGCCGTCTCGCCGATCACCCGCCAGCCGAAGCCGCCGATGATGGCCCCCAGAAGCGGCGCGAAAAGGATGGTGGATTCCATGGGTCCTTAGCCTTTCATCACGTTGACGTCTTCAACGTCGATGGTCCCGCGGTTGCGGAAGAAACAAACCAGAATGGCAAGGCCGATCGCAGCCTCGGCGGCAGCGACGGTCAGCACGAAAAGGGTAAACACCTGCCCGACCAGATCCCCGAGGAAGGACGAGAAGGCGACGAAATTGATGTTCACCGACAGAAGGATCAACTCGATGCTCATCAAGAGGATGATCACGTTCTTGCGGTTGAGGAAGAGCCCAAAGATACCGATCACCAAGAGCGCGGCGGCAACGGCGAGATAGTGTTCCAGTCCGATCATGATCAAAGCCCCTGCCCCGGTTTGACGTCTTTCAGCTCCATCGACTTGGCCGGATCGCGATACATCTGAGCGAGGATATCCTGCCGCTTGATGTTGGTGCGGTGGCGCAGCGTCAGCACGATCGCGCCGATCATGGCGACCAAGAGGATCAGGCCGGCCAGCTGGAAGAGCATGATGTATTTGTCATAGATGAGCTGCCCAAGCGCTGCAGTGTTCTGCACCTCGCCCGCAGGAGCGGCGAGCCGCTCAGCCACGCCTTCGGAATAATCCCAAGCGCCAAAGGCCATGCCCAGCTGCATCAGGATCACCACACCGATCAGCAAAGCGAGCGGCATATAGCGGGCCATCTCGGCCTTCAACTCGGCAAAATCAATGTCGAGCATCATAACGACGAAGAGAAAGAGAACCGCGACCGCGCCCACATAGACGATCATCAGAAGCATCGCGACGAACTCGGCGCCCAGAAGAACGAAAAGCCCGGCCGAAGAGATGAAGGCAAGGATCAGCCACAGGACCGAATGGACCGGGTTGCGGCTCATCACGGTCATCAGCCCGCCAAGGAGCGTGGTGACCGCAAAAGCGTAGAAGGTGAAAGCGGCGACAGTCATTCCTTGTCCTCTTCCATCGCCCCGGTGGCGAGTTCCATCGCCCGGGTCATTGCCGGAACCCCGCCAAAGAACGCGGCCTGCGCGATCGTCTCGGCGATTTCCTGTTTGGTGGCGCCCGCCTTGCGCGCGTGGCGTACGGTGAGGCGGATCTGGGCATCGTTCTGGGCGCCAAGGATCGTCAGGCCCATCAGGGTCATCAACAGACGGGTCTTGGCGTCGAGCCCTTCGGGATTGAAGGTGCGGCCCATGATGGCTTCCATCGCCTCGGCGGGCATGGTCGGCCAGAGCTTGTCAAACCCGTTGGGCACAAAGGAATCGAGCGCGGGATTGAGCGCCTTGGCCCAGTCCTGCCCAGCCTTCATCATGGCCGCAAAGGGATTGTTGTCGGTCATCGGTAGGGCGCGTCCATCTCGAGGTTGCGGGCAATCTCGGCCTCCCAGCGTTCGCCGTTGGCAAGGAGTTTCTCCTTGTCATAGAACAGCTCTTCACGGGTCTCGGTCGAGAACTCGAAATTCGGACCTTCGACGATGGCATCGACGGGGCAGGCCTCTTGGCAGAAGCCGCAATAGATGCATTTCGTCATGTCGATGTCATAGCGCGTGGTGCGGCGGCTGCCGTCCTCGCGCGGTTCGGCGTCGATGGTGATCGCCTGCGCGGGGCAGATCGCCTCGCAGAGCTTGCAGGCGATGCAGCGCTCTTCGCCATTGGGATAGCGGCGCAGCGCGTGCTCACCGCGGAAGCGGGGCGACAGCGGGCCGCGCTCATGCGGATAGTTGAGCGTCGCCTTGGGCGCGAAGAAGTATTTCATCCCCAAGGCAAAGCCTTTGGCGAAATCCGCGAGGAGGAAATATTTGGCGGCGCGGCCGTAATCGATCTGGGTCATGGGATCAGCCTCCGATCGTCCAGCGCGCCCAAAGGCCGCCGAATGCTTCGTATTTGGCAAGGAAGGATACGATCACGACCCATCCGAGCGACATCGGCAGGAACACTTTCCAGCCAAGACGCATCAGCTGGTCGTAGCGGTAGCGCGGGGTGATCGCCTTCACCATCGAGAAGATGAAGAAGAAGAACGACATCTTGATCACCATCCACCAGACGCCATCCGGCAGACCGGGGACCGGCGACAGCCAGCCACCGAAGAAGAGAAGCGAGACCAAGGCGCACATCAGCACCACGGCCATCAATTCGCCGATCATGAAGAGCAGGAAGGGCGTCGAGGAATATTCCACCTGATAGCCCGCCACGAGTTCGGATTCCGCTTCGGGAAGGTCAAACGGTGGGCGGTTGGTTTCGGCCAAGGCGCTGATAAAGAAAAGGAACAGCATCGGGAAATGCGGCAGCCAGTACCAGTTGAAGATGCCCCAGCTTCCCTCTTGCGCCCGCACGATATCGCCGAAGTTCATCGAACCCGTGGAGATGATCACGCCAATGATGATGAGGCCGATCGAGACCTCGTAGGAGATCATCTGCGCCGCCGAGCGAAGCGAGCCGAGGAACGGATATTTCGAGTTGGAGGCCCAGCCGCCCATGATCACGCCGTAAACCTCGAGCGAGGAGATGGCGAAGACATAGAGGATGGCCACGTTAATATCCGACAGAACCCAGCCGTCATTGAACGGGATCACCGCCCAAGCGATGACCGCGAGGACGAAGGAGATCATCGGCGCGAGGAAGAACACCGCCTTGTCGGCCCCCGCCGGCACGACGACTTCCTTGACGATGTATTTCAGGAAGTCCGCGAAAGACTGCAACAGGCCGAAAACGCCCACCACGTTCGGGCCACGGCGCATCTGCACGGCGGCCCAGATCTTGCGGTCGGCATACATCAGGAACGCGAGCGCCACGAGAAGCGGCACAAGGACCAGAAGGCACTGACCAAGGATCAGAAGTACGATCCCGAGGTTGGTGGTCGTGAAGAATTCAACCATTGTCCCGTCCTTTATTCCGCTGCCATCTTGCCGCCCGCCTGCGCCTTGGCTTGAGCGGAGAGCTCAGCCATCAGGGCGCTAGACCGGGCGATCGGGTTGGTCAGGTAGAAATCTTTGATCGCGTTGCGGAAAGTGGCCTTTCCCATCTTCTTGGGCTTGATCGCTTTCAGCTCTTTCTCGGCCACTTCGTCGATCGCGCCGAGGTGCGGGAAAGCCGCCACGAGCGCACGGCGCAGGCCCGCGATACTGTCATAGGGGAGCGTCTTGCCAAGCTCGGCCGAAAGCGCCCGCAGGATTGCCCAATTCTCTTTCGCCTCGCCCAGGGCAAAGCCCGCGCGCATGGCGATCTGGGGGCGGCCCTCGGTATTGACGAAGAGGCCGCCTTCCTCGGTATAGGCCGCGCCCGGCAGGATGATGTCGGCGCGATGCGCGCCACGGTCGCCGTGCGAGCCTTGGTAGATCACGAACGCGCCTTCGCCGATTTCGACCTCGTCGGCGCCAAGGCTATAGATCACCTCGGCCCCGTCCAGCGCGGCGGCCATGCCGCCCTCGGTTGTGGCGCCCACATCCATCGCGCCCACGCGGGCGGCGGCGGTGTGAAGGATCATCAGCTTGGAGTTTGAGTTCGCGGCCAGCTTCATCGCGTGCGCAAGAACCGCCTCGCCATCCGCCTCTTGCAGCGCGCCCTGCCCGACGATGACGAGCGAGGGCACATCCTTGGTCGCGCCGATTTCCTTCGACGACAGCTCTTCCAGAGCCGCGCGGTCGGTGCCGACATGGACATAATCATACGTCAGATCAACGGCTTCGCCGACAAGACCGATGCTGGCGCCCTTGAGCCATGCCTTGCGCAGACGCGCGTTCAGCACCGGCGCTTCAAGGCGCGGATTGGTGCCGATAAGCTGGATCATCTTGGCGCTGTCGATATCCTCGATGGTCGCCGTGCCCGCATATCCACCACGGTTGCCCGCCGGCAGCTTGGCATTGTCGGTGCGGCATTCGACCGAACCGCCGAGGCTCTCGACCAGCTCCTTGAGCGCATAAACAGCTTCGACGGGGGCCAGATCGCCCACAAGGCCGGCCACCTTCTTGCCCTTCATCGCCTTGGCGGCGGCAGCAAGCGCCTCGCCCCAAGTGGCTTTGCGCAGCTTGCCACCCTCGCGGATGTAGGGGGTATCGAGGCGCTGACGGCGCAGACCGTCCCAGACAAAGCGGGTCTTGTCCGAGATCCACTCCTCGTTCACGCCGTCATGGTTGCGCGGCAGGATCCGCATGACCTCGCGGCCCTTGGTATCAACGCGGATGTTCGAGCCAAGCGCGTCCATCACGTCGATGGTCTCGGTCTTGGTCAGCTCCCACGGACGGGCGGTGAAGGCATAAGGCTTCGACACCAGAGCGCCCACGGGGCAAAGGTCGATGATATTGCCCTGCAGGTTCGAATTCAGCGTCTCGCCGAGGTAACTCGTGATCTCGCTGTCCTCGCCACGCCCCGTCTGGCCCATCTGGGTGATGCCCGCGACCTCGGTCGTGAAGCGCACGCAGCGGGTGCAGGAAATGCAGCGGGTCATGTGGGTCTCGACGAGCGGCCCGAGGTTCAGATCCTCGCTGGCACGCTTCGGCTCGCGGTAGCGCGAGAAATCGACACCATAGGCCATCGCCTGATCCTGAAGATCGCACTCGCCGCCCTGATCGCAAATCGGGCAATCGAGCGGGTGGTTGATGAGGAGAAACTCCATCACCCCTTCCCGGGCCTTCTTCACCATCGGCGAGTTGGTCTTGACCACGGGGGGCTGCCCTTCCGGGCCGGGGCGAAGATCGCGGACCTGCATGGCGCAAGAGGCGGCAGGCTTGGGCGGGCCGCCCACAACCTCGACCAGACACATCCGGCAGTTACCAGCGATAGACAGGCGCTCGTGATAGCAGAAACGGGGGACTTCGATACCGGCGACCTCGCAGGCCTGAATCAGGGTCATTGCCCCCGGTACTTCAACTTCGTTCCCGTCGATAATGACTTTTCGCAAATCAGACATGGCCAGCCTTTTGGTTCGTCCCACCGGCACGCCTCACACGCGCGCGGGCGCGCGGGCGATACAGTTGCCGCCTTCTATCCCGTCACGCCGGATGATGCCAGCCGGAACGGCACGATTTTGTCAGGAAAATTCACTGATGTGGGGGAAGAGCCTGGGCTTTTGCGCTATCGCAGCAGCTTGCCGATCTGGCTTTCAAGCGCGATTTCCTGTCGCCCTACGGCGCAGTAGGTTTCCGGTTGGTCCAAGATGGCCCCCATCTCGGCCAAACGCGCCCGCGCCGCGGCTTCAAGACGGCTCTTTTCGTCCTTGTCGTTGATATAGCCATCGACCTCGGCCTTGGAATACCCAAGGTCGTAGGCATAGGACTGAAGCTCGTAGAGGAAGAATACGCCCGTCAGAACCCGCGCCGTCAGGCTTGGGCAAACCCGGCCGATTTCATAGGCGATGCCGGTGGCGATGATGCCCTCGCTGACGTAGGCGACCTCTTTCAACGGCACCTCGTTCGCCCGCGCCGGAAGCGCGCCGAGGGTCAGGCCAAGGGTCAGGATCAGGATCTTTTTCAACGCTGGGCCTCGTGTGAGCTGTCGGTATTTGATGCCGCCTGAATTCATGTCGCGCCTTGGGCGCTGATATTCAATATCGAAGTGGAAACGGGCGTTCGAACGGCAAGGCGCCGCCCATGAGAAAGGCCGGCTGGATTTCTCCAACCGGCCGTATTCATTACGAAATTCTTATGTCTTACTCGGCCGCGATCGCGCCCGAACGGGATTTGATTCGGTCCTCGATCTCGCCACGGAAATTGCGGATCAGACCTTGGATCGGCCAAGCCGCCGCATCGCCCAAGGCACAGATCGTGTGGCCTTCGACCTGCTTGGTGACGTCCCAAAGCATGTCGATTTCCTCAACCGAGGCCTCGCCCTTCACCAGCCGTTCCATCACCCGCATCATCCAGCCGGTGCCTTCGCGGCAGGGCGTGCACTGGCCGCAGCTCTCATGTTTGTAGAACTTCGACAAGCGCCAGATCGCCTTCACGATATCGACCGATTTATCCATGACGATCACGGCGGCGGTGCCGAGGCCCGAGCCCAATTCGCCGCGCAGATAGTCGAAATCCATGATCGCATCGCGCATTTTCTCGCCGCGCACGACAGGCACCGACGAACCACCGGGGATCACGCCCAGAAGGTTGTCCCAGCCGCCACGAATGCCGCCGCAATGCTTTTCGATCAGCTCTTCGAAGGTGATCGACATGGCTTCTTCGACGACACAAGGGTTGTTCACATGGCCCGAGATCGCAAAGAGCTTGGTGCCGGCGTTGTTCTGACGGCCAAAGCCCGCAAACCAAGCCGCGCCACGGCGCAGGATGGTAGGAGCAACGGCGATGGATTCAACGTTGTTCACCGTGGTCGGGCAACCATAAAGGCCCGAGCCTGCCGGGAACGGCGGCTTCATCCGCGGCATCCCCTTCTTGCCCTCAAGGCTTTCCAGAAGCGCGGTCTCTTCCCCGCAGATATAGGCGCCCGCGCCGTGGTGCATGTAGAGATCGAAATCCCAGCCCGACTTGGCGGCGTTCTTGCCCAAAAGGCCCGCGTCATAGCATTCGTCGATCGCCGCCTGCAGGGCCTCGCGCTCGCGGATATATTCGCCGCGGATGTAGATATAGCAGGCGTGCGCGTTCATCGCGAATGAGGCGATCAGCGCGCCTTCAATCAGCGTATGCGGATCGTGGCGCATGATCTCGCGGTCTTTGCAGGTGCCCGGCTCCGACTCGTCGGCATTGATGACGAGATAGGCGGGGCGACCGTCGGACTCTTTGGGCATGAACGACCATTTGAGGCCCGTGGGAAAACCAGCGCCGCCACGGCCGCGCAGGCCCGAGGCCTTCATCTCGTTCACGATCCAGTCGCGGCCCTTCTTGATGATGCCGGCGGTGCCATCCCAATGGCCGCGGGCAATCGCGCCTTTCAGCGAACGGTCGTGCATCCCGTAGATATTGGTAAAGATACGGTCCTGGTCCTTGAGCATGGGCTCACCTTTTTCCGGTCTGGCGCGCGCGCCACAGTGCAAATGTCGAGAAAAGCGCCCAGCCGAACCCGGCAAGCGCGAAAAGATCGAAGAGCGCGCGGGTGCGGTTGCTCCAGCCGAGCTTCGATCCAAGGAATGTCATCAGGATCCAGAACACGCCGGTGCCCGCCAGCACGAGCGCGGTGCGCCGTCCTGCCTTGGCCGAGTGTGTTGTGCTCCGGTCCGTCATCTATGGCTCTACTTCGTCTCGGCCTTTTTGGCCTTGGGGGCGGCTTTCTTGGCCGCGGGCTTCTTCGCCGCCGGTTTCTTCTCGGCCTTGGGCTCGGCGGTCTTGGCCGCCGCTTTCGGGGCCGCCTTCTTGGCCGCCGGCTTCTTGGCGGTCTTGCCAAGCCACGGGGTCAGGAGCGGAACCTCGGTCCCGTCGATCCGCTTGACCGTATCGCCGATGTCGGTCGCCAGCTGCACGCTCGCGTTATACTGGGTGCGGCCGCTTTCATGGGCGGTGAGCGAAGTCAGGCCCTTCAAGGGCTCGGCGGCATAGCGGCCGTTCTGCGGGCCGGGGGTCGGCACGCGGCCGGCGGCCAGCTCGTCGATGATCCAGGCCAGTTTCTCGGCGCTCAGATCCTCGTAGTAATCCTTGCCGATCTTCGTGTCGTTGTGGTTTGTGAAGTCGCGCCCGTAGGTGCGGGTCAACTCGCTGCGAAACGAGATCATGTCGAGCGAGTGCTGGTAGAACCGCTTCGTCTCGCTCACGTCGTGCTGGTTGTAGCGCCGCAGTACAGCGGCCTGCTCGCGCGTCAGTACCGTGCCCACAGGGAAGGGCAAGTCCTCGATGCTGTCCGAGCGCATATTGAACTCAAGGGCCTTCAGGCCCGTGGCTCGCGCCTTGTTGTCGAAGTGGTGGATGAGGTACAGATCGACCTGGGGCACCACGCAGTCGGTGGGCTTGACCCGGTGCAGCCAGCGGTCATCCTCGCCCTGGGTGCCGATGATCGCCTGCGCCTTGCGGTACAGGGTGTCGGCGTCTGCGCGCCCCATGCGCAGCAGGGTGTGCAGGATCGGGTAGTCGAAGCCGACG
>JALRLK010000112.1 GCA_023254495.1 Marivivens sp. | reverse complement strand
GGAAGAAACAGCGGCGCAGGAAGGCGTCGGGCAGTTCCTTTTCGTTGTTCGAGGTGATGATGACCACGGGCCGAAGCATGGCGCGGATCGTCTCGCCTGTCTCGTAGACGTGGAATTCCATCCGGTCGAGCTCTTGCAGTAGGTCGTTCGGAAACTCGATATCGGCTTTGTCGATCTCGTCGATCAGCAAGACAACCTTGCCCTCGGCCTCGAAAGCCTGCCAGAGCTTGCCCTTCTTGATATAGTTCTTGACGTCATTCACCCGCTCGTCACCCAGCTGGCTGTCGCGCAGGCGGCTGACGGCATCGTATTCGTAAAGGCCTTGCTGGGCCTTGGTCGTCGACTTGATGTGCCACTCGATGATCGGCAGGCCGAGAGCCGTGGCCACCTGCCGCGCAAGCTCGGTCTTTCCGGTGCCCGGCTCACCCTTGACAAGGAGGGGCCGCTCCAGCGCCACGGCAGCGTTGACGGCGACCTTGAGGTCATCGGTGGCGACATAACTTTCGGTTCCGGCGAAACGCATGAAGGGCCTTTCTTTTCTCGCTCAGGTCATGTCCGAGAGCCTATCACGATGGCTGGCGGCAGCAACACGACAACACAGGGCAAGATTCAGGGGTGACACTCCCCCCCGAGGGGAGTAAAGGGGCCGCGAGGAGAGGAGTGTGCTGCATGGCTGACGACATTCAAGCGGACGTAGGCAGCGCCAAAAAGGGCACCAATATGAAAGCAGAAAATTTCCTGCCAGAAGATTATACCCCCGCCGAAGACGAACCCTTTATGAACGACCGGCAGCTTGAGTATTTCCGTCGCAAGCTGTTGAACTGGAAAGCGGAAATCCTTGAGGACAGCCGCGACACCATCGAAGGCATGAAGGATTCGACCCGCAATATCCCCGACATCGCCGACCGCGCCAGTGAAGAGACCGACCGAGCGCTCGAGCTGCGCACCCGCGACCGCGAGCGCAAGCTTGTGGCCAAGATCGACTCGGCCCTGCGTCGGATCGACAACGGCGAATATGGCTATTGCGAAGTCACCGGCGAGCCGATCAGCCTCAAGCGCCTCGATGCGCGGCCGATCGCAACGATGAGCCTTGAGGCGCAAGAGCGCCACGAACGTCGCGAACGGGTCCATCGGGACGACTAAATGACGGCGGACGGGCGGCAAGGCACAGCTGCCCGTGCCAACACGGGCCGATCGGTCGCTGTTGTCGGCGGCGGGATCGGCGGGCTGGCGGCGGCGCTGGCCTTTGCCCGGACCGGGGCGCAGGTCACAGTTTTTGAACAGGCTCCCGAACTGCGCGAGTTTGGCGCGGGGCTTCAGATCACGCCGAATGGTGGCGTGGTTCTCGAGGCCTTGGGTCTTGAGGCCGCCGCCGCGGCGAAATCGGTGCGCGCCGCCGCCGTGGTTCCGTCTGATGCACTTACCGGGCGAGAGGTGGCGCGGTTCGATCTCGGGCGCCTTTCGGGCGTTCCCTACCGATTTTTCCATCGTGGCGATCTCCTCGAGATCCTAGCCGAAGGTTGCCGCGAGGCGGCGGTGACGATCCGAACCGGCGTGCGGATCGGGGAGGTTGACCCGCAACAGGGCGCCGTTTCGATAGCCGGCGGTGAGACAGTTTCTTTCGATCTGGTTGTCGGCGCCGACGGGCTCCATTCGGTTTTGCGCCCGTGTCTCAACGGGCCCGACAAGCCTTTCTTCACGGGGCAGGTGGCATGGCGCGCCATCGTCAATGCACCGGAGGCCGCTCCCGAGGCGCGGATTTGGATGGCACCGGGGCGGCATATCGTGACCTATCCGCTGGCGGGCGGCCAGCTCAATGTCGTTGCGGTGCAGGCTCGGCAAGGGTGGACGGATGAAGGCTGGAACCATGCCGACGATCCAGACAATCTGCGGACCGCTTTCGCCGATTGTGCGGCGGTGATCAAAGATTTGCTGGCCAAGGTCGAGGAGGTGCGCCTCTGGGGGCTTTTCCGCCATCCGGTTGCGTCGAGCTGGCAAAAGGGGCGGGCGGCCATCCTTGGTGATGCAGCGCATCCGACTTTGCCCTTCCTCGCACAAGGCGCCAACCTCGCGCTCGAGGATGCCTATGTGCTTGCACGGAAATGCAATCGCGTGACCGACCTCGGCGCGGCCCTGACCGCCTATGAATTCGCACGCCAAGCCCGCGTACGCAAAGCGATTGCGGCGGCGAATGGCAATGCGGTGAACTATCACCTGTCGGGGATCAGCCGTCAGGTCGCCCATGCAGGGCTACGGGCGCTCGGCCGTGTTGCGCCGAACCAGTTTCTCAAGCGGATGGATTGGCTCTACGGCCATGACGTGACGGCCTAGGCCGCGAGGTCGAGCCAAACGGGGACGTGATCGGAGGGTTTGGAGCGGGCGCGCTCGTCGGCCTCGATCCAGCAATCGGTCATTAAGTCGGCGCATTGCGGCGTCAGCAGAAAGTGGTCGATGCGGATGCCGTTGTTCCGCTCCCAGCTGTTGGCCTGGTAATCCCAGAAGGAATAATGCCCCGCGCCACGGACGCGGGCGCGGAAGGCTTCGGTGAAGCCCAAGTTGAGGATCCGCTGGAAGGCCGCGCGGCTTTCGGGGCGGAAGAGGGCGTCTTCGGTCCAGGCTTCGGGGTGTTTGGCGTCCTCCCACTGGGGGATCACGTTATAGTCGCCCGCCATGAGGGCCGGCATTTCATCCGCGAGGAGCGCCTCGGCGCGGGCGCGCAGGCGCTCCATCCAGGCGAGTTTGTAGTCGTATTTCGGCCCCGGCGCGGGGTTGCCGTTGGGCAGGTAGAGGCCGCAGAGGCGCACGGCCCTGTCGCCGACCACGGTCGCCTCGATCCAGCGGGCCTGTTCGTCGTCGGGATCGCCGGGGAGGCCGCGAACTACATCCTCGAGCGGGTATTTCGACAGGATCGCCACGCCGTTGAAGCCCTTTTGGCCGTGGGTGGCGACATTGTAACCGCGCTCTTCGAAGATCTCAGTCGGGAAGTTCTCGTCGACCGACTTGATTTCCTGCAGGAGGACCACATCGGGCGTCTTTTCGTCGAGCCAGCGCAGGAGTGTCTCGGCGCGGGCCTTGATGCCGTTGATGTTGAAGGTGACGATCTTCATGGGGCTCTCCTTTGCTCCTTTGTGGCGCGGGGTGGCGCGACGTGCAAGAGCGGGTCCGCGGGTGCGGCCCCGCGCCTCCGGCGGGAGTATTTCAGGGCCAAAAGAAGATTAGAGCGAGAAGGAGGTGCCGCAGCCGCAGGACGAGGTGGCGTTGGGGTTGTCGATGGCGAAGCGGGCGCCGATGAGCTCGTCGGTGAAATCGATGGTCGCGCCGGCGAGGAAGGGCAGGGAGACCGTATCGACCACGACGGTTTCGCCCTCGCCTTTGAGGACGAGATCATCATCGCGCGGCTCATCCAGGGTGATTTCGTATTGAAAGCCCGAGCAGCCGCCGCCTTCGACCGCGACGCGGAGCGCCTTGCCTTGGGCGGCGGCGCCGATCTCGGCGAGGCGGGCGAAGGCGCGGGGGGTCACGGCGGGGGGCAGGTTCATCGGGGCTCTCCTTGGATAGGGGGAATATAGGAAAGCCGCCTCGCGCCCGCAACGGGCTCATGGGCGGGGCGAGGTGATGCGGATGATCCAGCGCACGAGGCCGGGCCAGAGGCGCCAGACCATGAGATAGAGGGCCATGAGGGGCGGGTGGACGGCTTCGGCGCGGGGGCGGTCGATCAGGCGCAGGATCAGGGCGGCGCAGTCTTCGGGCGATAGCGTCCGAAAGGTGCGGGCGATTTTCGGCAGGCGTTCTTCGGTGCCGGGGTTTGCGGCGAAATAGCCGGAGGAGACTTTGCCGAAGGTGATGTGGGAGGAGATGACGCCCGAACCGGCGAGGTCTTGTCGCAGCGCTTCGTGCAGCGAGCGCAGGGCGCCGCGCGAGGCGGCGTAGAGGGCGGAATGGGGCCAGGGCTGGTAGGCGGCGGGGGAGTTCACATGGATGATCTGGCCCGAGCCTCGGGCCAGCATTCCGGGCAGGAAGGCGCGGGTGATGAGGAAGGCGGCAAAGAAGGGGGCGTCCATCATGGCGCGGGCTTCGGCGGGTGAGGTGTCTTCGAGCCTGTGCCAGCGGCCGGCGCCGGCGGCGTTGACGATCAGATCGGGGGTTCGGTCGCCAAGGCTTTCGAGGAGGGCATCGACGGCTTTGGGGTCGGCCGCGTCCAGCGGGTGGATCGCGGCGGCGCAATCGGTGGCCAGTTCATCGAGATGTGCTGTGCGGCGGGCCACTGCCAAGACCTCCCAGCCGCGGGCGCGCAGGGCAAGCACGGTGGCGCGTCCAACGCCGCTTGAGGCTCCGGTGACAAGGGCTAGGGCCATGAATCACTCTCCATTTTGCCTCTCTACCCTGTCCAATTCTGGCGCCCGCTTCTATATGTGACGTCAGGACAGGCAAAATCGGGTGCAAAAAGAATGGCAGCCCCCTATGCGACCGACCCGGCAACAGCCCGCGGGCGGCTTTATCCAGAGGAAGAAAGCACCTTCCGCTCGCCCTTTCAACGCGACCGGGACCGGATCATCCATGCCTCGGCGTTCCGGCGGCTCAAGCATAAGACGCAGGTGTTCGTCGAGCATGAGGGCGATTATTTCCGCACGCGCCTGACGCATTCCATCGAGGTGGCGCAGGTGGCGCGGACGGTGGCGGCGGCACTCGATCTCAATGTCGAGCTGACCGAGGCGGTGGCCTTGGCGCATGATCTTGGGCACACGCCCTTTGGCCATACGGGCGAGGACGCTCTGGATGCGCTGATGAAGCCCTACGGCGGGTTTGATCATAACGCGCAGGCGCTCAGGATCGTCACGAGCCTTGAGCGGCACTATGCGGAGTGGGACGGGCTCAACCTGACGTGGGAGACACTCGAGGGCATCGCCAAGCACAACGGGCCGGTGGCCGAGCCCTGGCCCTATGCCTTGGCCGAATACAACGTGCGGCATGATCTGGAGCTTTCAACCCACGCCAGCGCCGAGGCGCAGGTGGCGGCTTTGTCGGACGACATCGCCTATAACAACCATGATCTGCACGATGGATTGAGGGCGGAGCTTTTTTCGACCGACGAATTGGCCGAATTGCCTGTGCTGCAGGATTGCTTTGCCGAGGTGGACCGCAAATATCCCGATCTCAACTACTATCGCCGACGCCACGAGGCGTTGCGGCGGTTCTTTGGCATCCTTGTCGAGGATGTGATCTGTGTGAGCCGCCGGACATTGGCGGAGCTTGATCCGCGATCCGTCGCGGATGTCCGGCACGCGGGGCGCATGGTGATCCAGTTCACGCCCGCGCTTTGGGAGGATCTCAAGGTTATCCGCGGCTTCCTCTTCAAGCGGATGTATCGCGCGCCAGTGGTGGTCGAGATGCGCAAGCATGTCACGGGCGTGATCAACGATCTCTTCCCGCTTTTCATGCAAAACCCCGAGGAATTGCCGAAACAATGGCGCAAGGATGTGGCCGAGGCGCGGGACGAGACGGCGCTGGCGCGGATCGTGGCGGATTATATCTCGGGCATGACCGACCGCTTCGCCATTCAGGAACACGCCCGGTTGACGGGTTCGGATATCGTCGAACGCACGCGGGTCACGTCGATCCTCTAGGGTCGCCCCCGTTGACCTTGGCCGATCCTCTGCTAAAGCAGGGGCGACACCGGAAAGATTGATCAAATGAACCTGTTTGCCGATATTCGCGCTCTCGTGATCGAGTGCCTTGATGCCATGGTGACTGCGGGCGAGCTGCCCGCGGGCCTCGATTTTGCCAACGTTGCCGTCGAGCCGCCGCGCGATGCCGCCCATGGCGACATGGCGACCAACGCCGCGATGGTTCTGGCAAAGCCTGCCGGACAGAACCCGCGGGCCATTGCCGAGGCTCTTGCGGGGCGTCTGGGCGCTGATAGCCGGATCGAGCTGGCCGAGGTTGCCGGCCCCGGTTTCCTCAATCTGCGCCTGTCGGCGTCGGTCTGGCAGGGCGTTGTGCGCCACGCGATCACCGAAACCGGCTTTGGGCGCTCGACCATGGGCAAGGGCGAGAAGGTGAACGTCGAGTTCGTCTCGGCCAATCCCACTGGCCCGATGCACGTTGGCCATACCCGCGGCGCGGTTTTCGGCGATGCGCTGGCAGCGCTTCTCGATTTCGCGGGCTATGCGGTCACGCGGGAATATTACATCAACGACGGCGGCGCGCAGGTCGATGTGCTGGCGCGCTCGGCCTATGAGCGCTACCGCGAGGCCAACGGCCTTGAGCCGCAGATCGCCGAGGGGCTTTATCCGGGCGACTATCTGATCCCGGTGGGCGAGGCGCTGAAGGCGAAATACGGCGAGAGCCTGATCGACAAGCCCGAGGAAGACTGGCTCGCGGATGTGCGCGAGTTTGCCACCGCCGAGATGCTCCAGATGATCCGCGAGGATTTGGCGCTTCTGGGCGTGAAGATGGATGTCTATTCCTCGGAAAAGGCGCTCTTCGGCACCGGCAAGATCGAGGCGGCGATTGACGAGCTGCGCAAGCAGGGGCTGATCTACGAGGGCGTGCTCGAGCCGCCCAAAGGCAAGCTCCCCGAGGATTGGGAGCCGCGCGAGCAAACGCTCTTCCGCTCGACCGACTTCGGCGACGATGTGGATCGCCCCGTGAAGAAATCCGACGGCAGCTGGACTTATTTCGCCCCCGACATCGCCTATCACTATGACAAGGTCGAGCGCGGCTTCGACCAGCTCATCAACGTCTTTGGCGCCGATCATGGCGGCTATGTGAAGCGGTTGAAGGCCGTGGTTGCCGCGCTGTCGAATAACCGCGTGCCGCTCGATATCAAGCTCGTCCAGCTCGTAAAGCTCTTCAAAAACGGCGAGCCCTTCAAGATGTCGAAGCGGGCGGGCACCTTCGTGACCCTGCGCGATGTGGTCGAGCAGGCGGGGGCGGATGCCACGCGCTTCCATATGCTCACCCGCAAGAACGACGCGCCATTGGACTTCGATTTCGACAAGGTGGTCGAGCAATCGAAGGACAATCCGGTATTCTATGTCCAATACGCCCATGCCCGCGTTTCCTCGGTTCTCCGCAAAGCGCGTGAGGCGGGGATTGCCGTGGACGATGCCACGCTGGCTGGGGCCGACCTCACGATCCTGAGCCATGCTGCCGAGATCAGCGTTGCCAAGAAGATCGCCGAATGGCCGCGCCTCATTGAGATTGCCGCCAAGGGGCACGAGCCGCATCGGGTTGCCTTCTACCTCTATGAGTTGGCCTCCGACCTCCACGCACTGTGGAACCGTGGCAACGAAGAAACGTCGCTTCGCTTCCTGCAAGAGGGCGATATCGCCACATCACAAGCGAAAATTGCCCTGATCCGCGCCGTTTCGGTTGTTATTGCCTCCGGCTTGGGTATTCTTGGTGTCACTCCGGCCGAAGAGATGCGCTGAAGCGTGCCGCTGCCGGGGGTTTGAGCAAGAAACCCAGTCGGGGCTAACCCGGCGGCAAAGAGGCGAAGATGGCGGTATTCACAACGGACGACGAGCGTCTGCGCGAACCTGTATCTGCGGGGAAAATGATCAATGCGGCCGGGGCGGTTGTCTCGCTGGCGCTGATCGCCGGGATTGGTGTCTGGGGCTACAAGCTGATCATGCGGGATGTGACCGGCATTCCAGTGGTCAAGGCGCTTGAGGGGCCGATGCGGGTCATGCCCGATAATCCCGGCGGCGAGATTGCGCCCAACGCGGGCCTTTCGGTCAATGCCGTTGCCGCCGAAGGCGAGGCGGCCCCGCCCGAGGATCTGCTGGTCCTTGCGCCGCGCGTTGTGCAGCTGACCGATGCAGATTTGGCTGTTCAGCCGACCGCCGAGGCAGGCGAGGTCGTGGCGATGGAGGCCGCCCAAGGTGGGGCTAACGTAGGTCTCGCGGAGGCGTCTGAACTTCTGGCAACACAAGCCGATGAAACCCTCGCTGCACCGATGATCGAGGCCGTGCCGGACGAGCCGCTTACTGCCGAGCAGATCCTTGCGCTGGCGGACCAGATCGCCGCCAACCTCACGCCGCTTGAGCCGCTCGCCGATGGCGAGACCGCGCCTATCGAGATGTCGATCAACGATGTCCCGCTGGACGTGATCGCCGATATTGTGCCCGCATCCGAGCCGGGTGTCGCGGTCTCGCCCCGCCCTATGGCGCGGCCTGAAACTTTGGTAACCTCGACCGAAGCCGCCGCCGCTGACGGCAACGCCACAACCGTGCCGATCGGGACGCCTTTGGTGCAGCTCGGCGCCTTCGACAGCGCCGAGATCGCGCAATCCGAATGGGCGCGTCTGACGGGCCGGTTCGCCGATTTCATGGCAGGCAAAACGATGGTTGTTCAGGAAGCGAGCCTCGGCGGCCGCACCTTCTATCGTCTGCGGGCCATGGGCTTTGCCGATCTGTCGGATGCCCGCCGCCTGTGCACCGCGCTCCTCGCCGAAGGTGCAGACTGTGTGCCGCTTCTGAACAAGTAGCATCAGCGCCCCTCGCGGGCGTTGACATTGCCTGCGGGCCAGCGAAACTGGGGCGCTACCCCATGAGAGGCCCATGGCTGAGGAATTTCAGGAAGATCTGCTGTCGGTGACCGACCGCCTCGCTGCCGAGGCGCTGATTGTCGACGTGGGTGCTTTCGAAGGGCCACTCGATCTCTTGCTGACGCTGTCGCGCACGCAGAAGGTCGACCTGCGGCAAATCTCGATCCTTGCGCTGGCGCGGCAATATCTAGCCTTTGTCGAGAAGGCCAAGCAGCTGCGGCTTGAGCTGGCCGCCGATTACCTCGTGATGGCCGCTTGGCTCGCCTTCCTGAAGTCGCGCCTTCTCTTGCCACCTGACCCGCTGGCCGAAGGACCATCGGGCGAGGAGTTGGCGGCCCACCTCGCTTTCCAACTCGAGCGGTTGCAGGCGATGCGCGAGGTGGCGGCCAAGCTCATGGCCCGCGATCAGCTGGGCCGCGATTTCTTTGCCTGTGGCATCACCGAAGATGTGACCCGCGTGCGCCGCGTCACCTATACCGCGACGCTTCTTGATCTGATGCAGGGCTATGCCCGCATCCGCACCCGCGACGATTTCCGCCCCTTCGTGATGGACCGTGACGCGGTGATGACCATGGAGCAGGCGCTCGACCGGATGCGCGGCCTAATCGGCTATGCCGGCGAGTGGACCGACATCTCCTCCTATATGCCGGATGGCTGGACCGCCGACCCCGGCCGCCGCCGCTCGGCCACCGCCGCCACCTTTGCCGCCTCGCTCGAACTGGCGAAAGAGGGGCATATCGACATCCGCCAGAGCGACACCTTCGCCCCGATCCAAATCCGCAAACGGACCTGACCCGATGGCAGAAAAAGATGAGAAAAGCCTATTCGAAGCGCCGCCCATGGCCGAGCAGGAGCGGATGGTCGAAGCCATCCTTTTCGCCACCGCCGAGCCGGTGACGGTGCGCGAGCTTGAGGCGCGGATGCCGCATGGCAGCGATCCGGCCGAGGCCATCGTGCACCTGCGCAAGCGCTACGAGGGCAGGGGGATCAATGTGGTCAAGGTCGATGACGCCTGGGCGATCCGCACCGCGCCCGACCTTGGGTTCCTCATGCAGAAGGAAACGGTCGAGGTCCGCAAACTGAGCCGCGCCGCGATCGAGACCCTCGCCATTGTCGCCTATCACCAGCCGGTGACCCGCGCCGAGATCGAAGAGATTCGCGGTGTCTCGGTCAGCCGCGGAACCATCGACCAGCTGATCGAGCTTGAATGGATCCGCTTCGGCCGCCGCAAGATGACGCCGGGGCGGCCTGTGACCTTTGTCGTCACGCAAGAATTCCTCGATCACTTCGGCCTCGAAAGCGCCCGCGATCTACCGGGCCTCAAGGAGCTGCGCGCTGCCGGTTTGCTTGACAACAGGCCACCGCCGGGGGCTATGCTTGCCGCCAGTGAGGATGACGAGACGGAAGACGAGGACCAGTCCGAACTCTTCTGACGCTCTGCCCCGGAGAGGCTCGAGATGCCGGTCACTGTCGAAGAGATTACCACGGTTGACGAGGTTCGAAGTCAGGTCGAGATCCTGCGCGAATATCTGATCTACGTCTGCAATGATCTGCGGATGAACGCCGATATTGATATCGATCCCGAGCCGATGCTGGCCGACACGCTGTCGAATGCCGAGACCTTCGTTCCGCCATTGGGCGCGGCCTATGTCGCGAAAGACGAAGACGGCGATGTGGTTGGTATCGGCTTTATGCGCCCCGTCGGCGGGGATGCTTTCGAGATCAAGCGCGTCTTTGTTCGCCGCAAGGCGCGGGGTCTTGGGGCCGGAAAGGCTTTGATGCACGCGCTTATGGATCGTGCCAGGCAGGAGGGCGCTAAGGAGATGCTGCTCGACAGCTCCAAGACGCTCTCAGAGGCGACGGGGCTTTATGAAAAGCTGGGCTTCACCTACACCGATCCTTATCCGCAGAGCTCCCACTATGGCGACAAGTCGCTTGAGGCGGTTCTGATCTTTATGCGGAAATCCCTAGTCTAGCAGCGACCGGTAGCATTATCCCGCCAATCGCGCCATAATGGGCCAAAGGCTGGAGAAACCGGCTCGACCATGAGGCAGTTCGATGGATCTGAACCGACTCATCAATATGCTTGTACGGATGTTCGTCAACAAGGGCGTGAACGCGGGCATCAACTATGCCGCCAATCGCGGTAAAGACCCCAAGGACATGACCCGCGAAGAGCGTCAGCAGGCCAAGGCTGGCCGTCAGGCCGCCAAGCGGGCGCGTCAGGCGATGAAGCTCGGCCGCCGGATTGGCCGCCTCTAGATCGCCAGCGAGGCGATATAGGCGACGTAAAGGCCCAGCATGACGGCGCCCTCTGTGCGGGTGATCCGCCATTGCGTCACGCAGGCGCCGATTAGCAGCGCCGTTGCCCCAAGCATGACCCAGTTGTCATAGGCCACGATCTCGGAGGGAATCGGGATCGGCTTGACGAGGGCTGTTGCCCCCAGAATCCCGAGTATATTGAAGATGTTGGAGCCGACGATATTTCCGAGCGCCACATCCGAATGCCCGCGCCGCGCGGCCAGAACCGAGGTGATGAGTTCGGGAAGCGATGTGCCAACCGCAACAATCGTCAGGCCGATGATGGTTTGCGAAACACCCATGTCCTCGGCAAGCCGGATGGCGCCCTGGACAAGGAACCTTGCGCCAAGCAGGGTAATCAAGAGGCCCACGAAGAAATAGACAATGGCTATGGGTGCCGAAAGGCTCGGGGCTTCAACCTCGGGGGTGCCAGCGTCGCTCCGGCGCAGCGATAGGACAAGGAACAGGACGAGACCGGCAAGCAGCGCCGTGGCGCTGATCCGGCCGAGATGTCCATTTGCCGCAATCGCCATGAAGAGAAGCGTGGCGCCGACAAGGAAGGCCATGTCCTGACGAAAGCCGCGTCGGCCCACTGCGATGGGGGCGACAAGGGCGGACAGGCCAACGATCAACAGGATATTGGCAATGTTGGAGCCAACCACATTTCCGACCGCGATGCCCGGCGCACCGTCAAGGGCCGCCTGAATGCTGGTCAGAAGTTCAGGCGTCGATGTCCCGAAGCCGACGAGCGTCAGGCCAATGACCATAGGCGGGACGCGAAGCCTCTGGGCCGTATCGACAGCGCCTTTGACAAGTGCTTCGCCGCCAATGAGCAGGGCAATTAAACCGCCCAGAATAAGGAGGATATCCAAGATGGCTCCGTGGCAGGATGTGACGTGGTGAACAAGATGTGGGAGGGCGGAGGGGCAAGATCAAGCCGCGCCAATGGGGCGGGCGAGAAATCTTTTCTAGCTGCGAAAATGCTTCGACAGTTTCAGCCCTTGCCCCTGGTAATTCGACGCAATCTCGTGGCCATAAAGCATATCCGGCGTCTCGGTCATCCGCTCGTATACAAGGCGGCCGACGACCTGCCCGTGCTCGAGCACAAAGGGCGCTTCGTGGCAGCGCACCTCGAGAACCCCGTGCGAGCCTTGGCCGCCCGCCGCGTCATGGCCGAAACCGGGATCGAAGAAGCCTGCGTAATGCACGCGGAACTCGCCGACCATCGCCAGATAGGGCGCCATCTCGGCTGCACATTCTGGAGGGATCGTGACCGACTCGCGGCTCACAAGGATATAGAAGGCGCCGGGATCTAGGATGATCCGGCCTTCCGAGGTATGGATCGGCTCCCAGTAATCCTCGGGCGCGTAGTGGCCGATCAGATCGAGGTCGATCACACCGGTATGAGGCTTGGCGCGATAGCCGACGAGCGTGCCTTTTTCGGGGGCGAGATCGACCGAAAAGCCGAGGCCATCGGCGATGAGCGCCTCTCCGGAGACCAGCGGCGAGGCTTCGTGCAGCGCCCGCAGGTCGGCATCCGAGAGCGCGGCTTGGCCCTGGCGGAAGCGGATCTGGTTAAGCCGCATACCGGGCCGCACAAGGACCGAGAAGGAGCGGGGGCAGATCTCGGCATAGAGCGGGCCGTCATAGCCCGGCGCGATGCGGTCAAACTCGACGCCGCCATTGGTAATGGTGCGGGTCAGGAGATCGAGCCGCCCGGTCGAGGATTTCGCATTCGCTACGGCCTGCACTCCCTCGGGCAGCTTAAGCGATTCCATGAGAGGGACGACATAGACGCAGCCCTTTTCCAGAACCGCGCCTTTGGACAGGTCGATCCGGTGCATCTCGAACTCGTCGAGCCGCTCGTCGACCGTGCGCCCGCCGCCGGCGAGGAACGAGGCGCGCACGCGATAGGCGACGGTGCCGAGGCGAAGATCAAGGCTCGAGGGCTGGATCTGGGCCGGCGTGACGGGGATATCGGCCCGGATCGCCCCTTCGGCGATCAACGCGCGGATCTTTTGGCTTGGCAGAACCCCTGTCATCTCGTGCCTCCCTCGGCCGTTATGAAAACGCCCGCCCCGCAAGAGCGAGACGGGCGGTTTTATGGTCGGGCTAGCAGGACTTGAACCTGCGACCTTCCGTCCCCCAGACGGACGCGCTACCAGGCTGCGCTATAGCCCGACTGCGCCCGTTCATACTGTTTTTCGGTGCGAGGGCAAGCTGGAAATCAGCATTATTCTCAAGCTGCATTTCGATCACTTGGCCCGGTTGATGGTGTCAGGTGGCGCGAGCGCGATCGCGGAGCGCCTCGAGCCGCGCCACCAGCGGCGCGATCTGGTGTGAAACGCGCCGAAGGGCGACAGGATCGGCCGAGGCGAGAAGGGCTGCGAAGCGCGGCCCGCCGGTGAAGGCGTCGTTATCGGGGTCGGCAGGAATTGTCGGGACCAAGCGCGGTTTCAGCGGGGCAGGGTCCGGCGCTTCGGGGGGCGCGATCTGTGGCGCGGCTTCCGCCTCGACCGCCTTTAGCGAATCGATCACCACATCCTCTCCGTCGTCGAGAGGGCTCGGACCCATCGCGGCGACGTGTTTGATCCCCTTTTCGCGCAAGAGCTTTTGCACGCCCTTGATGGTCATACCCTGATCATGCAGGAGCGCCTTGATCCCGCCCAGAAGCTCCATGTCCTCGGGTCGGTAATAGCGGCGCCCGCCGGCGCGTTTGATCGGCTTGATCTGGCTGAACTTGCTTTCCCAGAACCGCAGCACATGCGCGGGGGTGTCGAGCCAGTCCGAGACCTCGCTTATGGTCCGGAAGGCATCGCGGGATTTTGCCATCCCTACAGCCCCTTAGCTCTTGTTGCCGGCCGCCACGCGGTCTTTCATCAGATGCGAAGGCCGGAAGGTCAGGACGCGGCGGGGATGGATCGGAACCTCTTCGCCTGTCTTGGGATTGCGGCCGACGCGGGCGGCTTTGTCACGGACAGAGAATGTCCCGAACGAGCTGATCTTGACTGTCTCCCCGCGAACGAGAGCGTCGGAGACATGGTCGAGAACCGTCTCGACGAGATTGGCGCTATCGTTGCGGGAAAGGCCCACTTCGGCATGCACGGCTTCCGCAAGGTCCATGCGGGTCAGGGTCTTATCGGACATGAGACTCCCCATTGTTTTCAGTGAGCCTATGCCAGCGGGAAATTCCGAGTCAATAACAGGCACTTGTCCGGCGCAATTTAAGCGCGCCGCGGGGAACTACCAGCGCAGGACGACCGAACCCCAAGCAAGCCCGCCGCCGATCGCTTCGGTGACGACGAGATCGCCCTTCTTGATCTGGCCGTTCTGGACGCCGACCGAAAGGGCGAGCGGGATCGAGGCGGCCGAGGTATTGCCGTGGTCCTGAACCGTGACAACCACCTTGTCCATGCTGACGCCGAGCTTTTTGGCGGTGGCCTGAATGATGCGGATATTTGCCTGATGCGGCACAACCCAATCAATATCTTCGTGGTGCAGGCCCACTTTCGACAACGCCTTGTCGGCGGTTTCTGCCAGCTTTTCAACGGCGTGGCGGAAAACCTCTTTGCCTTCCATCTTCAACACACCGGTCGATTGGGTCGAAACCCCACCATCGACATAAAGAATGTCGCGGTAGCGGCCGTCAGAATTGAGGTCGGTCGCAAGGATACCCCTGTCGGCATTGGTGCCCGCGCCTTCCTCGGCCGACAGGATCAGCGCGCCGGCGCCGTCGCCAAAGAGGACACAGGTGCCGCGATCGGTCCAATCGAGGATGTGGCTGAAGGTTTCGGCGCCGATGACAAGAACGGTCTTGGCCTGACCAGAGACAATCAGCGCATTGGCGTTGGACAGGGCATAGACGAAACCGGCGCAAACGGCCTGAACGTCGAAGGCAAAGCCCGAAGTATTGCCCAAGGCGCTTTGCACCATGGTCGCGGCGGAGGGGAAGGTGAGATCGGCGGTCGAGGTGGCAACGATGATCGCGTCGAGATCATCCGCTTCCATCCCCGCGTGTTCGAGTGCGGCCTTGGCGGCACGCACGGCAAGATCCGAGGTCGTCTGGCCTTCGGCGGCAAAATGGCGGCGCTCGATGCCCGAGCGCGAGACGATCCATTCGTTCGACGTATCGAGCGTCTTTTCAAACTCGGCGTTGGGAACGACGCGCTTGGGCAGGTAGTGCCCAACGCCCCGGACGACGGCTCGTAGCGTCATTGCGGATCTTCTTCCTTTGCTCTGGCGCGGTTTTCCGCGACTTCTGTCTGGCTATCCTGAGCCAGTACGACCGCCGAGGCAATCCGCGCAGCCACACGTTCGCTAAAGCCCGAAGTGCCCAGCTTGTAGGCGAGCGATAGCGCCGCCGCGACGCCGGTTTCATCGGCCGATCCGTGGCTTTTGATGACGGTCTTGTTAAGGCCAAGAAAAACCCCGCCGTTGACGCGGCGCGGGTCGATCCGGCGGCGCAGGCGCAGGAGTGAGGTCATGGCCAGAAGGGCTGCGATGCGCGAGAGGAAAGTCTTGTTGAAGGCTTCCTTCAGAAGCGTCGAGATCAGGGTCGCCGTGCCTTCGCCGGTTTTGAGCGCGATATTGCCGGTGAAGCCGTCGGTCACGATCACGTCCACACGGTCGGACGGAAGATCGCCGCCCTCGACAAAGCCGACATAGTCAAACGCGCCAGCCGGGGCCGCGCGGACAATCATATCCTGCGCGTCCTTCAACTCGGCGCGGCCCTTGTGTTCTTCGGTGCCGACATTGAGAAGGCCAACACGCGGGGTGGGCAGGCCAAGGCCGTTGCGGGCATAGGAGGCGCCCATCATCGCATAGGCGAGAAGGTCGTCCGCTTCGGCGCGGATATCGGCGCCTACGTCGAGCATGACGTTGAAGCCTGAGGGATTGCGCGAGGGCCAGAGGCAGGCGATCGCCGGGCGTTTCACGCCCTCGGCCTTGCGCAGCTGGAGCATCGACATCGCCATCAGCGCACCGGTATTGCCACAGCTCACCGCGACATCGGCTTCGCCATGCTTGACGGCGTCGATGGTCGACCACATCGAGGTCTCTTTGCCGCTCCGCAGAACCTGCGAGGGCTTGTCGGTCATCTTCACCACGTCGCGGGCATCGCGGATCGCCACCCGATCCCCGATACGGCGCTTGGCGACGAGCGGGGCCAGCTCGGCCTCGGGGCCGTGCAGGATTGCTTTCGCTCCGGGCGTGTTGGTCAGAAAACGCGAAAGGCCCGCAACCACGGTTGCAGGCCCCTTGTCTCCGCCCATGGCGTCGACGGACAGCACAACGGTCTTGGCTTTTGCCTCGGTCGCGGATGCGTCCTGAACGGCTTGGGTCATGACCGCTGCGGAATGACCCGGCTTACGCCGCGTCTTCGTCCAGATCGACCTCGGCAGTCGTCGCAACAACGTCACGACCGTCATAGCTTCCGCAGGACGGGCAAACGTGGTGCGGGCGCTTGAGTTCGCCGCAGCTCGGGCATTCGTTGGGATTTGCCGCGACGAGAGCGTCGTGGGCACGGCGCATGTTGCGGCGCGACTTGGAAACCTTGTTCTGTTGGACGGCCATGTCTCAACACCTTCGAATTGGGGGGCACTTTCGCCTCGCGGCATGGCCCGGATTTCATATTCCAGAACTGACTCGGCGCCGTTTAAGCGATCCGCCGCAGCATGTCGAGCCTCGATCCGGAAGAGGCCGCGAAAATACTGGGATTCCGCGTTAGCGCAACCCCGATTCTCTGGGGCTGCATCGGGGGCTATTTATCGCTGTCTTCGTCTTTGTTTTCAAGGGCATCGCGCAGGCTGGCGAGGCCGGAGAAAGGTTTAGCTTCGTCGTCCGTCATAGGGCGGGCGCCGGGCTCGGTATAGACAGCTTCACCCAAGTTTACACCATCGGCGCGTGGAAACGGGGGCAGGGCGAGCGCCAGAGCCTCGATCATCACCTCGCCGAGGTCGATCTCTGCCGGCAAAAGCTCGGCGCTGTCGTCCTCGGGCATTTCCACCTCGCCAGTGCCAAGGTCCGGCATCTCCGAGAGGTAGCTGCGGCGCACTGCCTCGTCGATCCGGGTGGTGACAGGGTCGAGTGTGACCACACAGTCCTGCACGATGGTTGCACCGAGCTTTGCCTCAAGCACCCAGTCAGTCTTGCCCAGTGGCGCAATCCGCCCCTCAAAACGCAGCTTCTTGATGCCGACGATCCCGAGGGCCTCGGACACGGCGGCACGGCCGGAGGCATCCGGGGAAAGGTCGAAAGTGGTGTCTCTCCGGTTGCGAAGGTCGGCAAAACGGATCGTCTGGCTGGGCAGAGCTTTGGTCACGGGCACTTCCATTCTTGATGTTGGGGGTGTCGATGCGTTAAGCCGATTAAAAGGCAGGGCCATGCAAAGCAAGGGGGCAGCAATGCGGATCATGGGCAGATCGACCCGGACAGCGATCCGACGCAATCTTGCACTTATGGCATTGGTGGCTTTGGTTACGGCCTGCGCTCCGGTCATGCGCAAGCACGGCTATGCCCCGATCGAAGAGGATCTGGCGCAAGTCGTCGTCGGCGTCGATACCCGCGAGACCGTTCTTGAAAAGATCGGCGCACCGACGATCACCGGCGTTCTGAACGAGAGCGGCATCTATTATGTCTCGTCAGTGTTCCGCCATTTCGGCGCTGCGGCGCCCGAAGAGATCAGCCGCGAGGTCGTGGCGATCAGCTTCAACGCCCAAGGGCTTGTCACCAATGTTGCCCGCTATGGTCTTGAGGACGGCGAGGTTGTCGTCCTGTCGCGTCGTGTGACCGAGGACAACGTTCGCGACAGCACGCTGATCCGCCAGCTTCTTGGAGCCATTGGCAACTTCAGCGCCACGGATTTGATTGGATCAAACTGACGCCAACAGGGTCTTTTGGTTTCTGACCCGATCTTTGTCGGGCCAAGACAGACAAAACGAGGCGTTTGCTGGATGATCGAGCGCGGCCGATACACCGTGGGTCTGGCGACAAGGCCTGAAGAGATCGCGGAGGCACAGGCGCGCCATCGCTGCTTTCCGCCGCCCGCAGGCTCCGATATGCGCGAGAACGGCCGAGAAATCGATCCTTATGATGACCGTTGCGATCATGTCCTGCTACGCGCGCAGGGAACCGGCCGACTGGTGGGGAGCTTCCGGCTTCTGCTGCTCGAAGATGGAGCCGAGATCAGCAAGATCTACTCCGCGCAATTCTATGACCTGTCCCGCCTAGAGGCCTTTGCGGGTCCGGTTGCAGAGCTCAGCCGCTTTTGCATTGATCCGGAGGTCAAGGATCCAGACGTGCTGCGGCTGGCTTGGGCGGCACTAACGCAGATCGTCGACGAACGCAGGGTGGGCCTTCTTTTCGGCTGCACCAGCTTTGCCGGCAACAGCCCTGCGCCATATCGCTCGGCCTTCGGGCTTTTGGCGCAAAAAAGCCTTGCTCCGGCGCAATGGCTTCCGCGTCGTCGGGCGAAGGAAACTGTCGACCTTGCCCAATGTGCCGGTGAAACGGATCCCAAGCATGGGCTTCCCCAGTTGCCCCCGCTCTTGCGCAGCTATCTGGCGATGGGGGGCTGGATGTCAGATCACGCAGTGATCGACCGGAAGCTGGGAACGATCCACGTTTTCACCGGCCGCGAGATCGCCCGCATTCCAGCCGTCCGCAAGCGGCTCTTGCGGGCGATGGCGCTGCCGGGGCTTGCGGTTTTGAATGGGGCACAGTAGCTCCGGCGTATGGCGCGCGCACCTCTTCTCCAACTTTCCGACACCTCGCTGACCTATGGCGGCAATCCCCTGTTTTCCGAGCTTTCGCTCGTGGTGCAGCAGGGCGATCGCGTGGCTTTGGTCGGCCGCAACGGATCCGGCAAATCGACGCTGATGAAGATCATGGCGGGGCTTGTCGAGGCCGACAAAGGCGACCGCGTGGTGCCGCCCGGTGTGACCGTTGGCTATATGGAGCAAGATCCCGATATGTCGGGCTTCGCCACGCTCGGCGACTATGCGGCGAGCGGTTTGCCCGAGGGCGAGGCCTATCGGGTGAATGTGGCGGCCGAGGGCTTGGGTTTCGATCCCGAGCGCCCCGTTGCAACCGCCTCGGGCGGTGAGCGGCGGCGGGCGGCGCTGGCCAAGCTCATGGCCGAGGCGCCCGAGCTGATGCTTCTCGACGAGCCGACCAACCACCTCGATATCGCCGCCGTTCAGTGGCTCGAAGACACGCTCCGCAGCACTAAGGCGGCCTTCGTTTTGATCTCGCACGACCGGACATTCTTACGCGAACTCACCCGCGCAACCCTTTGGATCGACAGGGGAATGGTGCGGCGGCAAGAGCGCGGCTTCGAGGATTTCGAAGCCTGGCGCGACAAGACTTGGGACGAGGAAGACATCGCCCGTCATAAGATGGATCGCAAGATCAAGGCCGAGGCGCGTTGGGCGGTCGAGGGTATTTCCGCCCGCCGCAAGCGCAACATGGGGCGCGTGCGGGCGCTTCAGGCGCTGCGGGCGGAACGCGCGGGCCAGATCCGCCGTCAGGGGACGGCGGCATTGGCACTGGAAGGTGGCGCGGTCAGCGGCAAGA
>JALRLK010000102.1 GCA_023254495.1 Marivivens sp. | reverse complement strand
CAACAGCACCATTCCCGAATAAGTAATCGGAGGCAAAAATGATTGTCGCTATTGTAAACAACGGAAACATCGAACAGACGGGTGAACTCTCCGTCCTGTTTCCGAATGTATCTTTCCCTGCTTCCGGCCCGTCTGACGAATGGATGGCTGAGAACAACCTTGTTCCAGTGACCTACTTCAAGGCTTATGACGCAGCCACACAGAAGCTGGTTTCCTGCGAAGCCTATCTGGAAGGTGGCGCGGCCAAAGGGCCCTATTCGCGGGCAAAGATGGGCCGGATGACGACCGTTGGGGCGCTGACCCGCGAGACGCTCGTCTGGACCCAAGGGCAGTACGGCTGGAAGAAGGCCGAGGACGTGGCCGAGCTGGCGCAGCTTTTCACCGTGATGCCCCCGCCCCCGCCGCCCGCCGCCTGAGATGGACGACCGGCCCTCGAACGGCGTGCTCGAAGAGCATCGCTTTCCCTGCGATCAATGCGGCGCGGATATGCGCTATGATCCGCTGCGCAACGAGATGCACTGCGATCATTGCGGCGCGACGCAGGCCGTTGGCGAGCGCGACGATGCCGCCTCGGCGATCCGCGAACTCGATTTCCGCGCCGCGCTCGACCAGCGCCTGCCGCAGGCCGAAATGGAGGAAACGCGGGTCGTCACCTGCCCCAACTGCGGGGCCGAGACCGAGCTAAACCCCGCCGTTCACGCCGCCGAATGCCCGTTCTGCGCGACGCCTGTGGTCACCGACACCGGCATCAGCCGCCATATCAAGCCAAGCGGCCTTCTGCCCTTTGCCCTAGACGAGATGCAGGCCCGCAAGGCGATAACCGACTGGCTCGGGCGGCTCTGGTTTGCCCCGAACGGCCTTCAGCAATACGCCCGCAAGGGCCGCGCCATGGCGGGGGTCTATGTCCCCTACTGGACCTTCGATGCCGATACCAAGTAGAGCTATACGGGGATGCGGGGCGACGATTACTACGAGACACGCACCGCGATGCGCGATGGCAAGCCTCAGCAGGTGCAGGTCCGCAAGACGCGCTGGCGGCCCGCCGCGGGGCGGGTGGCGCGGCTCTTCGACGATGTGCTGGTCTTGGCCTCCAAGGCCCTGCCTCGGAAATACACCGATGGGCTTCAGCCCTAGGATCTCGGCGCCATGGTCCCTTACAGCCCCTCCTACCTCGCCGGTTTCCGTGCCGAGGCCTATCAGGTGGGCCTAGAGGATGCCTATGACGATGCCCGCGACCAGATGGACCGGATCATCCTGCGCGATATCAAGTTCGATATCGGCGGCGATCATCAGCGGGTGATGACAGTGGATACTGCGATCAAGGACGTGACCTTCAAGCATATCCTCCTGCCGGTCTGGGTCGCCGCCTACAAGTATCGCGGCAAGACCTACCGCTTTGTCCTCAACGGCCGCTCGAGTCGGGTTCAGGGGGAACGTCCGTGGTCGGCATGGAAGTTCGCCTTTGCTGTGCTGGTCGGCCTGATTATTGCTGGCGTGATCGGCTACTTCGCCGCGCAGAACCAAGGGCGCTATTGACCGGCGACACCTTGACGGCCTGCCAAATCGCGGGCAGGTCGGAGGCGAGATTGCCCAGCGGAGCCACCCATGATCCTAGCTTGCGGAGAAGCCCTGATCGATATGCTGCCCCGCCAGACCGAGGCAGGCGAAGCGGCCTTTGCCCCCTACCCCGGCGGCGCGGTGTTTAACACGGCCATTGCCCTTGGCCGCCTTGGCGCGACCGTCGGGTTCTTCTCCGGCCTCTCGAACGACCTTTTCGGCCAGATGCTGCGCGAGGCGCTTGAGGCATCGAACGTCGATGCCTCGGCCGCGCATATCTCCGACCGGCCCACCTCACTGGCCTTTGTTCGGCTGATCGACGGCCACGCCACCTATGCCTTCTACGACGAGAACACCGCCGGACGGATGCTGACCGAGGGCGACCTGCCCGAGACCCACGCCGATGCCCTGTTCTTCGGCGGCATCAGCCTTGTGGGCGAGCCCTGCGGCAGCGCCTACGAGGCGCTCATGTCCCGCGAGGCGCCTCGGCGGGTGATCATGGTCGATCCCAATATCCGCCCCTCGTTCATCACCGACGAGCCCGCCTTCCGCGCAAGGCTCGACCGGATGCTGTCGTCAGCCGATATCGTGAAACTGTCGGACGAAGACCTGCGCTGGCTTTTGGGCGATGTGAACATCGAAGCGGGCGCGAGGCAGGTTCTGGCGAAGGGGGCAAGGGTCGTCCTCATCACCGAAGGCGCCAAGGGAGCGCATGGGTTCATGGCCGGCGTCGAAGTTTTCGAGGCCGCCCGCAAGGTTGCGGTCGTCGACACAGTCGGCGCAGGCGATACGTTCAACGCGGGCGCTCTGGCTTCGCTCTGGCGGCAAGGGTGCCTGAGCAAGACTGGGATCGAAACCTTGAGCGAAGCTGCACTGCGCCACGCGCTGCGCCTTGGCGCTGATACCGCCGCCATCACCGTCAGCCGCGCGGGCGCCAACCCGCCTTGGGAGAGAGAGCTATGAGAGCCCTGATTCAGCGCATCAGCCAAGCCAGCGTGTCAGTAGATGGCGAGGTCATCGGCAGGTCCGGCCCCGGCCTTCTGATCCTTGTCTGCGCCATGCAGGGCGATACCGATGACAAGCCCGAGCAACTGGCCGCCAAGATCTCAAAACTGCGGATCTTTAAGGACGAGGTGGGCAAGATGAACCGCTCGATCGTTGACGCAGGCGGCTCGGCCCTTGTCGTCAGCCAGTTCACCCTCGCCGCCGACACCTCGCGAGGCAATCGCCCCGGCTTCTCCGCCGCCGCCGCGCCTGCGGATGGAGAGCGGCTCTATGAGGCGTTTGCGAAGGAAATGAGCAAGCTGGGGATTGGGGTGGAAACCGGCCGGTTCGGGGCGGATATGGCGGTGAGCTTGGTCAACGATGGGCCGGTGACGATTTGGGTTGAGGTTTAGCGGCGCATGAGGCGGCGGAACGGCTTCCACATCCGCCAAAGGCGCGACTCGACCTTGTAGAGAACCGTCAGCCAGCGGGTTCGGGAATAGTCCTGAAAGACAAAGGGGCGTATGACGTCGGGCAGATCGGCGGTGAGCCAGTCTTCTGCGATGGGAAACTCCGATTGCGGCCGGTTCAGAAAGGCCTCCAGCCTGTCGCCATCAAGATCGTTCAGGCGAACGATCCTGCCGTTCCGGCTCTTCTGCACAATCCGGCTCGCCAGATAGAGCTTTCTGTCCCGATAGCTCGGAACTTCGGGGCAGTAGAACACGAACGGGTGCCGAAGGTAGGGCATGAACTTGAAGAGCGACCGCGCCAAGATCTGGTTGGCCCGCTCGTTGGGACGAAACATCCAGCCGGCGGCTTTCAGCTTCCGCGCATCGGCGATCATGATGTCGCAATAGGCGTGGTCTATGTCACAGTCGCGGTAGCGCCCGATCGGCTCCAGAATGTCCCCCCTGATTTGCTCGGGGAAGTGGGCGCGAAACCGATGCATGTCCATCTGCTTGAAGAACTGGGACCGAATGAAGGCAACATCGGCGTCCGTGAATGTTTCTGCGATCAGCGCAATCGTCGGTCCGTCAACACGGCGCAAGATCTGCGTGTCGTCCTGCAGGTAGACCAGGTAGGGGCTGTCGCAATCGGCAAGCGCCCTTTGCATGTTCGCATAGAGCCCGCCGTGCCGTTCCTTATCGAGGACCGTCTCGCTGGAAATGACCTCACAGCCGCGATCTCTTGCGATCTTCAAGGCACCGGCCGTTGCCGGATCGTCGCTCTGGTCGTCATAGATCCTGACGGCGCATCCGGGCATGTTCCTGAGGCAGGAGTCCACGCAATTCAAAAGATAGCCGCCCCGGTTGTAGGACAGGATGGCGATGGTGAAATCGCCATAGAGACCCTTGGCATCGGAAGGAGACTTGGAGGTCGTCGGCATGGGTGTCAGCAATCCTTCAGGAAAACGTCCTCGAAGAGCGGCATCACCGTCTCCGGGAAGAACCGGCGATACCGGCCCGACACTTTCAGGCTCCGGGGATCGGCGGCCAGCAGCCTGTTGAGCTCGGCCCTGCTGCGATAATAGTTCGGGGTGTCGCCAAGTATGTCGTAATGCCCCTGATCGCGGGTCTTGCGACCATGGTGAACCAGTAGCGGCTTGCCCCGGACATCGAATTCGCCCAACGCGATCCCGAAGGTCTCGCCCCGCCGCCGGGCATGGAGCATGGCGTCACAGGTGTTGATGAACCGCTCCTTGGCGTCAAAATCGGTGATCTGATCGAGATACTTGAGCCGTCCGCTTTCCAGCGCCTTGCGGATACGCCTTTTGGTCCAGGGGAACCATTCGGGCATTCTCGTGTTCACGAACACAAAGACCTTGCCGGGGGTCTTCTCGATGGCATCGAGAACGGCATTCGTCGCCGAAAGGATCTTGAAGCTGTCGACCCCACCGATGACGCCATAGACATCCGCCGTTTCGGGAATGCCCAGCTCGGCCCGCATGTCTGTCGCGGTGTCGACCGGATGCCGGATGATATGCGGAACGAAGGGATAGGCCCCCTTGCCTGTGGTCTTGCTCAGCCATTCCGAGACATAGGCATAGGCCTCCCCGTGCGGGTCGCAATGCTGGAACACCACGTGGATGGCGTTCCAGCGGCCGGGAACGAGAACGCCGTCGTTCAGTCCCTTCTTGATGAAATAGCACAGGTCGGCCCCGCAGCGCTCGGCGATTGCGGCAAGCTCGTCCGGCGTGTCGTAGAAATGGGTCTGGAACCGCGTCTCGAACTTCTGCCAGGCCGCTTGGGATTCAATGCCTTGGCGCGGGAACACCATGACGGATCTGTTGCCCAAAAGGGTCTCGTTGAAATCACCATAGTCGAACAGAGCGACCTCGGTGCCCCGGACTGTCAGGGAGTGGCTGTGGAACAGAACCGTGAGCGGACCCTTCGTCGTCGCCGGCACAATTCCAGGTCCAGCGCTATTTCGGTCTTCCGGCTCCACGCGCCCCTCCAAAATTCAGATGCTTGACCGTATAGAAGCCCGCGGCAACACCCAGCAAAAGACGGGGGGCAACTGCAATCTCGGTCCGGGCTCGCTGCAATTTGTTCCGATATCTCCCCGCCTCCGCCACGGGTTCGGTTTGAATGCTCGAAACCAATCCTTCCCGCGGCCTCACCAGCGCGGGAAAAAGCTGCTGGATCCGGATGCGGCCAAAGAGCCTTGAGACGTTGGGATTAAAGAGGATGTGGTCGATGGGGAGGTTTGGTCGCGGATAGAGATCCAGGACCACCTGTGCCGCAGCCCGCGAAATCAGGTAACCGGCGGTTCCATAATGGATGCCTACCAGATCATGCACCGAAAACTGGTCCATCGTGAGAGCCGACCGCCGCCGCACGACGAGCCGCTTGGAGCCCCGGCGCGGCGTTTGCCGATTGAGGTTGAGCAGATCGAAGGCCCCGGTTGCCAGAAGCGCCACCAGGTCATTGCCGAGCGTTTCGGCCAGAACCGCGTCGTCCTCGAGCACCAGTGCGTAGTCAGACCCCTCCGCCAGAAAAACCTTCAGGATCGCGATATGCCCCGCTGTGCAGGCCCGCGCGCCGCGCGTCATGCGCGGGATGGGGCCAGTCGGAGCGACCAAGGTGTCAAACACCTCTTCCGAAACCTTGGACGCATCGACGGCCGCAAATCTCGCCCACGCGATCCCCTGCGCGTCCAGCTGCTCGGCCATCCGGGCAAGACGGTCCGGATGGCGATCCAGATTGAGCACATAGGTCGAAAGATTGGCCATTCGCGCCTCGGCGTGGTTAGGCCCCCGCCATAGCCCGCATCGCGGGAAATGACAAACTCTGCCTCAGAAATCCGTCGGCGCCCCGCCTTCTGCCTTCCGCCGCGCCACGAACTCAGCCAGCTCCTGCCGAACCGCCACTTCCATCGGCGGTTCTTCGAAATGGGTGAGGATGTCCTTGTACATCCGGTGCGCCCGCTCAGGCGTCCAGACCGACCCGGCCAGCTCCCAAGCCTCGAAATTGCGCCAGTCACTGACGAAGGGTTGGTAGAAGGCCGTCTCGTAGCGGTCTTGGGTGTGCTGGATGCCGAAATAATGGCCGTAGGGGCCAACCTCCTTGATCGCGTCGAAGGCGATATCCTCGGGGGAGGTGCCGACGACCTCAGGCTCCATATAGCGCTGGATCATCTGAAGGACTTCGCAATCCATGATGAATTTCTCGGGGGAAGCGATGAGGCCGCCCTCAAGCCAGCCCGCCGCGTGATAGACCACGTTGGTGCCCGATTGCACCGCTGACCAGAGGCTGTTCGAGGTCTCCCACATCGACTGACCGTCGGGGATATTGGCCGCGCAGACACCCGAGGCGCGCATCGGCAGGCCGTAGAACCGCGCCATCTGGCCGGTCATCTGGGTCGCGCGCATATATTCGGGGGTGCCGAAAGCGGGGGCGCCCGATTTCATGTCGACATTCGAGGTAAAAGTGCCGATCACACAGGCGCAACCCGGGCGGACATATTGAAATAGGGCGATGGCCGAGAGGGCCTCGGCAATCGAAAGCGTCACCGCGCCCGACATGGTGACAGGGGCCATCGCGCCGGCAAGCGTGAAGGGTGTCACATAGACCGCCTGCCCCTTGCGGATCATTCGCAGGCAGCCGTCGATCATCGGCTGGTCGTGCTTGAGGGGCGAGGTCGAGTTGATGTTGGTATACATCCGCGGCTTGGCTGCGAATTCCTCGTCGGTCAGGCCACCGGCGATGCGCACCATCTCCATTACATCCTCGACCCGCTCCTTGCCCAGCGAATAGGCATGGGCGACCTTATCGGTCAGCGTGAGCTTGTCGAACACAACGTCGAGGTGGCGGACAGAGGCATGGACGTCCACCGGCTCAACCGGATAACCCCCCGCGAAGTGGATACAGTTGAAATGCTGGGTCAGGCGCAGAAGGTTGGCGCATTGCTCGCGCGTGCCCGAGACCTTCTTGCCAAGCTCCAAATCGTAATAGTTGGGTGGCGAGGAGACATTGCCAAAAAGGATATGCTTGCCACCGACGATGATCTCGCGGTCGGGGTTGCGTGGCGTGATGGTGAAACTGGCAGGCGCTTGCCGCACCATCTCCATGACCCAGTCGCGGCCCATCCTCACGTTCGAGCCGTTAACGATGCAACCGGCCTCTTTGAAAATCTCGATGGCCTCTTCGTTGTAGAACTCGATGCCGATCTCTTCGAGGATTCGCATTGCGCCATCGTGGATGGCCAGAACGCCCTCTTCACTGAGAGGCTCGGTCGGGCGATCAGTATTGACCGGAAGCCGCCACGGCATCTGCGGGAAAAGTTCCTGACTGCGGCGCGCGGTATTGGCGGCGCGGCCACCATGACGGCGTTTGCGGGCAGGGGTGTCGACCATGGGGGCCTCCGAGATGTTGATGCCCAAATCTGACAGCAGCCCACGCCGCCTTCGTCACGATAAGCGACAGCTTTCGTCGGATTCTGACTTCGCGCCTAGCACCAGCTGGCGTCGTCGCTGTTGGGCGCGCGCAAAAGCTCGTTAAGGTTGGCCTCGATCAGCCGGTAGCCCACGTTGCCATAGAGGATCTGCCGGCCTGCGTTCGTCAGGAAGGTTGGGCTGCCGCTGATCTTGTTCTCTTCGGCCAGCATGGTATCGGCCCCCAGCGCCGCAATGGCCGCGCCCGAGCGGATCTGCTCCTCGATCGGCGCGATGGGCAGGCCGAGCTCTTCGGCCACCGCCGCCTGCACCTGCCAGTCGGAGATATCGCGCCCCTCGGCAAAGAAGGCCAGCCGCAGCGCCCATGTGGCGCGGTAGTAGTTGCTTTGGCGGAGTGGGGCTTCTGCCTCTTCACTCAGGGAGACCGCCTTCAGGAAATGATGCGCCGCGAGCGAGCTCTTGGGGCGGGTCTTGTGCCAGACATCGGCGTGCAGGGTCACATGGGGAAACCCCGAGGCGACGCGGGGCTTCCGCAAAATTCTGACGGGCCCCGCGCACCCCGATTACCTGCCCTTCTGTCAGGGACCGGGGCATGGCACGGGCTATCAGGACCAAATCATCATCGAAGCCCGTGATTTCTTGCGGGCGATTGAAACG
>JALRLK010000043.1 GCA_023254495.1 Marivivens sp. | reverse complement strand
GCGGCGGATAGGTGGTGTCGGAGCCGATATTGACGATCTGGCCGCCCAGATCGGCAGCAAAGGCCGGCACGGCAAGCGTTGCGGCAACAATTGCCCCGGCAACGTGTTTGAACATGATATTCTCCCTTCAAATGCGCCGCTTCACATGGCGGCGTGTTATTGGTCCGATCAGAATGAGCGGGGATTTGGCAAAGGTCAACTATTGCTCGCATACTTCCCGCACGGCAACTTTTGCGCCTCTCGCGCAGGTTCGTTAGCCTTCCACTTGGAAAGTAACAACGTTTGCGCCCCAATGCTTTTGAGAGGGCCAATAGCCTCTTGATCTGTTGCGGGTCAGTACGACGCCTTCCCAGATCGACCCACCTCAACGACATCTATCCGGTAGCGAGAGCCACCGGACTCCCCCTTTCACGAAAGCGTGGAAGGGGGCTTTTTTGTCGCGCCGGGCCTACTGTTTTCCGAGAATGATATGTTTAATGCGATCGGCGATGCCGGAACTGGAGGTGCGCGGTGGCATTGTCATAGTAGATCAAAAATTAATTTTAGAATATCTAATTAATACTTTAAGGTTAGAATAGCCTGTGTTTCGCCGGAGCAAGATTGGATGACTTTCGCTAGGTCTGAGTTGTGAAGATACTAATTGCATACGAACAAGCACTTGTCCGGGAGCTGATTTCTAAATTCCTTGCGGGTCAGCTTGGAGCCAACTTGGAACAAGCGAACGACATTGATGATACATTTAATAAAGTTAAGGCTTTGGGGCCATTTGACCTGGTACTCCTAGATCACACAATGCCAGGTATCAACTGGCTGGACGGCCTCCGTAAATTGATTGAGCTTAACCAAGGTCAACCTGTAGCGGTTCTATCGAGGACCGCTTCCCGGTCCATTGCCGAAGCGGCTCTTGAGATTGGCGCTGCAGGTCTTATTACCTCGGCAATGAGCGTAAAATCTATGGTTTTCGCGGTTAAATTTATGATAGCAGGCGAAAAATTTGCACCATTCGAATTTCTGTTCAATGAAAATCCCGAAAACCTTTTCGGTTTGTCCGGACGCGAGAGAGAGGTACTAATCGGTATTTGTTCTGGAAAAACAAACAAGGAAATTGCACGGGATCTCGAGCTACAGGAGGTAACCGTAAAGATGCACGTTCGATCACTTACAGCTAAATTGGAAGCAAAGAACCGTACCCATGCGGCAATGATTGCCCGTGATAGCCTAATTGTCTGAGACGGCTCTGTTGCACAAATCGCGTGAGGGTTTCATCTCGTGAATCCAGCGTGGTAGCTGGGATGTATGAGCAGAACCATACCCCCGACCTACAAGACCAGGAACTGGCCAGCCTACAATGAAGCGCTCAAGCGCCGGAGCTCGCTGACGATCTGATTCGACCCCGAGATGAGCTGGGATGCCGTGCCGACAGGCAGGCGTGGCCGCCAGCAAAGCTATAGCGACGCCGCTATACAGACATGCCTCTCGATGAAGGTGCTATTCGGGATGGCGCTGTGGCAGACAACCGGTTTCGTCGAAAGCCTGTTGCGACTGGTTGGCCTCGACTGGTCGGTGCCCGACTTCAGCACGCTGTCGCGCGGCCAGAATACGCTGGCTGTCAATATCCCGTATCGCGGCTCGTCCGTTGCACCTGCTGATCGACAGCACTGGCATTAAGGTTGAGGGCGAAGGCGAATGGCACGCCCGCAAACATGGTGGCCCTAAACGGCGCGTCTGGCGCAAGATCCACCTTGGGATCGATGAGGAAGCGTTGGAGATCTGAGCCGTCGAAGTCACCGGGAGCCACATCGGTGATGCGCCGATCCTACCCGACCTTCTCGACCAAATCCCGCAGGACCAGGAAATCGCTAGCGTTACGACTGATGGCGCCTACGACAGGCGCAAATGCCACGATGCGATTGCAGATCGTGGTGCCCATGCCGTCATCCCGCCCCGCAAGAACGCAAAGCCCTGGAGGACGATCACCGCTGGAGCCGTGGCGCGAAACGAGGCCCTGCGTGCGACGAAATACCTAGGCCGCGCGCTCTGGCGACGATGGAGTGGATATCATCGCCGAAGCCGCGTCGAAACGAAGATGCAATGTGTCAAACTGCTGGGCCAGCGGCTCATGGCGCGGGACTTCGACCGCCAAGTCGCGGAGCTTCAGGTCCGCATCGCCGTCCTGAACGGCTACACCGCGCTCGGCATACCCGTCACGGAAGCTGTGGGATAACTCCGTCCAGGGAAAGGCGAAACTCGGCGTTCAACCGATTTGTGCAACAGAGCCCGCTCAATCTCTCCTAAACCCGCGGTTCATCTATGCGAAAAGACCTCCGAACCTGTGGCTATGCAATCCCAATAGGCCAAGAATATTATGAACCGCTGAACCTTAGGCTTGATTGAAGCGGTAACAGGGATCATGGCCGGAACTCAATTTACAGGGGCTCATTGTGTTTCGGTCGATTTCCCAGTTCACGCCGGTTGTCTGGCTGATCATTCTTGCGACGATGGCCAGCAGGTTCGTGTTCTTTATGGTCTGGCCCTATCTTGCTGTGATCCTGCATCGCGACCACGGGCTTGATACCTTTCAGGTAGGCGTCTTTCTGAGCATCTCCGGCCTCGCGGCTGCGACGACGGGGCTTTATATCGGCTACCTCTCCGACCGGTTCGGGCGCCGTCGGATCATCGTCTTGGGGCTTGTGGTAGCCATTCTGTCGCTGGCTTTGCTGGGTGTAACGGAAAATCTCTGGGTGATCCTTTTCGCGATGCTAGTGGAAAGCGTCGCGTCCAATGCGATAGAAACTCCGGGGCGGGCCCTCCTGACCGACGAGCTTGAAGACCGCGACGCCAAGGATCTCGCGCTGCATATGCGTTACTATTCGCTCAACCTCGGGGCCGCTTTCGGGCCGGTGGTCGGGGTGGCCTGGGGGCTGACAGGGCGGCAAGAGACTTTTCTCATCGTCGCAGGCGTCCTGACGGTCTACCTCCTTGTGGCCCTCTTCATCTTTTTCCGCACCCCGCCGCGCGGGCGCGTGGCGGGCAAGGCGTTTTCCTTTTCCGAGGCGTTGAGGGTTCTGGCGCAGGACAAATCGTTTCAGGTTTTCGTCCTCGCACTTGGCATAGGTGGCATCGCCTATTCCCAGCTCGAGGCCGGCCTGATCCAGTATATCCAGCAGGGCGGAGAAATTGATCCGGTGACCTTTTACCCGAAGGTTACGCTGACCAATGCCGCGACCGTCCTTGTCCTTCAATTCCCGCTCTTGGCGGCCTTGCAACGCGTGGCCCCGCTCCATCGGGCGATGCTGGGGATCGGGCTAATGGCAGTTGCCTTCGCCATGCTTGCCGTGGTGCCGATCACGTCCCAATACACGATCCTTTTCGCAATTATCGTCTTGTCGATCGGCGAGGGGATCCTCTTTCCGACGATCAATCTGATCATCGACCGTATGGCTCCGAAAGACATAAAAGGCAGCTATTTCGGCGCCTCTTCGCTCGCCGGTTTCGGCTTTGCCATCGGTCCGCTTGTGGGTGGCGGCCTCTTGCATCTCGGCGGCGGAACCGCGCTCTGGTGGACCATGGCGGCTCTATGCGTTCTCGTGGCATGGCTCTATCATCTGGCAGAGGCGGGCCGGAAGGAAGGGATTGCGACCTAGTTTCTGGGTTGATTTGATTGGCGCCAATCGGAGGGCAAACTATGCGCAAGATCAGGCTAGGAATGGTGGGTGGCGGGCACGGGGCGTTTATCGGCGGGGTGCACCGGATCGCCGCGCGGATGGACGGGCGTTATGATCTTGTTGCGGGGGCGTTGTCCTCAGATCCGGCGCGGGCACGCGATAGCGCGGCCGATCTGGGGATTGGAGCCGATCGCGCCTATGCCGATTTCTCCGACATGGCACGAACAGAGGCGGCACGGGTCGATGGAATCGAAGCCGTTGCCATCGTTACCCCCAATCACCTTCATGCCGCACCGGCGATTGCCTTCCTCGAGGCGGGAATCCATGTGATCTGCGACAAGCCTCTTTGTGCGAGCATGGAAGAGGCCGAGGCAATGGCCGCCGCCGCCCAAAAGAGCAAGGCGCGGTTCTTTCTGACCCACAATTACACGGGCTACCCCCTGATCCGCCGTGCCCGCCAGTTGATTGCCGAGGGAGCACTTGGGGCGATCCGCGTGGTGCAGGTCGAATACGCGCAGGACTGGCTTTCGCGGGTGGTCGAAACAGAAGGGCAAAAGCAAGCGGGATGGCGCACCGATCCCGCAAAAACCGGCGGAGCAGGAGCGATTGGCGACATCGGCACCCACGCGCTCAACCTTGCAACTTTTGTCACCAGCCTTGGCGTCGAGGCTCTCGCGGCCGACCTACAATCCTTTGGGCCGGGGCGGCGGGTCGATGACAACGCCAATATCCTCCTACGGCTTGAGAAGGGCGCGCGGGGGATGCTTTGGGTCAGTCAGGTCGCGGTCGGCAACGAGAACGGTCTGTGCCTGCGGGTCTATGGCGAGAAGGGCGGGCTCGAGTGGGGGCAGGAAGATCCCAACCGGATGACCCTGAACCGTCTGGGCGAGCCCAAGCAGATTCTGACGCGGGGCGGCACTGGCTCGGGCCCCGATTGGACCCGCATTCCGCCGGGGCATCCCGAAGGATATCTCGAAGCCTTTGCCACGCTCTACGACGAGATCGCCGATGTTATCGCCGGAAGCGAAAGGCCGCTCTTGCCGGGCATCGAGGCGGGGCATGAGGGGATGTGGTTTATCGAGGCGGCGCTGGCCTCTTCAAAGGCCAACGGCGCGTGGATCGCGCGCAGGTAGGCTACGTGCCGCAGTAGGTCGTGTATGGGCCGAAATCGTCAGGAGCGGGCTCGGCATAGGCCTCTAAACCCTTTTGCGCCTCGAACGGCGAGGTGATGGCGGCGAGGAGCCTATCGAAAGGCGCCATTTCTCCCCTCTCAGCGGCTTCCAGAGCCTCTTCGACCTTGTGGTTGCGCGGAATGTAGATCGGGTTGACTCGGTCCATTGTCGCGGTTCGCTTAGTTGCCGGGATATCTTCGAGCGAGGACCGCTCCGCGTAGCGGTCAAGCCATCGGTCGATCTTGGACAGATCGAGGAAGCGGTCGCGGAAGGCCGCCTCTGACTCGCGTGCTGCGTCGGAAAGAGAGCGGAAAGTCTGGGTGAAGTCGGAGCGGCTCTCGGCCATCAGGGCCAGAAGATCATTCGCCAGATCAAGATCGCCGGGCAGGTCTTTCATCAGACCGAGCTTGGCCCGAACACCCTTGAGCCATTCCGCCTGATAGTGATGCGGGAAATGGCTCAGCACCTCGGTCGCCTTGGCGATGGCGGCGTCGCTGTCCTTGGGGTCGATCAGGTCGAGCAGGCTCTCGGCAAATCGGGCGAGGTTCCATTGGGCGATATTGGGCTGGTTGCCATAGGCATAGCGGCCATTGCGGTCGATCGAACTGAACACGGCTTTGGGATCGTAGGCGTCGATGAAGGCACAGGGGCCATAGTCAATGGTCTCGCCTGAAATGGCGACGTTGTCGGTGTTCATCACACCGTGGACAAAACCGAGGTTGACCCACTGGGCGACGAGCCGCGCCTGCGCCTCGCTGACGCGGGAGAGAAGCTGCAGATATCGGTCGTTTGCGCCTTTCAGATCGGGGAAATGCCGGGAGATGGCATAGTTGGCCAGTTGGCGCAGTCGGTCTGTCTCACCGCGGGCGGCGAAGAACTGGAAGGTTCCCACGCGCAGATGCGAAGATGCGACCCGCGCCAAGACCGCGCCGGGCTTGCCGCCTTCGCGCCAGACCATCTCGCCCGTCAGACTTGCCGCTAAGGCGCGGGTTGTTGGCACGCCAAGCGCGTGCATCGCCTCGCCAATCAGAAATTCGCGCAAGACGGGGCCGAGGTGGGCCTTCCCATCGCCACCACGGGAAAATGGCGTCCGACCCGAGCCTTTGAGGTGGATGTCACGTCTCTTGCCTTTCCTGTCGATCACTTCGCCCAGAAGCAGCGCCCGACCGTCGCCAAGCTGGGGCGAGAAGCCGCCGAACTGGTGCCCTGCATAGGCCATCGCCAGTGGCGCCGCGCCTTCAGGGGCGGTGGTGCCGGTGAGGAAGGCGGCGCTTTCCGCGGACCGGAGGGTGCCGGGATCATTCCCCAACTCCAACGCCAAAGCCTCGTTCACCCGCAATACCTGCGGCGCAGGCGCCTTGGCGCCGGTCCACGGCAAATAAAGCCCCTCAAGATCGCGGGCATAGGAATTGTCGAAGGTGAAGATCGCGCTCATAGCGCGAAGCTATCAGGTCTGGCGGGGAAGGACAGGCCCTCCGCCTAGGCGGTCGCCTTTTCCGATTTCTCCAGGTTGCCGGGGATAGTGGCCGAGATGCGCACCCTCTAGTGACGCTTAGTGCCCTGATTTCCGACGTCGACGGGACGCTCTCGGAAGCAGAAGAAGCCCACCGCCGCGCCTTCAACGAAACCTTTGCCGAGGCTTGCGTGGACTGGTACTGGAGCATTGAGGACTACACCTGGCTTCTGAAGACCACTGGCGGCAAGGAGCGGATGCGCGCCTTCCGCGAGCACATTGGGGCGGCGAGCCCGAGCGACGACGAGATCGCCGCGCTGCACAAGGCCAAGACCGACCGCTATGGCGCGCTTGTCGAGAGCCGTGCGCTGACGCTGCGGCCGGGTGTGGCCGACCTGATCGCCGCCGCCCGCGCGGCGGGACTGAAGGTGGCCGTCGCCACAACGACCAACCGCCCCAATGTCGATGCCCTCTGCCGCGCGTGCTGGGGCAAAGAGGCGGCCGAGGTGTTCGACGTGATCGCGGCGGGCGATGAGGTCTACGCCAAGAAACCTGCGCCGGATGTGTTCAATCTGGCGGTCAAGCGCCTTGGGATCGACCCGTCCGAGGCTCTGGCCTTTGAAGACAGCCGCAATGGCGTCCTCTCTGCCCAAGCCGCTGGCCTTCGGGTGGTCGTCACGCCTTCGCGCGACACGGCCGCCGAGGATTTCTCGATGGCCGAGTGGGTCTTGGCTGACCTCCGGTCACGGAACGTGGCCACCATCGAGCCGCTTTCGGCCCTCGTCCAGACCGCCTGACCTTTCCTCTTCCCCTAGGAGAGTTTCACTGGCACATTAAGAAAAGCTGATATGTCTTCTCGGCTTTGCCTGTGGGAGGGTTGCATGAAACTCAGAGTCATAGATTTCGGGATGGTCCCGGCGCTGCGGAGCCAAGCCGTCTATCACGGCCTTGCCGAAACCATCGGCCCCGATAGCGATCCGATCCTCTCGCTCGTTTCGCCGCAAACGCCCTATGTCTGCGTGGGGATGCACCAAGAGGTCGCCAAGGAAGTTGACGAGGATTTCTGCAAGGCGAGCAACCTGCCGATCTATCGCCGCCATGTGGGCGGAGGCGCGGTCTATCTCGACGAGAACCAGCTTTTCACCCATTTCATCTATCCCCGCGACAAGGCGCCGGAGTTTGCGGTCAACCTCTATCCGCAGTTCATCGAACCGGTGGTGCGGACCTACAAGGAGTTGGGGATCAACGCCAACTATCGCCCCGTGAACGATATCCATGTCGATGGCCGCAAGATCGGCGGCACGGGAGCGGCTTCGATCGGCGAAGCCACGGTGATGGTCGGCAGCTTCATGCTCGATTTCGATACCGAGACCATGTCGAAATGCCTCAAGGTTCCGTCCGAGAAATTCCGCGACAAGCTCCGCCAGACGCTCGACGACTATATGACCACGATGGCCAAAGAGCTGGGCCAGATGCCTGAACGGGCCGATATCAAGGCGCGGTTCCTTAAGCATTGCGCCGATGTGCTCAAGGTCGAACCGGTCTATGACCAGCCAACCGAGGAGGAACTGGCCGCCATCGCCCGGGCCGAGGCCGAGCTTGCCGATCCCTACTGGACCTATATGAAGGCCCGCCGGTCGGTGGCGCATGGTGTCAAGATTTCTGAACACACGCATATCTCGGAAGGCGGCCACAAGGCGCCGGGCGGGATGATCCGCACGCGGCTTGTGAGTCACGACGGCAAAGTGCAGGAGCTGGATATCAGCGGCGATTTCACCTGCCTGCCGCCCGAAGGGATCGACATGGTGGCCGCGGCGCTGAGCGGCTGCGCTCTCGACGAGGCAGCGCTTGCGGCTGTCGCCGATGCAGCACTTGAGGGCAACGGCATCGAGATGCCGGGTGTCACCGGGGCCGATATCGCCAAGGCCGTGATGGCCGCGACCGCGCAGCCATGAAGAACCTCTGCGTTATCCAGCATACCGAGTCGGAATACCTCGGCTTCATGGAGGACCATATGGAAGGGCGCAACGTCCGCTTCCAGTATCGCCGGCCTTTTGCGGCGGGCGGATCTATCCCGTCCGTGACCGGAAATTTCGACGGCTTGGTGCTTCTGGGCGCAGGCCCATATGGCGTGGTCAGCGGACATATCTTGCCCAGCCTCGGGCCAGAGCTGCGCCTCACCAAGGCTTTCCTTGATGCGGGGCTTCCGGTTTTGGGATTTGGCCTTGGCGCGGTGATCCTTTCGGTGGCCGCCGGAGGTGGGGCGGCCGAAGCTCCCCTGCGCTTTGACGTGTCGCGAATCAATCCGGTGGCCGATTCGGCCTTTGGCGCGACGCTGCCGAGCGATTTTCCGATGGCCTCCTATCTTCGGGATCGCCCCGTTCCGCCAAAATCCGCCGAGATTTCCGCGCTAGGACCGAACGGCGAGATCATGGCTTTTACGGTGAACGGCAACAGCCTCGGCATGGTCGGTCACCCCGGCTACAAGCGTGGCATGGCCGAAGACCTGATCATGGAATTCGCTGAAACTCCTGACGATACTGTGTCTGCGCTTGTCGAACTTGGAGACCGGCAGGCCGAGATCGCCGAAGCGCTCAGCAGGCTCATGGTTTCGATCGTCGATCACTGCGGCTGGATGTGACGCGCCCTTTCTTCGGGAAGGTGACGGTCATGCATCGAGGCACAGTCTCGTTGACATGCGAAATTTTACATATAAGATTTTGTTGAGGAATGGGCGACACACTCGGGATGGGGAGTCTTGGGTTCGGCGCCAAAGGGAGGAAATATGGCGGAAAAGCTGATTATCGTGATGGTAAATACCGACCCTCGCAACGGGGAAGAGCTGGGTGCTCCGTTCTTCCAGGCAACTGTCGCGGCAGCGATGGATTATGAGGTCGAGGTCATCTGCACCGCTACCGCCGGCCGCCTGATGAAGAAGGGTGAGGCCGAGAAACTTGTCGTCAAGGAAGGCTCGCCCAAGACTGTTTATGATTTCATCAAGGATGCACATGAGGCAGGCGCCAAATTCTATTGCTGCTCGCCCAACCTTGATCTCTTTGAAATGACTGCCGACGACCTGATCCCCGAATGCGAAGGGATCGTGGGCGGAGCCCATGTGATTGAATCCATCATGGAAGACGATGACGTTCGCGTTCTGACCTACTGACGTCGCCAAGGGAGGCCGAAGCCATGACAGCCCATTCGTCGATCCCGCTACCGCCGATCGCCGATCCGGTCTCAGACGGTGCGCCGGTCAGCCGGGAACAGCTCGAGGAAATCTTCGACGATATCCGGAACCATCCGACCTATAGCCACGAGATTCACGGCTGCCTCAACTGCGGCATCTGCACGGCGACCTGCCCCTCGGCGCATTACTACGATTATAGCCCCCGCGAGATCGTCCAGCTTCTTTGGACCGAAAACCTCGAAGGCATCTATGACGCGATGCAGGAAAAGATCTGGGCCTGCGCCCAGTGCTATACCTGCGCCGCCCGCTGCCCCTTCGAAAACTCGCCCGGCGGCCTCGTGATGATAATGCGCGAAGTGGCGATCAAGCACGAGTTTGAATCGGTCAAAGAGGTGCTCCGGCCCTTCAGCCGTGTGCTTCTCAAGGTGGTTTCCACCGGCAACCAGCTTGCCCCCAACATGATCACCAAAGAGGCCTTCCCCGACTGGGGCCCCAACGTGGCCAAGGTCGATGCGCCTTTGATGATCCTGCGCAAAGCGATCCCCATGCCGACGATGCACACGCTCGACACGGCCTGGGAAGTGAACCTCAAGACCTCGGTCGAACTCTACACCATCTGGGAAGCGACCGGCGTTCTCAAACAGCTCGAGACCGTCGATGAAAACCTCTTCGACGTCGTTGCCGACGTGATGGATGAGAAGCGCGAAGAGTGGGAAGACTGGCTCGACGAGCAAGACGACGAAGACGACGACGATTGATACGCCTGTAGCTGCAACTGCACGGACGGAGGACATTATGGCCAACGACACTACCAATGGTTCGAAATCGGGTGCCTACAACGGCTTTGGGGCCGATTGGACGCCGACCAAGCTGAGCACGACCGAAGCCCGCCGCGCGACCGACTGGGTCGAGGCGCGGATCGACAAACGCGCGCTTCTGACCTCGAAAGAGCGCAAGGAAGACGTGCGCGACATCATGTGGCAGCTTGAAAAAGAGGGCGAGATCAAGGTTCACCGCGTGACCGACGTCCACGAGCCGGTGATGGCCAAGACGCTTTTCGGCTGGGACAAGAAGATCCCCACCAACAACCTCTGGCACCACAAATCCTGCGGCCAGTGCGGCAATATCCCGGGCTATCCCTCGTCGATCCTCTGGATCCAGAACCAGCTCGGCCTGAACTATCTCGACGAGACCGACCAGACCTCCTGCACCGCGTGGAACTATCACGGCTCGGGCATCGGCAACGTGGTTTCGCTCGCTGCCGTGTTCTTGCGGAATTTCCATCAGGCCTATGTTTCGGCCAAGTCGCAGGGCCTGCCCGAGGGCACTTATTACCCGCTCGTCCACTGCGGCACATCCTTTGGAAACTACAAGGAAATTCGCGGCTTCCTTCTGCACTCGGCCGAGCTGCGCGAAGAGGTCAAGACGATCCTTGGCAAGCTGGGCCGCCTTGTTGACGGCAAACTCCTGATCCCCGAAGAGATCGTGCATTATTCCGAGTGGCTGCACGTCATGCGCCACCGCATCAAGGATCGCCAGACGGTGGATGTCTCGAACATCCGCTCGACCGTTCACCCCGCCTGCCACGTCTACAAGATGGTCCCCGAAGACGTCATCTACGACGACACCGTGATGAACGGCGACCGTGTGGCCGTGACCACCGGCCTTCTTCAGTCCCTGGGCACGCAGGTGATCGACTATTCCACATGGTATGATTGCTGCGGCTTCGGCTTCCGCCACATCATCGGCGAGCGCGAATTCACCCGCTCTTTCGCCATCGACCGCAAAATCAAGGTCGCCGTGGAAGAGGCCCGTTCCGACGTGATGATCGGCCACGACACTGGCTGTATCACCACGCTCGACAAGAACCAGTGGATCGGCAAGGCTGTCGACAAGGTCTATGCGCTGCCCGTTATGGCCGATTGCCAGTTCGCCGCGCTGACCATGGGCGCACATCCCTACAAGCTGGCACAGCTGCACTGGCACGCCTCGCCCTTCGAGACCCTTCTGGAGAAGATGGGCATCGACTGGGAGAAGGCCAAAGCCGAGTTCGAAGGCTACCTCGACGAGGTCAAGGCCGGCCGCATCGAAACCCTTTACGACCCCAAGCGGGCCATCACCTCGGGCCCCGGCTACGTTCGGCCCAAAGCGATCGCAGGAGCATAGTAGTGACGAAACCCGTTCTTATCGTCGGCGGCGGACCCGCCGGGCTCTCGGCAGTACACGCCCTCGCCTCGGCCGGCCAGAAGGTTGTTCTGGTCGAAAAGGAAGACAGGCTCGGCGGCGCGCCCATCCTTGATGGTTATGCCAAGCTCGTCCCCTCGCACGAATGGGCCAAGGACGCCATCGGCGCCATGGTCGACCGTGTGCAGGGCCGCGAGGGTGTCGATGTGCGCCTGAACGCTCAGGTGCAGAGCTTCGAGGGCGAGCCCGGCGCATTCACCGCGACGCTGAAGGACGGAACCAAGATCGAAGCGGGATCGACGATCCTGACCACCGGCTTCACCCACTTTGACAGCGTCAACAAGCCCGAGTGGGGCTTTGGCACCTATCCCGATGTTGTGACTACCGTGCAGGTCGAACAGATGATCTCGTCGGGCAAGGGCATCCGCTGCCCCTCTGATGGCCGCGTGCCGGACCGCGTGGCGATCCTGCTCTGCGTCGGTTCGCGCGACCGTCAGATCGGCCGCGAGTGGTGCTCGAAGATCTGCTGCACAGTCTCGGCCAATATCGCGATGGAAATCCGCGAGCTGTCGCCCAAGACCAACGTCTATATCTACTACATGGATATCCGGACCTTCGGCCTCTACGAGGGCGACTATTACTGGGCCAGCCAGGAAGAGCATAAGGTCAAATACATCAAGGCCCGCATCGCCGAGGTCACCTCGGACGGGAAGCGCCTTCTGGTGAAGGGCGAGGACACGCTCATCAAGCGCCCGGTCTCGATCCCCTTCGACATGGTGGTTCACGCCATCGGCATGGATCCCAACGTCGACAACATGACGATCTCTTCGGTCTTTGGCGTCGATCTCAACAAATATGGCTACATCGCCAAGCAATCGACCTATGCGCATCTGGCCGAGACCAACCGCCCCGGCGTGTTCGTCGCGGGCGCCGCGACCGGCCCCGAGACGATCGACGACTCGATCGCCCAAGGTCAGGCCGCCGCGATGGCTGCGCTTAACTTCAAACCTGCCGGAAAGGTTGCGGCTGAGTAATGTTCGGTTTCGCCCGCCAGGCCGAAAAGTCTGCCCCGGTGCCTTCGGCGCCGGTGCTGGACCTGTCCGGCCACCGCTTGCGGCGGGCGTTCGAGAACATGGTGCAATCGGCCGAGCCCACGGGCGGGGTCGAGCGCTATATCACCGCGCTGATGCTCAAGGCCTCGCTCTTTGAGGAACTTCTGGGCAAGGGCCATATCGACAAGCTGACGAAAGAGGAATTCCTCGACCTCGCCGCGTTTGTGACCCCGGTGCGCCGCCGGATCGGCCAATGGCTGGCCGACAATGATTTCTCGATCATGCGCCAGCGTCTGATCGAGCTTCTCACGGGCTGGTCCGACACCGCCACCGCCGACGAGCGGATCGCCGGTTTCGTGGCCTCCTTCCCCGCCGACAAGGCGCACCGCTGGGTGCGCGATTTGGCGGCCGAGGTTCTGCACTTCACGGCGCCTGATCGCTATCCGCTCATGTGCCGCTGGGTCTGGGATGCCAAGGTGAAAACCGGCGTCCTGCGCGAGATCTGGCACGCCGAGGATGTCGACGCCGCGCAGATCAACGCAGATGACGACTACCTGATGCATTCGACCCTGTCGGAAGAGCTTCAGGGCTTTCTCGCCGCCGAAGGCGTCTTTCGCGATCTGCCCTTCTATACCGATCTTCTCATGGCCCACGTCTATGCGGCCTATATCAACGACCGGGGCGGGCAATACCTGCGGACCGACTTCTCGATGGAAGGCGATCCGATGCTGCATACCCGCCGGATGCTCGGCCTTGATGCCGTGGACACCGAAACCGGCCGCACCCGCCTGCGTCTGATCGACGGCCAAGCTCATTTCCTGGGGGGAACCCCAGCACTTCCCGAACCGGAGGCTCCCCGTGCCAATTCATGAAAAGTCCTTGATCCGGAAGGAGAATCTCGTCGAGAATGAGAACCTCGTCATCGACGGCGTCGATGTGTCCGGCCACTGGAGCACCTTTATCACGGGCCGCTCGCTGACCGATTACAATGACGATATGCAGGACGAGATCGCGGCCCTGCCGGGCGGCGAGAATATCCATCGTTGCTGGCAATGTGGTTCGTGTACAAACGCCTGCACAGTCAACGCCGTGAACCCCGAGTTCAACCCGCGCTACTGGATCTATCTCATCCGCCTTGGCATGGAAGAAGAGCTGCTGCGCGACAAGGACATCATCTGGCAGTGCGTGTCCTGCAACAAATGCACCTACGCCTGCCCGCGCGATGTGGTGCCCGAGGGCGTCATGAAGGCCACCGCGCATTGGCTTGAGCTCAAGGGCCACACGCCCAAGAGCCCCTCGACCGAATTTGACGAGGAATTCTCGGGTCAGGTCATCAAGACCGGCAAGATCGAGGAAAGCCGCGTCATCATGAATTTCTTCCGCCGCACCGAACAGCCCCTCGCCCAGCCGTGGCTGGTGGCGCTGATCAAGGGCCTCGCCTTCCGCTTCCCGGTTTTCTACCTGATGCGAATGGGCATGGCGGTCGTGCGGCGCCCGCGCACCCGCAACTGGGCCAAATCGCGCCGGGCAATCAATGAATATGTGCAAGAGGTCGAAGCGGCGAACCGTGCCGCTGTCGGCGCCAAGGGAGGCCACTGATGGACGGCAGCAACGATCTCCAGAAGGTCGCCTATTATCCGGGCTGCGCCCTAGAAGGCACCGGCCACGCCTATAACCGTTCGACCAAGGCGGTCGGCAAATCCTTGGGCCTTGAGCTTGTCGAGCTCGAGAACTGGAACTGCTGCGGCGCGATGGAGGTCAAAAACGTTGACCCCAAGGTGCAGACCTATCTTTCCGCCCGCAACCTCTCGATCGCCGAGGATATGGGCTTCGACAAGGTCATGGCGCCCTGCAACGGCTGCTATCACAACCTCAAGAAGGCCGAGTACGACCTCGCCAATGATCCGAAATCGGTCGAGGTGAACGAGCGCATCAGCGCCAAGGCCGGCCACGATGCCTATAAGCCCGGCAAGGTCGAGACGATCCACGCGCTTGACTGGATCAAGAAGGCCGTGGGCGAGGAAGAGCTCGAAAAGCGCGTGAAGAACTCGCTCAAAGGCATCAAGGTCGCCAACTATTACGGCTGTATGTACACACGCCCGCGCCACATCTTCCCCGAGAAGGACAAGGGCCCCGGCAGCGAGTCGACCGCCAAGCCGCATTTCATGGATGATATCCTCGCCGCCGCCGGCGCCGAGAATGTCGAGTTTCCGTTGAAAACCGCCTGCTGCGGTGGTGCGCATTCGCTCTCGGACAGCGATATGTCCACGAAGCTCGTGCTCAACATCATCGAAACGGCCGAGGCCTGCGGTGCTGAGGTGATCGCAACCGAATGCCCGACCTGCCACACCGGCCTCGAGATGCATCAGGTCCGCGCCGAGAAGGTTCTGGGGCGCAAGACCAACGTGAAGATCCTCTACTTTACCCAGCTTCTTGGCATGGCGCTGGGCCTCTCGGCCTCGAAAGTGGGCGTTCAGGAAAACCTGTCGGACTCGCGCGCCTTCCTCAAGGAAAAGGGCCTCGGATGACCCTTCAGGCGCCCCTCGATCTTGATGGCGCAATCGCGCTGGCCGATGCCGTAGCCGCGTCGGCCGCCTCCGACGCTGCGCCGCTCGACTCTGCCAAGCAGCTCCTTGGGGCCGGAGAGGTCGTGCTCGAGGCTTGGGTCGAGGCCGCAGGCAACGTTCCGACCGAGGAAGAGGTCGAGGGTTATCGCCTTCTGGCGCTGCACCGGCAAGGGGCAAAGGGCAATCCCTCGTTCAACGCCTGCCGCGAGACCTGCCGTGAACTTGTGTATTTGCGGAACGTTGTCGAGATGTCATTATCCGAGGGCGACCTTGCCCAAGCTCGCCACCACCTGATGCTCGAAGCCCATGTCTTGCGGCATCTGGGATTGTTCGTCGGAGGCAAACTCCACGAAAGTGGCTTGGGCGATTTCTGCTGCTCATCGCGTCCGCTGCACAGTGCGGACAGCACCATAACGAATTGAAGAAGACGAAGGAGTCGACCGATGCCAGTGGTACGTGGATGTAATCTTCCGGACGATCTGTTTTACGACGTGCCGAACAACCTGTGGTATCGCCCCGAAGGCGACGGCACCTATACCGCGGGCATGACCATGATCGCGACCGGCATGGCCGGCCAGCTTGTGGCCTTTACCGGCAAGAAGGCCGGCAAGACGATCGAGGCCGGCAAAAGCTGTGCCACCGTCGAGAGCGGCAAATGGGTCGGCCCGGCCAAGCTGGGCTTTACCGCCGAGATCGTCGAGGTGAACTTGGCGCTGGTCGATGATCCCAAGTTGGCCAACAGCGATACCTACGGCGCCGGCTGGATGGTGCGGGTCAAGCCGGCCAACCAGGGCGAAGCGGATGCGATCCTGACCCCCGGAGCAGCAGTTGCAGCGCCCTATGAGGCCAAGATGGCCGCTGATGAATTTGCAGGATGCGCTTGACCTAAGGGCGCGGATCTAGGTCCGGGCCGTCAGGCCCGGAGTATTATGGGAGGGATGTCCCGTGGCGGACGAACAAAACGCAAAGTCAATGTCGATCATCGTAACGAAGGGCACGCTCGACTGGGCCTATCCTCCGTTCATTCTGGCCACCACCGCCGCGGCGATGGGGCTTGATGTCACCATGTTCTTTACCTTCTACGGCCTCGGCCTTTTGAAGAAAGACATGAACCTGAAGGTTACGACCCTCGGCAACTCGGCTATGGAAATGCCGATGATGGGCGGCCACATGGCCATGCCCAACATCATGGCCGCCCTGCCGGGCGCGCCGGCGCTGACCACCGCGATGATGAAGAACCTCATCAAGAAGAAGGGCGTCGCCTCGGTCGAAGAGCTGCGCGAGATGGCCATCGAGTCCGAGGTCAACATGATTGCCTGCCAGATGACCCTCGATCTCTTTGAATACAAGCGCGAAGACCTGATCGACGGTGTCGCCATTGGCGGCGCGGCGTCTTGGGTCGAGGTCGCGACCAAAAGTGAAATTAACCTCTATATCTAAAGGATTACACGAATGGCTGACGTAACTCTCGACGCGAAGGGCCTCAACTGCCCCCTTCCGATCCTGCGGGCTAAGAAGGCACTCAAGGATGTTCCGACCGGCGGCACCCTGGAAATTCAGGCGACCGATCCGGGCGCAGTGAAGGACTTTGAAGCCTTCTGCCGCACCACCGGAAACGAACTGGTCGAGCATCATCAGGACGGGAACGTTTACTTCTTCACGATCAAACACACCGCCTAGGCCCCGAGGCAGGCCAGACGAGAATCTGGTTCGCGTTTGTTTGCCTCAGGCGCACCAAATTACCACAGAGCGCCCGGCGATTGACCGGGCGTTTTTCTTTGCCGTTCCCCCAATGGATCGCATCGAGACTGCGCCGGATTGTGCTATGATCATCGGCGAAGGCGTATTTGCTGACCTATCCCTTTGGAGGACTCCATGCACAGATCAGATGAAATCCGGCACCTGCACGGCCGAGGGCGCGTGTTCGATTCAGTTCTCGATACAGTTGGCGATACGCCCTGCATAAGGATCAACAATCTCGCGCCGGCCGGTGTTCGGCTCTATGTGAAGGCCGAGTTCTTCAATCCCGGCGGTTCGGTGAAAGACCGCCTCGCTCTTAACATCATCGAAGCCGCCGAGAGGGAAGGCCGGATCAAGCCGGGCCAGACCGTGGTCGAGGCCACGAGCGGCAACACCGGGATCGGCCTGGCATTGGTCTGCGCGCAGAAGGGCTATCCGCTTGTTGTCACCATGGCCGATAGCTTTTCGGTCGAGCGGCGCCGGCTGATGCGGATGCTTGGTGCAAAGGTTGTGCTGACCCCGAGGGCCGAGAAGGGCATCGGGATGTATCGCAAGGCAGAAGAGCTGGCGAAGGCGAATGGCTGGTTCTTTGCCCATCAGTTCGAGACCGCCGACAACGCCGATATCCACGAAATGACAACAGGCCACGAGATCCTTGGCGATTTCGAGGGCAACCGGCTGGATTATTTCGTCTCGGGCTATGGCACTGGCGGGACGATCACAGGCGTGGCGCGGGTTCTGCGCCGCGAAAGGCCCGAGACCAAGATTATCATGGCCGAACCCGCCAATTCCCAGATTGTCGGGCAGGGCGAGGAGCAGAAGCGTAACGCCAACCATTCCCCCGCCGCCAGCCAGACCATCGCCCAGCCGCACCCGATCCAAGGCTGGACGCCGGACTTTGTTCCTTTCGTGCTCCAAGAGCTTCTCGATGGCGCGGGCTATGACGAACTTCTGCCGATCCCAGGGCCCGAGGGTGTCGAATGGGCGCGAAAGCTGGCCCGGAAAGAGGGGATCCTGACCGGTATCTCGGGCGGCGCGAGCTTTGCCGCCGCGATGAAGGTCGCAGCGAAAGCCGCTCCGGGTTCCGTTATCCTCTGTATGTTGCCCGATACCGGCGAGCGTTATCTCTCGACGCCGCTGTTTGAAGGCATCCCCGAGGATATGGACGCCGAGGAACTGGCGATCTCGAAGTCAACGCCAGGCTATCAGCTCGGCTGAGCCGTTAGATTACAGCGTCGACCGCCCTGTCAACCGTCGCTACGGGGCGGCCGTCGGCGCGCCAGTCGGGCAGGCCGCCTTCGACCGTTCGGGCATCAAACCCGCGCTGGCGCAGTTCAGCGGCGGCGCGGTCGGCATAAAGGCAATAGGGGCCGCGGCAATAGGCAAAGATCGGCGTTGACGGATCGAGGCTTTCGGCCAGTTGGCCTACCTCGTCCAGCGGGGCGCTGAGCGCGCCGGGGATATGGCCCGCTGCGAATTCCTCCGGCGGGCGGATATCGAGCACCACCACGTCGCCCGCGGCCAACCGCTCGGCCAAAACTTCGCGCGAGACAGGCTCGGGCCGCTCGATCCCGCCGGCGATACCATCGAGGATCTCGTCGACACGGTCGATGTTTTGGCGGGCGATCTTCTGGATCAGCGCCATCAGGCGCAGCGTGTCGTCGTCGGTCAGCCGATAAATGGCGGCCTTGCCCTCGCGCCGGCTTGTCACCAGCCCGACACGGCGCAATTCCTGAAGGTGCTGCGAGCAGTTGGCAAAGCTCAGCTCGGTTTTCTCGGCCAAAGCGTCGACGCCTTTCTCGCCTTGGGCCAATTGCTCCAAAAGGCGCATCCGGTGCGGCGAGGCGAGGGCGCGGGCGATCGAGGCATATTCGTCGATCAGGGCGAGTTTGTTGGACGTTGACATCGAGGGGGCCGGTTCGTAAGTATCATTCAATAAATCTCTTGAATGATATGCGCCTACGACCAGAAGTGCAACCGGAATCGACGAAATGACCACCGTGCCAACCCGACCTCTGGGCCTGCGAGAAAACCTCGGCCTCTTCCTGCAGCAGCTTTTGCAGGTGTTCTTCGTCGGCCTGACCATCGGCCTTCAGCGCACGGTGATCCCCGCGATGGCCGAAACAGAGTTTGGCGTCGCCCAAGGGTCGGTCGCCTCTCTCTTCGCTTTCGTCGTCAGCTTCGGCCTTGTCAAAGGGGCGATGAACTTTGTCTCGGGCCGCCTGTCCGACAGCGTGGGCCGAAGGAAGGTCTTGATCTGGGGGTGGCTCGTTGCCTTGCCGATCCCCTTCGTGATCCTCCTCGCGCCAAGCTGGGGCTGGATCGTCGCAGCCAATGTGCTTTTGGGCGTCAATCAGGGCTTTTGCTGGTCGATGACCGTGACCGCCAAGTTCGACATTGCCCGCCCCGACCAGCGGGGGCTTGCCACCGGCGTCAATGAATTTGCGGGCTATGGCGGCGTGGCGATTGCGGGCCTAGCGACGGGCTATCTGGCGAGCCAATTCGATCCCCGCACGGCGCTGTTTGCCATTGGCCTGATCGTCAACCTTCTGGCGCTGGTGGCGGCGATCTTGGCTTTTGCCGAGACGCGGCCTCCGGTTGGCGCGGCCAAGGCCCCCGCAGTATCCGCCAAGAGCATCTTTGCGCTGGTCAGCTGGCGCAGCCGCGAGTTTCAGGCACTTTCGCAGGCGGGCAGCGTCGAGAAATTCGTCGATGCGTTGATGTGGGCGCTGGTGCCGGTCTACCTCGCGGCGCAAGGCGTGGCCCTTGTCACCATCGGCTGGATCACAGTGACCTATGGGCTTGTCTGGGGCGCAAGCCAGCTTTGGACCGGCCCCCTTTCCGACAGGATCGGGCGCAAGCCGCCGATCGTCGCGGGCTTTGCCATATGCGCTGCGGGGGTCGCGGCTTTCCCGCTCCTGTCGGCCCCACTTGCATGGGCGGGTGCGGCGGCGGTGACGGGCGTTGGCATGGCGCTCCTCTATCCCAACCTCATCGCCGCGGTCGGCGATCTGGCCAAGCCCGAATGGCGTGGCTCGGCCTTGGGCGTTTACCGGTTCTGGCGCGATCTCGGCTATGCCTTCGGGGCATTGGCGATTGGCCTAGTGGCGGATGCCTCGGGACATCTCGAAGCGGGCTTCTGGCTTACCGCGGGGGCGATGGCGCTGTCGGGGCTGTGGCTCTTCCTCGGTCTCAGAGAGACCCACCGGCCCGAAAAGGCATAGGAAAGGGCTATCGCGCGGGCTTCGGGTGGGTATGATCCCTGCAAAGGAACAGAACCGGACGAGACCCCATGTTTGCCACCGAGACCGAGCTCGACGAGCTTCTGCAAGACCATCCCTTCATCGAGTATATCGACGCGATCGTGATCGACCTCTGCGGGCGGGCCATCGGCAAGCGGCTTCCCGTTGGCCATGTCGCCAAGATGCTCAAGGCCGGAACGCCGGTTTGCGCGGCGATGCAGCTTGTGGACGTGCGGGGCAACACTGCCGATCCGATGGGTTTCGGCTTTTCCGATGGCGATCCCGACGGCATGGCGCGGCCCATTGCCGGAACCTTTGCACCGATCCCTTGGAGCGGCGGCAAAGGCGGGCAGGTCTTGTGTCAGATGACCCGCGCCACGAATGGCGAGACCTTCTGGTATGAGCCGCGCAAGATCCTCGCGGATGTCATCGAAATGGTGCGCGGTCTTGGCCTGAAGCCCGTAGTGGCGCTGGAGTTGGAGTTCTATCTCACCGACCTTGGCCGCGCCGCGGACGGCGCGCCGATCCCCGCCGCCTCGCCTGTGACTGGCGAGCGCGAGTCGCAGGGGCAAGTGCTCTCGCTGGCAAAGCTCGACGAATATAGCCCGATCCTCAATGCCTTGCAGGAAGCCTGCCGGGCGCAGGGCTTGCCGGTCAGCACGGTCATCTGCGAATACGGTCCGGGGCAGTTCGAGATCAATCTCGAGCACCAGACCGACCCGCTCCGCGCTGCTGATCATGCCGCCCTTCTGCGGCGGGCGGTGCAGGGCGAGGCGCGGGCGCAAGGCTTTGACGTCACGTTCATGTCCAAGCCTTTCCCCGGCCTGTCGGGCAACGGCCTGCACATCCACATGAGCCTTTTGGACGATGAGGGCCGCAACATCTTTGATCCCGCTCGTCCCGATGGCGAAAAGCTCCTCGGCCATGCGGTGGGCGGCCTTCAGGCCACGCTGCACGAGGCGATGGCGATCTTCGCGCCCAACATCAACGTCTATCGCCGCTTCAAGCCTGACGAGTTTACCCCCGTCACCCGCGACTGGGGCGAGAACAACCGCTCGGTCGCCTTCCGCCTGCCGCCCGTGACCGATGGCGCCGCCCGCAGGCTCGAACACCGTGTGGCGGGGGCTGAAGCCAATCCCTATCTCGTCACGGCCGCGGTTCTGGCGGGCGTCCATTATGGCCTCACGAACGAGCTCGATCCCGGCGCCAAGCATACAGGCAACGCGGGCGCAGAGCTGGACGAAACCCTGCCCAATACGTTCTGGGATGCGCTAGCCGCGCTTGGACGGGCCGAGATCCTCACCGACTATTTCGGCGAGGACTATCTCGACCTCTACCGGCAGGTAAAAGCGGCCGAGCTCGAGGCCTTCATGGACACGATCTCGCGGCAGGAATACGACTGGTATCTCTGAGGGCTACTGGTCGCTGCGGAAGCCGATCTTGAGGTGGGTATTGTCGCAGAACGGCTTGTTCTTCGATCCGCCACAGCGGCAAAGCCGCACCGACTGAACCCGATCCACGTTGCGCCTCGTGCCGGTGCAAATCTCGAGGTTGCCTGTCACCTGCAAGGGGCCGTTGACCTCTGGATCAATCCGCAATTCGCCATTGCGGACCTTCAGGGGATCAGAGGGCCGCGTCTCCGGCTCGCCTGAGGCGCGGAAGCCGATCATGTTGTGCGAGCCGTCGCAATAGGGCTCGTTCTTCGAGGCGCCGCAGCGGCAGAGCGTGGCGCGATAGCCGTCGGGTTTGCCATCCATGAGGATCGTCGCGTGCACGGCATAGGGGCCGTTTTCGCGGGGCTTGAGCGAGTTGACCAGCGGCGCAGGCTCAGGCGGTGTGTCTCCCTTCGGATCATAGGTGATCGCACCCGAGGGGCAGGTGTGGCAGATGCCGCGCAGATCGGCGGTGAGCATCTTGTCGGGAAAGAGCCACTCGCCCACCACGTTGGCAAGAAACACATCCGGCGCGCCCAGCACGCAGCGCCGTGAATGGATGCAGCGCTTGGAGTTGAAATGCAGCGTCATTTCCTTGCCCTCGGCGATGCCAAAAGGATCGTCCTCGCCCTCCGCCACTGGTGCGCCGCGCTTGTCGTTGACGAGGGGGGCTGCGACCGGTTTCGGCTCGGCCCCGGGCACCTCGATCTTGCGCGCCATCTTGCGGAGGCCCGCAGGTATCTTGTAGAGTTCGTGCCCCTCGGGAAAGAGCCGCTCGGCGTGTTTGGCAATCTCTTCCATCCGCTCGGAGAGGAAGAGCATCTCGCCGTGCCCTTCAGGCAGGCTTCGCACATCCCGCAGGGTCGAAAACGAAAGCCCCGCGTGCAGGGCCGGATGTTCCGGCCCCGCCGGAAGCGAGGCAAGGTATTCGCCCACCGGCACGAGCGCCCACATCGCCTCGCGGGCAAGGGTGACCATCAGTTGTTTGGTCGCTGCCTCTCCGGGCGCACGGTCCCAGGCTTGGGCAAGACAGCGGAGCATGAGGTTATAAAGAGAATTGCCGAGGTCGAGCACCTGCGCCGCCTCGGGGTCGGTGATCTGGATGCGGTTGCTGCCGGGGATCGGTGCCTTGGCGCAGGGGTTGCGGGCCACGGGCCAGGCGGGCTGGAAGGTCGGATCTTTGGCGACCATCTCTTCAAGCTGCGCCTTGACCGAAAGGAAACGGGCGTAGTGCGAGTCCTCGGAATGCTGCGGCGCCCCTTCGCCCTGCTCGACGATAGTCTCGATGGCGTCACGGGCGCTGGCGAGGTCTTTGACAACGGAAAGGCCGGGCAGGGGGCGTCGGCGGGGGTGATCTGATCCTCGATGGTGCCGCAGAAGAGATCCTCTTCGCCATAGCGGCGGGTCAAAACCTCAAAGCCATGATAGATGCCGCGATAGAGATGGCCGATGGTGCTATAGTCCTGCGATGAGGGCATGATCGTGCCTTTCGGCGCGGCGCGGCTGTATTCCGCAGGTGGCGCAAAGCCGGGCGCATCGGCCAGCTCGACGCCCTCGGGGCGCTCTAAAAAGATCGCGTGGTCCAGAAGGGCATGGCAAAAGCCCGCGAGTTCAAGGTCGATTGCGGCGGGATGTTCGCCCGCAGGGATCGGGAATTCCGGCCGCGAGAGATGCGGCGCGCCACCGATGGAAATCGCCAGATTGCCCACCAGCGTCAGGTGGGTCATCTCCTCGATGGCGACCTGCGTGATGAGCCGCTTCCATTCCGCGACGACCTTGGCCTGATCAGGCGTCAGCCCGTCACGCTCACCCAGCTTGAGGCTCCAGGCTCCGTAGAGGTAGCCGCACATGACATTGTGTTCGATGGCTGCGGCTTCGGCGAGCATGAATACAAGCTCTTCCCGATCACCGATCCGGATCTGTGGTTCTGATGACATGACAGGCCCCCATTGCCGCAATTGTGCCTCAAACCTTCACTTTCGGCAAAATAATTCCAGTTTCGCGCCGATTACCGCGGTATTTCGGTGGCAGACGTTTTCAGGTTTCACCAACGTAAAGAATGGCCAAACTTGACATTTTCCGGCCGCATAGGCTTCCGTTTTCCCAAAGGGAGTTGTTTCATGAACAGACATATTGCAGCCGTCGCCGCTATTCTTTGGGCGCAGTCCGCCATTGCAGGCAACGAATTTCATATTTTCCCCGGTGATGCGGCCGAAGAGCAGCTGCAAGAAGCGCTGATCCTTGCGGAGCCGGGCGACACAATCATTCTGGCGGATGGGGTCTATGACATCCGCAATGGCCTCTCGCTCGACAATCCTGATGTCACGATTGTCGGGGCGGGGATGGATCGCTCGATCCTGTCCTTCAAGAACCAAAGCGGCGGGGCCGAGGGCCTTCTGATCACCGCGGGTGGCGCGATCCTCAAGGATTTCGCAGTCGAGGATACCAAGGGCGATGCGATCAAGATCAAGGGCGTCGACGGCATCGCCATCGTGCGGGTGCGGACCGAGTGGACCAACGGCCCCGACGAGAACAACGGCTCCTACGGCCTTTATCCGGTGCAAACCAAAAACGTCTACATCGATGGATCGGTCGCCATTGGGGCGTCGGATGCGGGCATCTATATCGGCCAGTCGGAAAACATCATCGTTCGCAACAGCCGTGGCGAATTCAACGTGGCGGGCCTAGAGATCGAGAACAGCTACTATGCCGATGTCTATGCCAACGAACTGACCAACAACACCGGCGGCATCCTGATCTTTGATCTCCCGAACCTGCCGCAGCAGGGCGGCCATACGATCCGCGTGTTCGACAACAAGAGCTATGCCAACAACACCGACAATTTCGCCCCGCAGGGCAATATCGTCGGCCTTGTTCCGCGCGGGACGGGGATGCTCATCATGGCGAACAGGGATGTCGAGGTTTTCGGCAACGATATGCGCAACAACGACACGGTGAACGTGGCGATCATGAGCTATGTCGAGAAATTCAAGGACGAGAACTACGACCCGACGCCCAAGCGCATCCATATCCACGACAACGTCTTTGGCGCCTCGGGCGGCAATCCCGACACCAGCGAATTTGCCGAGATCGTCACCGGTGCGCTGGGGACGCCCCTGCCGAATATCATCTGGGATGGCGTGATGCCGCTGCCCAATTTCTTCCTCTGGGGGATCGAAGAAGGCGGCCGCCACTCGGTCCACGACAACGTCTACGAGGCCAATTCGCCTTTCGGAAATGCCAACCTGATCATGTATATCGTGGCGCGCTGGCTCCACAATCCCAGCCTCAGCATGAAAGACGCCTCCGAGACCTATCCCTCTCTTGGGCCGGTCAGTGTTGTCATCCGTGGGGTCGATGTGAATGACCAGACGTTCTAAGGCGCTGGCTGCGGCGCTGGCCCTCCTTGCGGGGCCGGTCGGGGCAGAGGTGAACGATACGGCTTTGGCGGCTGCAAGGCCGCCCGCCAACCTCTCGGAGATAGGCCTTTTCGACGATATGGCCGCGATGACGCCCAATTCGTCGGTCGTGCCCTATACGATCAGCGCGCCCCTCTTTACCGACTACGCGCTGAAATACCGCTTCGTCTATGTGCCCGCATCGGCTGGTCCGGCGGCCTACCAAGGCGAGGATGTGCTCGATCTTCCGGTGGGTTCGGTCTTGGTCAAGACCTTCGCCTATCCCGACGGGGCGGGCGGCATCCACCGCGTCGAGACGCGGCTCTTGATCCATCAGGAAGCCGGCTGGAAAGCCTGGCCCTATGTCTGGAACGAGGCGCAGGACGAGGCCGAGCTGAAGGTCGCGGGCAAGGATCTGGCACTGACCGCCACGCGGCCGGACGGCAGCACGGTCGATGTGGCCTATCACGTTCCCAACGTGAACCAGTGCAAAGGCTGCCATGTGGGCACCGATGGCGCCCTCCGTCCGATCGGGCCGAAGGTCCGCAACCTCAACCTCGCGGAAGAGGGCGGCAACCAGCTTGATCGGCTTCTTGCGGCAGGGATCATCGCCGAACTGCCCGCTGACCGTGGCTCGATCCCCGCAACTCCCACGTTCACTGATGAGGCTGTGCCTCTTGAAGCCCGCGGCCGCGCCTATCTCGACGCCAACTGCGGCCATTGCCACGCGCCGGGGCGGCCTGCGGATACCTCGGGGCTCTACCTCAACTGGGAAGAAGATCGCGAAATCCATCGCGGCATCATGAAGCCCCCCGTGGCGGCGGGGCGCGGCTCGGGCGGGTTTGCCTATGACATTGTGCCAGGCGATCCCGATCATTCGATCCTGCTCTACCGCCTCGACAGCACCGATCCGGGAATCATGATGCCCGAGATTGGCCGCTCGACCATCGATCAAGCGGGGGTCGCGCTGATCCGCGCCTATATTCAATTGCTCGGCGGCTGACCGTCGGGCGAAAACGGCAAGGAAATGTCGTCTGAGCGAAGATTGCATGACCCCCTTGCCCTAGCACTTGTCCTAGACCCTTTTCCGACCGGAGGCCCCTTTGCCGCGTATCGTCAAACTTGAAACCTTTGCGACCGAGTTTGTCTGCTTCGTGAAAGCGACAACCGAGGATGGGCATTTCGGCTGGGGCCAGACCTCGACCTATAACGCCGATATCACGGCGCAGGTTTTCCACCGGCAGCTGGTCCCTTGGGTTCTGGGCAATGACAGCGAGGATATCCCGCGCCTGATCGACGTCGTGCAGCGGCGCGAGCACAAGTTTCCCGGAAGCTATCGGGCGCGGGCGCTGGCGGGCCTTGATACGGCGCTTTGGGATTTGAAAGGGCGGCGCGAGGGCAAGCCGGTGGTCGCGCTTCTGGGCGGGACGCCGGGCAAACTCCGCGCCTACGCCAGTTCAATGAAGCGCGACATTACACCGAAGGATGAAGCCACGCGCCTGTTGCGGCTTTGCGACGACAAGGGCTTTGACGCGGTGAAATTCCGCATCGGCGCCGAGTGTGGCGACAATATCGACGAATGGCCGGGCCGCACCGAAGAGATCATCCCGACCATGTCCAAGGCTCTGCGCGGGAGGGCCGATCTTCTGGTCGATGCCAACTCGGGCTTTCACGTGAAGCGGGCGATCGAAGTGGGCCATATGCTTCAGGATCACGGCATCAGCCACTATGAGGAGCCGGTCGCCTATTGGGATCTCGACGCCACCGCCGAAGTCACCGCCGCGCTGGAGATTGACGTCACGGGTGGCGAGCAGGACTGGGATCTGGCAACATGGAAGCGGATGATCGCCATGCACGCGGTCGATATCGTCCAGCCGGACGTCATGTATATGGGCGGCATCTGCCGCACGCTCGAGGTGGCGACGATGGCGGCCAAGGCGGGTATGCCCTGCACGCCGCACGCGGCCAATCTCTCGCTCGTGACCATGTGCACCATGCACCTTCTCAAGGCGATCCCGAACGCGGGCAAATACCTCGAACTGTCGATCGAGGGCGCGGACTACTACCCTTGGCAAGGCGATCTCTTCCTCGGCGATCCCTATGCCGTCGAGGGCGGCTGCGTAACCGTGCCCGATGCGCCGGGCTGGGGCGTCGAGATCAATCCTGATTGGCTCGACAAAGCCAGCTATGCCGTGGCAGAGCTTGGCGACTGGACACCCAGCGCCTATAGCGCTCTCTACGACACCAACAAACCCCGGTAGGCCATGACCCAGACCTATGACTATGTGATCGTCGGCGCCGGCTCGGCGGGCTGTGTTCTGGCCGACAGGCTCTCGGAGAGCGGCAAGCATTCGGTACTGGTGTTCGAGGCGGGCGGCTCGGATCGGCGGTTCTACGTCACGCTGCCCTTGGGTTATGGCAAGCTCTTCTATGACAAGCGGGTAAACTGGGCCTATGAGACCGAGGCTGACCCCGGCCTTGGCGGCAATCGCGATTACTGGCCGCGGGGCAAGATCCTTGGCGGATCGAGCTCGATCAACGCGATGGTCTGGGCGCGGGGGCATCGGACGGATTACGAGGATTGGGGCCGGATCGCGGGCGAGAATTGGGGCTGGGAGGCCGTGCGCGCCGCCTACCGCGCGCTTGAGGACAACGAGGCGGGCGGCAACGCCTATCGCGGCACGGGCGGCCCCCTGTTTATCTCGGCCAACAAGACCGACCTGCATCCCTTGGTCGAAACCTATCTCGCCTCGGCCGAGGCGGCGGGCCACAAGCGCAATCCCGATTTCAACGGCGAGGATCAGGAGGGGGTCGGCATCTATCAGATGACGATCAAACACGCCCGCCGCAATTCCTCGGCCCGCGCCTTCCTCCGCCGTGCGATGAAGCGCCCGAACGTGACCGTGATCACCCGCGCTCATGCGACCCGCGTTCTGATCGAGGGCAAGAAGGCCGTGGGCATCGCATATCGCAAGGGCGGGCGCGATCTTGAGGTGCGGGCGGCCCGCGATGTGATCCTTGCCGGAGGCGCGGTGAACTCGCCCCAGCTTCTCATGCTCTCGGGCATAGGTCCGAAGGCCGAGCTTGCGCCTTTGGGAATCGAGGTTGTCGCCGACAATGCGAATGTGGGCCAGCACATGAACGACCATGTGGGGATCAACTACACTTGGGAAGTCAGCGTTCCGACCTATAACAACATTCTCCGCCCGTGGTGGGGCAAGCTCTGGGTCGGGATGCGCTATTTCCTCGGCGGGCGCGGGCCCTTGGCCAAGTCGATCAACCACGGCGGCGGTTTCTTCCGAACGAGCGCCGATCAGCCGCGCCCGAATATGCAGCTCTATTTTCAGGCTTTCTCGACGCTGGTCCCCCGCGTGGGCGAGCGCCCGCTTCTGACGCCCGATCCCTTCGCGGGCCTCTCCATCGGCCTCTCGAACTGCCGCCCCACGAGCCGTGGCTCGCTCCACCTCCGCAGCGCCGATCCCTTCGCGCCGCCCAAGATCGTCGCCAACGCGCTTTCGACCGACGAGGACGTGGCCGAGATGCTCGCGGCAGTCAAAGAGCTGCGCCATATCGCCAGCCAAACGCCGATCAAGGATCTCATCGTCAAAGAACTGCGCCCCGGCCCCGAGGTGCAGAGCGACGACGCCCTGATCGACGATTTCCGCAATCGCTCTGGCACCGTTTATCACCCTTCCTGCACCGCGCGGATGGGGCAGGATGCGGCGACCTCGGTTGTGGACCCGGATCTCAGGGTTCACGGGATCGAGGGCCTGCGGGTCTGCGATGCTTCTATCTTCCCGACCCTGATCGCCGGAAACACCAACGCTCCGTCGATCCTTGTGGGCTGGATCGGGGCCGAGCGGATACTGGCCGGCAGTTAATCGCCCGTTTTCCGGCGATCTTCACTATACAAAGGCCCAAGAGGGGTATAGGCGCACCGATCCATGGTCCGGTGCGCCCTTTTGCCGTTCCAAACCTTGCATGAGACCGAGACCCGCCATGATCCAGCCCCTTCTCGATGCGCTCGCCGAGCGCGGATACGACACCATGACCGCCGTTCAGGAGGCCGTGACCAAGCCCGAATTGGCGGGGGCCGACCTTCTGGTTTCGGCGCAGACCGGATCGGGCAAGACGGTGGGCTTTGGCCTTGCCATCGGCGACACCGTGCTGGCGGGCGAAGAGCGCCTTGGGCCGGCGGGCGCGCCGCTTGCCCTGATCGTCGCGCCGACCCGCGAGCTGGCGCTTCAGGTGATGCGCGAGCTGGGCTGGCTCTATGCCAAGACTGGCGCTGTCGTCGCCTCCTGCGTGGGCGGCACCGATATGCGCGACGAGCGCCGCGCGCTCGACCGTGGTGCGCATCTCGTTGTCGGCACTCCCGGCCGCCTGCGCGATCATATCCAGCGCGGCTCGCTGCAGATGGGATCGCTGCGGGCCATCGTTTTGGACGAGGCCGACGAGATGCTTGATCTTGGTTTCCGCGAAGACCTAGAGTTTATGCTCGCCGAAGCCCCCGAGGATCGCCGCACCCTGATGTTCTCGGCCACCGTGCCGCCCGCCATCGCGCGGCTTGCCACACAGTATCAGCGCGACGCCGTTCGCGTTCAGACCACCTCGAGCCGCGAACAGCACGCCGACATCGCCTATCAGGCGCTGACCGTCTCGCCCATCGACGCCGAGCACGCGATCATCAACACGCTGCTTTACCACGACAGCCAGAACGCCATCGTCTTTTGCAATACCCGCGCAGCGGTGACCCACTTGACCGCCCGCCTGTCGAACCGTGGCTTCCATGTGGTCGCGCTTTCCGGTGAACTCACCCAAAAGGAACGCACCCACGCCCTGCAAGCGATGCGCGATGGCCGTGCCCGCGTTTGCGTGGCGACCGACGTCGCCGCCCGTGGCATCGACCTGCCGAACCTCGAATTGGTGATCCATGCTGAGCTTCCCTCGAATGGCGAAACCCTCCTGCACCGCTCGGGCCGCACCGGCCGCGCCGGCCGCAAGGGCGTCAGCGCCCTGATCGTGACGCCCAAGCTGCGCAACAAGGCCGATCGCCTGTTGAAAACCGCCCGCGTGGTGGCCGACTGGCGCCTTGCCGCCACCGCCGAAGAGATCGCCGCGCAGGAACAAGAGCGTCTGCTCAACGATCCGGTCTGGACCGAAGCGGTTTCCGAAGATGATGCCGCCTTCGTCGCAGAACTTGCCAAAGCCCATAGCGCCGAGCGGATCGCTGCGGCCTATCTCAAGCTCTACAAATCGCGCCGCTCCGCGCCAGAAGAGCTCGCGCCGGTCGACACCCCCGCGCCGCGCAAGGAAAAGCAGGAGTTTGGCCCGAGCCGCTGGTTCTCGCTCTCGGTCGGCCGCGACGCCAAGGCCGAGGCGCGCTGGCTCTTGCCGATGCTGTGCAAGGCCGGTGGCCTCGACAAGACCGCCATCGGTGCGATCCGCATCCGGGATAGCGAGAGCTTTGTAGAAATCGCTGAAGGCGCTGCGGACCGTTTCTTGGCCTCCATTGGCGCAGGCATGACGTTGGAAGACGGGATCGCCGTTACCGCGCTCGACGCCGCGCCCGACTTTGGCCCCGCCAAGCCCCGCGCTCCACGCCCGCCGCGTGAGGATCGCGGTCCTCGCGAGGATCGGCCCGCCCACAAGCTGCGTGAGGATTACAAGCCGCGTGAAGGCTACAAACCCCGCGAGGATTACAAACCCCGCGAGGATCGCCCCGCGCGTGCTGAGCGCCCCGCGCCGGTAGAAGCCGAGGCGACTACAGAGCCGCGCCCCGAGCGCAAACCACGCCACAAGGCCTCAGATCGTCCGGCGGCCAAGCCGGTCTGGAAGAAGCCCGAGGCCAAGGAAGACCGCCCTCGCCGCGACCGCGATGACAGCAAGCCCTATGAAAAGCGCGGCCCAAAGCCTGATCGCAAGCCGTATGACAAGGCAGAGCGGAAACCCTACGAAAAGGCCGAGCGCAAGCCGTATGAGAAGTCTGAGCGCAAGCCCTACGACAAGGCCGACCGCAAGCCCTATGACAAAGAGGGCCGCAAACCCTATGCCAAGTCCGAGGGCAAGCCCGAACGCAAAGGCGACTTCACGCCCAAGGACAAGCCCGCCAAGCCTAACCGCGCGGCGGACGCCTCCAAGCGCTTTACCCCGCCGGGCGTAAAGACCTCGCTGCGCAAGCCGGGCGGCGCCGACACGCCGCGCCGCAAGAAGCCCTGATCGCCGTCAGGCGGCGCGCAGCCCGAGTAGCTTGCGCGCCTCCTGCCATGAGGCAATCGGGCGTTCGTGCTCTTCCGCGATCTCGACCGTGCGGCGCACCAGCGCGGCGTTTGAGGGGGCGAGGGTGTTTCGGTCCAGCCGGACATTGTCCTCAAGACCGGTGCGGGCATGGCCGCCAGCAGCGATGGCCCATTCATTAAGAACGATCTGATTGGGCCCGATCCCCGCCGCACACCACGGTGCGCCGGGGAACAGGCGGTGGACCGTCTCGACATAGAAATCGAACACATATTTGTCGGCCGGCATGGCGTTCTTCACGCCCATGACAAACTGCACATAAGGGGTGCCCGCAAGCTGGCCCTTGGTCTGCATCTCTTTGGCTTTCAGGATGTGCGAGAGGTCAAAGGCCTCTACCTCGGGCTTCACCCCGTATTTCAGCATTTTGGACGCCAGCCAGTCGACCAGATCCGGCGGGTTTTCATAGACGCGGGTCGGGAAGTTGTTGGAGCCGACCGAGAGGCTGGCCATGTCGGGGCGAAGGGGCAGCATGCCACCGCGCGCTTGGCCCGCGCCGGACCGGCCCCCGGTGGACAGCTGCACGATCATACCAGGGCAGTGCTTCTCGATGCCCTCTTTCAGGCGGGCAAAGCGTTCGGGGTCCGATGTCGGCTTGCCCTCATCGTCGCGCACA
>JALRLK010000036.1 GCA_023254495.1 Marivivens sp. | reverse complement strand
TCGCGAGGCCCGGACCAGGAAAGGGGTGACGACCGATGAAGCTGTCTGGAAGTCCGAGTTCGCGGCCAAGCGCGCGAACCTCGTCTTTGAACAACTCACGCAGCGGTTCGACCAGTTTCAGGCCCATCTTTTCAGGCAGACCGCCCACGTTGTGGTGCGATTTGATGGTGACCGAGGGGCCGCCCGAGAAGCTGACGCTCTCGATCACGTCTGGATAGAGCGTGCCTTGGGCAAGGAACTCGGCGCCTTCGATCTCATTGGCGTATTTCTGGAAGACGTCAATGAAGAGCTTGCCGATGGTCTTGCGCTTGACCTCAGGGTCCGAGACGCCCTCGAGCTCGCCGAGGAAGAGTTCGCTCTCGTCGGCGTGGATCAGCTTGATGTTATAGTTGTCGCGGAACATGGTCACGACCTGCTCGGCTTCGTTCTGCCGAAGCAGGCCGTGGTCGACGAAAACGCAGGTCAGCTGATCGCCGATCGCCTCATGAATGAGGATCGCCGCGACCGAGCTATCGACGCCGCCCGAAAGCCCGCAGATCACATGGCCGTCGCCGACCTGTGCGCGGATCTTCTCGATTGCGTCGTCCTTATAGGCGCCCATGGTCCAGTCGCCGGTGAAACCGGCGAGGCGGACGAAATTCTCGTAAAGCTTCGCGCCCTTGGGCGTGTGGTGCACTTCGGGGTGGAACTGCACCGCATAGAAATGGCGGCTCACATCGGCGGTGATGGCGAAGGGCGCGCCGGGCGAGGTGCCGTAGACCTCGAAACCGGGGGCGATGCGGCTCACATGGTCGCCGTGGCTCATCCAGACCTGCTCACGGCCTTCGGTGAACCAACCCTCAAGGATCGAAAGCTTGGTCTCGGTCGGGGTGACGAAGGCGCGGCCAAATTCGGCGGTGCCGTGGCCCGATTCCACCAGACCGCCCAGCTCCTGCATCATCACCTGCTGGCCATAGCAGATGCCGAGGATCGGCACGCCCATGGTGAAGGCGGTTTTCGGCGGGCGGGGCGAACCCTCGCGGGTCACGCTATCGGGGCCGCCGGAGAAGACGATCGCTTTCGGCGCGAACTCGGCCAGAAAGGCATCAGTGACCTTCTGGTAGGGGTGGATTTCGCAATAGACGCTCAGCTCGCGCAGGCGCCGCGCGATGAGCTGCGTGACCTGGCTGCCAAAGTCGATGATGAGGAGGCGATCATGGGTATGTGTCATGGCCAGCCACTAGACCGCCGCCCGCCTCGTTGCAAGGGTTCTGGCAAGGGCGGGGCAATATCGCGCGGCGAAAATCGGCGTCCAAATGCGTCAATGTCGCTTTCCGGCGTCAATGGCCGCAAATCCATCGTCGACCCGTCTCGACTGGGGCTATCTGCTAGAGCAATTTTCTGGAGGATAGTCCATGTCTGATCTTGATACAGCCCAAGCCCCGCGTCGTGCCCGTGGCGGTGGTGGCGCCGCGCGCCGTGCCGAGCGGACCGCTGTGAGCGTGGAAACTGCCCGTTTCATCGAGCGCAAGATCCCCAACCTCGAGATCCTCAACGAAGAAGCCCTCCAGATCATCGAGCACAACGCCGAGACCGTGCTTGAAGAGATTGGCGTGAATTTCGTCGAGAACCCCGCCGCTCTGGCGCTTTGGAAAGCTGTTGGCGCCGATTTGCAGGGCGAGCGCGTCCGCATCCCCCGTGGACTTGCCCGCGAGCTAATCAAGACCGCGCCCTCGAGCTTTACCCAGCACGCCCGCAATTCTGCCCGCAACGTCGAGATCGGCGGCAAGAACCTCGTCCTCGCCCCGGTCTATGGCCCGCCCTTCGTCCGCACCGCCGAGGGCGGCCGCCGCTATGCGACGCTCGACGATTTCCAGAAGTTCGTGAAGCTCGGCTATATGTCGAAGTGGCTCCACCACTCGGGCGGCACCGTCTGCGAGCCGACCGATATTCCGGTCAACAAGCGCCACCTCGACATGCTGCTTTCGCACATGACCCTCTCGGACAAGCCCTTCATGGGCTCGGTCACCGAGCCGAGCCGGGCGCAGGATTCGGTCGATATGGCCTCGATCCTCTTTGGCGCGGACTTTGTTCAGCAGAACACCGTGATGACCTCGCTCATCAACATCAACTCGCCGATGGTCTTTGACGGGATCATGATGGGCGCGCTCGAGGTCTATGCCCGCAACAACCAAGCCGCGATCATTTCGCCCTTCATCGTCGGCGGCGCCATGGCGCCGGTGTCGGTCGCAGGCACTCTCACACAGGTTCTGGCCGAGGTTCTGGCCGGCGTGGCCTATAGCCAGCTCATCCGCAAAGGTGCGCCGGTCATTGCCGGCGCCTTCGTGACCTCGATCGACATGAACTCGGGCGCGCCCACCTTCGGCACGCCGGAAGCCGCCCATATCACCTATGGCGTGGGCCAGCTGGTGCGCCGCCTCGGGCTGCCGTATCGCTCGGCCGGTGGCTTCTGCGGCTCCAAGCTGCCCGATGCGCAGGCGGCCTATGAGTCGGCCAATAGCCTCAACATGGGCCTGCTAGCGGGTGTGAACTTCATGCTGCACGCCTGCGGTTGGCTCGAGGGCGGTCTTGTGGCCGACTTTGAAAAGTTTGTGATGGACGCCGACCAGCTCGGCACGCTGCATCACCTCGCCAAAGGCATCGATATGTCCGAGAACGGGCAAGCAATGGACGCGATCCGCGAGGTTGGCCCCGGAGGCCACTATCTCGGCTGCGCCCACACGCAGGCGAACTTCAAGAGCGCCTTCTGGCGGTCCGACCTCTTCGACTACAAGCCCTTCGAGACATGGGACGAAGAGGGTGCGCGCGACACGCAGGCGCTCGCCTCGCTGCGGGTCGAGAAGCTTCTTGGTCAGTACCAGAAGCCCGAGCTTGATCCGGCGATCGAAGAGGCGCTCAACGCCTATGTCGCCCAGAAGAAAGCCTCGATGCCCGACGCCTTCATGTAGAGGGCGCCGGGCCATAGGCCGCGAGATGTATCCGCGCCTCGCCCAGCAATGCGATCAACACCTCGACGTGCTCTGCGACCGAGTATTCGGCGTGGTTTGCGATGCGGCGTTCATTGATCTCTGATTCTATTTCAAGAATGCGCAGAATTGCCTCGCCAGTTTTGGCGGGAGCATCACTTTTGAGTATCCGGCGCAAATGAACATCCCGGCGATATTCATCGGCGCTGATCTTTGCTGTCCGGACCAATACCCCCGGACGCTTTAGGGCCGAGATCATTCCAATCAAGTCGCGCATTGTTGCTCCTGAGGTAACAAGGTGAGTAAGAATTCGGAAACACGCTAAGGTAGTGTTGCGCAAAAACGTTCATATCGTGCGGTTTGCTAGAAATTGAAAACACTACCCCGAAAAACTGTTGCAAAATGAAAGACAATAGTTCCGCGGCTGAAACTGAATGGAGGCAGGGCAAAATGTCGGGAAAGAATTACGAAAACGGTAGCCCCCGGAGCGAACGGGAGGGCGGGCTGCCACAGTGATTGCCACAAGGAGCACGGCATTATCTCGCCCACACCACAGAGGGGCGATCGATCCGCGGACTGGCCCGAAATTCCGGCCTGCATCCATCGACCGTTCTTCGGCAGGTGCGCCGTTACGAGACCCGCCGTGATGATCCGTTGATCGATGATGCGCTTTCCGCCCTTGCCGTACAGATTGGGGCCCCTCGGGCCGGTGCAAAAAAGGACACGACGCAAATGGACCGGAAATCCGATGCAAATCCGAGTGCGGATATCGCGGCGCAATCGCTGAGCGAAAGCCCTCTTAGGAGCGAATCTCTGCGGATCCTACGCCGCTTGGTCGAAACCGGAGCGGTTATGGCCGTCGGCCGAGATATGGATACGGCCGTTGTCGTGCGAGACGCGCCGGACGGGTCCACCACGCGGTCGGCTGTGGTGGATCGGGCGGTGGCGCAGGCCATGGCGCTGCGCGACTAGATTGCCTGTCATGATCCCGGCGCTCGGGTTGCCCGCTATCACATCTCCGCGGCGGGCCGTTCCGCGCTGCGCGAGCTGGTTGCGGCCAGTGAAAACCGCGCCCGCGCGATGGCCGAAGCGCCGGCCGAGTTTGTCGTAGCACGGAAGGCTGTCATCGAAGACGACCTGCCGCAAGCCCACGTCCAACGCTTTGCCGTCACCGATAGCCCGCTCGTGGGCCTTGCGCGGCGTCGGGACAAAGACGGTCGCCTGTTTCTTTCCCGCGTTCTGCTTGCCGCAGGAGAGCGGTTGTGCGAGGATTACTAGCTCAGCCAGATGGATCCGAAATATCGCCGCGACTGAAGCGCGATATTCGACGACGACGAAGAGACTGCGATCTTGGACAATAGCGCCTCGGGTGCCGCTTTCGGGCGTGTCCAATCCGCTTTGTGCGACCTCGGCCCAGGGCTGGGGGATGTGGCCCTGCGGTGTTGCTGCCTTCTTGAAGGGCTCGAGACGACAGAACAGCGGCTGGGATGGGCGGCCCGCTCCGGCAAGATTGTCTTGCGGATCGCCCTGCAACGGCTGGCGCGGCACTATGAGGAACAGCACGGAAGGTTCGGCCCTTTGATCGGCTGATGCGCGTGCATGGCTGCCATGCGTCAGGTTTGGTTGCCCCAAGGGCCGATTGGCCGTATGAGGCAACCAAGCGAACATGATGGAGCCCGCTGCGATGCGAGATCTGAAACTGCCGGACCAACGCCACCCCGAAAAGGCGCATCGGCCAGACAATGCCCAGCCGAAGAAGCCGGACTGGATTAGGGTCAAGGCGCCTGTGTCGCAAGGCTACAAGGACACCCGCGATATCCTGCGGACCCACAAACTTTCGACCGTCTGCGAAGAGGCTGCCTGCCCGAACGTGGGCGAATGCTGGAGCCAGGGCCACGCGACCATGATGATCATGGGCGAGATCTGCACGCGCGGCTGTTCCTTCTGCAACATCGCCACCGGCCGTCCGGATGCGCTCGATGTGTTCGAGCCGGGGCGGGTGGCGGATGCCGTCAAGAAGCTGGGCCTCAACCACGTGGTGATCACCAGCGTCGACCGCGACGATCTTGAAGATGGCGGGGCCGAGCATTTTGCCCAGACGATCCGTGCGATCCGCCACCAGTCGCCGGAAACCACCATCGAGATCCTGACGCCTGATTTTCTCAAGTGCAGCCACGAGGTTGTCGAAGTTGTCGTCAAGGCCAAGCCCGATGTGTTCAACCACAATCTTGAAACCGTTCCCGGCCTTTATCCCTCGGTCCGCCCGGGCGCCCGCTATTTCCATTCGCTGCGGCTCTTGCAGCGGGTGAAACAGATGGACCCCTCGATGTTCACCAAATCGGGGATCATGGTCGGCCTTGGCGAGGATCGCCAGTCGGTCATGCAGGTGATGGACGACATGCGCGCCGCCGGCATCGATTTCCTGACCATCGGCCAGTATCTCCAGCCGACGCCCAAGCACCACAAGGTCGATCGCTTCGTCACTCCCGAAGAGTTCAAGGCCTACGAGACAGCCGCCTACGGCAAAGGTTTCCTGATGGTCTCAGCCACGCCGCTTACCCGCTCGTCCTATCACGCCGGCGACGATTTCGCGCGCCTTCGCGCGGCGCGTCTCGCCAAACTGGCACAGGGCTAGTCGATCGCGGGAATAGCCTTGAGGTAGGCCGCGATAGCCTCCAGATCCGACTGCGGGAGATGCGCGAGCTCGGTAACGACGGCTGCCATTTCGCCGCCAGCGCTGTCAAACTCTGGGGTGAATCCGAAGGCAAGGAAATCAGCGATCTTCGGCATAGAGCGCGAGGCAGGCGGCAATAACGCCGAGAACCAGAAGCACCTGCTTTTCCGACGGAGGCTTTTGCGCCTAGCGCTTGGCGCGCAGGAACCAGCGGAACGGGTCCGTCATGTCAGGTGAACCGGACTTTGCCGATATAGGGTAGGTTGCGGTTGCGTTGTGCGAAGTCGATGCCGTAGCCCACGACAAACTCGTCGGGGATCTCGAAGCCGATCCAGTCGGCCCGGAAATCCACCTCGCGGCGCGAGGGCTTGTCGAGAAGGGCGATGGTCTTGAGTTTTCCGGGGTGGCGCGTGCCAAGATATTCCGTGACGTGGCTGAGAGTGTGGCCGGTGTCGACGATATCCTCGACGACCAGCACATCGCGGCCCTCGATCTGGCCCCGCAAGTCCTTGAGGATCCGCACCTCGCGGCTTGATTCCATCGCATCGCCATAGGACGAGGCTTCGAGGAAATCGACCTCGACCGGCAGATCGAGCTCGCGGACCAGATCGGCGATGAAAACGAAAGAGCCGCGCAAAAGGCCCACCACCACGAGCTTGTCGGTCTTGGCAAACTCGCGTTTGATCTCCTTGGCGAGCCCTTCGATGCGGGCGGCGATGGATTTGGCCGAGATCATTTCGTCGATCACATAGGGGCGGTTTGGCATGGGAACCTGTGTCTCTTGGGTTGATTTCCACGCGCCAGTCTAGGACATGAAGGAACAGTCTACCAGTGAAAGACGCCTGATGCCTGCCCATTCGGACCAACGCGTTCTGCCCTATAGCGCCGCCCAGACGTTTGATCTGGTGGCGGATGTGGCGAGCTATCCCAAATTCCTGCCGTGGACCGCGGCGGCGCGGGTCCGGTCGGTGACGGATCGGGGCGAGACGGAAGTGATGCTGGCCGATCTCGTGGTGAGCTTCAAAGTCTTTCGCGAGAGTTTCGGCAGCGAGGTCACGCTCTGGAAGGACAAGAGCCGGATCGACACGCGCTATATCGACGGGCCGTTCCGGCATCTCCACTCGACTTGGCGCTTCAAGGATGCGGAGGGCGGCTGTGAGGTCAGCTTTGAGGTCGATTTCGAGTTTCGCAACCGGCTCTTGCGAGGCGCAGCTGGAATGTTCTTTCACGAGGCGATGACGAGGATCATCGCAGCTTTTGAATCCCGCGCGAAGGCGCTCTACGGCTGACGTTGCTTTCGCCTTCGGCGAGAGTATTTTTGGCCAAAAGAAATGGGGGCGCGATGAGCATCGAAGAGACACTTGCCGGATTTGTGCTGGAACCGGTAGCGGGCGAGGGCGCGCGCGAGATGATGCGGCTGTCGCTCTTTGACTGGGCGGCCTGCGGGATTGCGGGCGGGGCCGAGCCTCTGGCGGCGATTTTGCGGGCGAAGGCGCTCGAGGAAGGCGGGGCGGGGCAGGCCAGCCTTATCGGCGGTGGCAGGGTTCCGATGCGGTCGGCAGCTTTGGTCAACGGAGCGATCAGCCATGCGCTCGACTATGACGATACGCATTTTGCCCATATTGGGCATCCCTCGGTGGCGGTTATCCCGGCGGCGCTGGCGATGGCCGAGGGAAGGGATCTGGGCACCGAGGCACTGATCGACGCAGCCTTGGTCGGGGCTGAGGCATCGGTTCGGATCGGTCTTTGGCTCGGTCGGGACCATTATCAGATCGGATTTCACCAGACCGCGACGGCGGGCGCGTTCGGGGCGGCCTTGGCGGCGGGCCGGATTGCCGGGCTCGGACGGGAGGCGCTGGTGCGGGCGCTTGGGCTTGCGGCCACGCGGGCCTCGGGCCTCAAGAGCCAGTTCGGCACCATGGGCAAGCCCTATAACGCCGGGATCGCGGCGGAGACGGGGATCGAGGCGGTTGATCTGGCAAGGCGGGGCTTTTTGTCGTCGGGTGTCGGGTTGAGTGGGCCGCAGGGTTTCGGGCCGACCCATTCGGGGGTTGCCGAGGAGGATGCACTCGAGCGGTTGGGCAGCTTCTGGCGCATGGAGGACGTGAGCCACAAGTTCCATGCCTGTTGTCACGGTCTGCATGCCGCGATCGAGGCCCTGAGGGGGTTGGATCTGGGTACTGGTGACGTTGGCGCGGTCAGGGTTCTCACACATCCCCGCTGGCTCAGCGTCTGCAACCAACCGGCCCCCGAGACTGGCCTTGGTGCAAAGTTCAGCTACGCGCAGGTTGTGGCGATGGTACTTGCGGGTGTCGACACCTCTTCTATCGCGAATTTTTCCGATGAAATGGCGCGGCGGCACGATCTTGTGGCGCTGAGGGGCCTTGTGACGGTCGAGGCCGATCCGCGGCTGTCGGAGATGGAGGCGCATGTTGTCGTGACGCTGAGAGGCGGCGCCGGGCGCGAAGGCAGCTTTGATCTCGACGCGCCGATGAGCCGTGAGGTGCGGGGTGAGAAGCTCCGGCGCAAGGCCGAGGGGCTTTTGGGGGCCGCCCGTGCCGAGGCCCTTTGGGAGGCGGTGAGGGCGCCAGATCTGGCGCCGCTCACCGGGCTTTTGCAGCTTAGGAATTGAATTCGTAAGCGCGCTCGCCGTGGACCGAGAGGTCGAGGCCGTTGGTCTCGGTCTCGTGGTCGACGCGGAGGGGCGTGACGAGTTTCACGACAAGGATGATCGCCACGGTGACGGCCGCGGTAAACACTCCGACGATGGCGAGGCTGCCCAACTGGGCGGCCCAGCTGCCTGCGCCGAAGGCGGCAATCATGATCGTGCCGAAGATGCCACCCACGCCGTGCACGGCGAAGACATCGAGTGTGTCGTCGATCTTCAGCGTGTTGCGAACGAGGTTGACCGCTTCCTGGCAGAGGATGCCGGCGACCGAGCCGATCAGCAAGGCTTCAACCGGGCCGACAAAGCCCGAGGCCGGGGTGATCGACGCAAGGCCCGCGATGGTGCCGGTGACTAGGCCGACAAGTGAGGCGCGGCCGAACTTGATCCGTTCCCAGAGAACCCAGGTGAGCGAGGCGGCGGCGGCCGAGATATGCGTGACGGTGATTGCCATGGCGGCGCCGCCATCGGCGGCCAGCTGCGAGCCGCCGTTGAAGCCGAACCAGCCGACCCAGAGCATCCCTGCCCCGATCATCACCATGCCGGGGTTGTGCGGCGGGGTGTGGCGGTTGCGGCGGGGGCCGAGGAACATGGCGAGGATCAGGGCGGCAAGGCCCGCGGTTTCATGGACGACGATGCCTCCCGCGAAATCGCGAACGCCGGTCTCGCCGAAGATGCCGCCATCGGCCAGCATCCCGCCGCCCCAGATCCAGTGGGTCACGGGCGCGTAGACGAGGAGCATCCAGAGGGCCGAGAAGAGAAGGACAAAGCCAAAGCCGATCCGCTCGACATAGGCGCCGACGATCAGCGCAGGCGTGATTATCGCGAAGGTCATCTGGAAGGCGAAGAAGAGGACTTCGGGGAGGGTGCCGGAGAGGCTTTCGCTATCTACGCCACTTAGGAACGCCTTGCCGAGCCCGCCCCAGAGGCTTCCTTCGCCGCCAAAAGCGATCGAGTAGCCCGCGACAAGCCACAGAATGCTCATCAGGCAGGCCACCGCATAGACGTGCATAAAGACGCTGAGCACGTTGCGCGCCCGCACAAGGCCGCCGTAGAACAGCGCAAGCCCCGGCAGCGTCATGAATAACACCAGCGCCGTGGCGACCAGAATCCAGGCGGTATCTGCTCCGTTCATTTCCCTTCCTCCTTGGGTTTTCCCTTTGGGATGGCCAAGACAGGATTTGTTGCGCCGACAAAAGCAGCAGAGCGGAGTTTGGGGCCGAAAATACAGGCAGTTTTCAGACTGCACGTTTTTTGGGCGGAAATGGATGCAAGGGGTCAGGAATTGGGCGCAGTTTGATCCAGCGCGATGGCAAGGAGTCGCAGGGCGGTTTCCACTGCGGCGGCGCGCACTTTGGCGCGGCCGGGGGCGCCGAAGTCGATGGTTTGGGTCGAGACCCACTCTGGGCCTGCGATCCCAAAACAGACGCGCCCTTCGGGTTTGAACTCTGAGCCGCCCGGTCCGGCGATGCCGGTCGTGGACACGGCGAGGGTGGCGTTGGAGCGGGCTAGGGCGCCTTGGGCCATGGCGGCGGCAACCTCTTCCGATACGGCGCCGTAGGCTGAGATGAGGGCCGGATCGACGCGAAGCATCTCGACCTTGGCGGCATTGGAATAGGTGACGAAACCCCGCTCGAATACATCCGACGAGCCGGGTATATCCGTCAGCGCTCCGGCGAGAAGGCCGCCGGTGCAGCTTTCTGCCGTTGCGATCCGCCAGCCCTTTGCCCGTGCGGCGGCAAGGACGGCGGCGGCGCTCATTGCATGATCACCAGATGCGAGAGGGCGGCAAGGAGGATCACGCCGAGGGCGGCGAAAACTCCGGCCCAGACGTCATCGAGCATGACCCCGGTCGGCCCGCCTTTCCGGTCGGCCTTGCCCACGGGGCCGGGCTTCCAGATGTCGAAGAGGCGGAAGAAAAGGAAAGCGGCGATCCAGCCGGGGTAGAGCGCCGTCACTTCGGCGCCCGAGTGCGCGGCACCGAAAAAGACAGGCATAAGAGCGATCCATTGGCCCACCACTTCGTCGATGACGATATGGCCGGGGTCTTTGTCTTCCGCGCCTGCGGTCTCAACGGCGACAGCCCAGCGGCCGAGGAAATAGGCGGCGACGGTGCCGATTAGAACGGTCCAAGGGCCGCCGATCAGATAGAGGATGAGGCCAGCAGGCAGGGCGGCAAGCGATCCCCATGTGCCGGGGGCAGGGCGCAGCAGGCCCGTGTAGAAAAAGGTCGTGATCAGGCGGGTCATGGGCGCACCAAGGTTGCTGTGGCCAGCGCGGCGATGCCTTCGCCGCGGCCGGTAAACCCGAGCTTTTCCGAAGTCGTGGCCTTCACGCTGACCTGATCGATCTCGAGCCCCATGATCCGCGCCATTACTGCTTTCATTGCGGCGGCATGGGGGCCGACTTTCGGGAATTCGCAGACGAGCGTGCAATCGGCATGGGTGATCCGGTAGCCAAGCTCGCGGGCCAAAGCGCAGGCGTGTTCAAGGAAGATGTAGCTGGCCGCGCCCTTCCACTGTGGATCGGAGGGCGGGAAATGCTGGCCGATATCGCCACGCCCCAATGCGCCATAGATCGCATCGGTCACAGCGTGCATCCCCACATCGGCGTCGGAATGACCGACGAGCGCATGGCTATGCGGCACCTTCACGCCGCAAAGCCAGACGTGATCGCCGGCGCCAAATTTGTGCACGTCGAAACCGTTGCCGGTGCGGATATCCATCTGGCTCTCCAGAAGCTGTTCGGCCCGAGCGAAATCCTCGGGCGTGGTGATCTTGAGGTTGCGCTCATCGCCCTGCGTGATGGCGACGGCAAGGCCTGCCGCACGGGCAATGGCCACATCGTCAGCGGCCTCGGCGTCCGAGGCTGCGTGATGCGCGGCGAGGATCGCGGGGTAGTGAAACCCTTGCGGCGTCTGGGCGCGATAAAGGCCGGTGCGGTCCTGCACGCCGCTCACCTCGCCGGCTTCACCGCGCCAAAGCGCATCGGTCACGGCGAGGGCAGGGGCGGCGGCGGGAGAAGCGGCAAGAGCGTCAATCACGCCTTGGATCACGGCGCGGCTCACAAGCGGGCGGGCGCCATCGTGGATCAACACCAGATCTGGCGCCTCAGCCTCCAGCGCTTCGAGCCCTGCGCGCACGGAGGCGGCACGGGTGGCGCCTCCGGCAACGGCGCGGCAGCTGGTCAGGGTTTCAGCCCGCTTCATCTCATCGGGCGCAAGGACGACAATAATCGTCCCGATCCCTGCAAAGGCCGCAATGGTCCGGTCGATGACCCGCTCGCTACGCAGCTCTTGCCACTGTTTCGGCTCCGGCCCACCGGCCCTGAGGCCGCGTCCGGCGGCGACTATGATTACGGCTGTCGTCATGGTGCTCCTTGTTCCGCCCGTTTCTACGTCTGCACGTTTGCGGGTGCAAATGCTCACTTTGCCTTGGCAAGAATGCACAATAATTAGGCATATCGGGATTGATGCCCAAAAATGTGCCCCAAAATCCTTGCCCGAGGCCGGTTCGGGCGCTAGCTGAGGCAGAGAACCGAAGGATGCACAGTGTCAAATCAGGCTGTCACAGGGCAAAATGCGATTGATCTAGGGGGCGTGAAGCTCGCCCCGCCCGTCGCGCTTGCGCCGCTTGCCGGAATCACCGACCTGCCATTCCGCCAGCTTGTCTCGCGCTGGGGCGCGGGCTGGGTCGTCTCGGAAATGGTCGCAAGCCAGGAGATGGTGCAGGCCAAGCCCGGTGTGCGCGAGAAGGCCGAGCTCGGGTTCGATCAGGCCAATACCGCCGTGCAAATCGCCGGCCGCGAGGCCTATTGGATGGCCGAGGCGGCGCGGATGGTCGAGGCCAGCGGCGCGGCCTTTATCGACATCAACATGGGCTGCCCCGCCAAGAAGGTCACCAACGGCTATTCGGGCTCGGCGCTCTTGAAAGATCTCGACCATGCGCTGACCCTGATCGAAGCGGTGGTGGCGGCGGTCAAGGTGCCGGTGACGCTCAAGACGCGGCTCGGTTGGGACGACGCACTTCTCAATGCCGCCGAATTGGCGCATCGGGCCGAAGGCGCGGGCATCCGGATGATCACGATCCACGGGCGCACACGGTGCCAGTTCTACAAAGGCTCGGCCGATTGGGCGGCAATTGCGGCGATCAAGAACGCCGTATCGATCCCCGTCATCGCCAATGGCGATATCGTTGATCCCGCGACGGCGCGGAAGGCAATGGCCCTGTCGGGCGCCAATGGCGTTATGGTGGGGCGCGGGGCGCAGGGGCGGCCTTGGGCTCTGGCCGAGATCGCGGCTGACCTCTTCGGGACCATGCGGCCCATCTTGCCAACCCCATCCGAATTCGCCGCGATGGTCGCGGAGCACTATGAGGCGATGATTGCGTTCTATGGTGCGGAGCTTGGCAACAAGGTCGCCCGCAAACACCTCGGCTGGTACATGGACGTTGCGGTAACGCCCGCCGCCCTGCGCAAGGCTGTCCTCGTCGAGGGCGATCCGGCCCGCGTCCTCCAGCTTCTGCCGGATGCCCTCGCTGGCTGGGAAAGGACCGCCGCATGAACGCCTATCCCGCCCTCTGGTCCTCGCTTCCCGTTCCGGCGCTGGTTCTGGACGGGCACGACCGTGTCGAGATGGTCAATCCCGCCGCCGAGAGCTTTCTCAACCTCTCGGCCCGCTCTCTTGTCGGCGAGCCGGTCTGGGACAAGGTGATGATCGACGCGCCTCTGGAAGAGCCCTTTGCGCGGGCGCGGGCGGGCCGCTCGTCGCTTTACGTAAACGATGTGGATGTGGGTTCGGGTGAGCGTCCGCCGGTCCAGTGCAACATTCAGGTCGCGCCGCTTCTCGGGGCCGAGGGCAAGATGCTGATGATGATCTCGCCACGCGAGATTGCGGGCCGGATGAGCCACAACGCCCATACCGGCAAGGCCGCGAAATCGGCGATCGGCATGGCCGAGATGCTGGCCCATGAGATCAAGAACCCGCTCGCAGGCATCACCGGCGCGGCGCAGCTTCTGTCGATGAACCTCGAACAGGGTGATCTGGAACTGACCGATCTCATCGTCGATGAATGCCGCCGCATCGTGAAACTTCTCGAACAGGTCGAGCAATTCGGCAACCTGCGCCCGCCGGTTCTGAAGCCCGTGAATATCCACGATGTGCTTGACCGCGCCCGCCAGTCGGCCGCCGTGGGCTTTGGCGCGCATATGATGTTGATCGAGGATTACGACCCCTCGCTGCCACCAACGCTGGCCGATTCCGACCAGCTTTTGCAAGTCTTTCTCAACCTTCTGAAAAACGCCTCCGAGGCCGGCAAACCGGGAGGCACGATCCGCCTGCGGACCTATTACGATGCCTCGCTGCGCGTCCGCCGCCCCGACGGGCTTCAGGCGCGGCTCCCGTTGCAGGTCGAAGTGGTTGACGACGGCCCCGGCCTGCCGCCCGATATCGCGGCGGATGTGTTCGAGCCCTTCGTCTCGGGCCGCGAGAACGGCACCGGCCTTGGCCTCGCGCTGGTGTCAAAGCTCATCTGGGATGTGGGTGGCTGGATTTCGGTCGATTCAATCCCCGGCAAAACGGCGTTTCGGGTCTCCTTGCCCGTGGCGCCGCGTGAAACGGACAAGACAATGGAAGACAGCTGATGGATGGAACAGTTCTCGTCGCTGACGACGACCGCACGATCCGCACGGTTCTGACGCAGGCGCTCACCCGTGCGGGGTGTCGGGTCCATGCCACCTCGTCCTTGGTGACGCTGATGCGCTGGGTCGAGGAGGGGAAGGGCGACCTCGTCATTTCCGACGTGGTCATGCCCGATGGCAACGGGCTTGAGCAGCTGCCCAAGATCGCCGCGTTGCGGCCCGGCCTGCCGGTGATCGTCATCTCGGCCCAGAATACGATCATGACGGCGATTCAGGCGGCCGAGGCCGAGGCCTATGACTATCTGCCTAAGCCCTTCGACCTGCCCGACCTGATGAAACGCTCGGCGCGGGCCTTGGAAACCCGCAGGCGAGCGCCTTCGCCCAAACCTTCTACCGGAGCGGCCGATCACACCACCGATCTGCCCCTCGTCGGGCGCACGGCGGCGATGCAGACGCTCTACCGCCTCGTTGCGCGGGTGATGAACACCTCGCTTCCCGCCCTCATCACCGGCGAGAGCGGGACTGGCAAATCCCTCATCGCGCGGGCGATCCACGATCTATCCGACCGCCGCAACCTGCCGTTCGTCTTGGTGCGCCCGACCGATCTTCAAGGCGTCGACGGCCCCTCGACCGTCATCGCCAAGGCCAAGGGTGGCACGCTCCTTTTTGACGAGATCGGAGACCTCTCGGACGAGGCGCAGGGGCGCGTCGTGCGGATGATCGACGCGATGGGCGACAGTGGTCCGCGCGTCATGGCGACAAGTCAGGCCGATCTGATGGCGCGGATGGACGCAGGGGATTTCCGGCAGGATCTTTTCTACCGCGTCAGCGGCGTGACGCTGGCTGTGCCGCCCCTGCGCGAGCGGGTGGATGATATCGCCCTTCTGGCCGAGCACTTCCTCGCCCGCGCCGAGCGCGATGGCCTGCCACTGCGGCGGTTCGGGGCAGGGGCGCTTGATCTGGCCCGCGCCTATTCCTGGCCCGGCAACGTGCGGCAGCTGGAAAACATCCTGCGTCGCCTCGTGGCGACCTCGAGCGAGGACGAGATATCCCGCAGCGAGATGGAGGCCGTTTTGCTGAGCCAACCGGCGGTGGAGCCTTTGCGCGGCGTGACGGATGGCGATAGGCTTTCGGCTTCTGTCGCGAAGCATCTCAAGCGGTATTTCGATCTGCACGGCGGGATGTTGCCGCCGCCGGGGGTCTATCAGCGCATCCTGCGCGAGGTGGAGGCGCCGCTCATCGAGATCGCCCTCGACGCCACGGGTGGAAATCAGGCGAAATGCGCCGACCTTCTGGGCATCAACCGCAATACTCTGCGCAAGAAGATCACCGAGCTGGATATCCGCGTGACACGCCGCCGGAAGTTGATGTAAAACAGCAACAGAACCGTGTCCTCAGAGTCGCAGTTGCGCATGAGGTAAAGCGGCAGGGCGGCGGGCAATCCGCGAAAAACAGGATACCGGGGTGCAGATTTCCCAGTCGGGACATCTCTTTACGATGATGAGCCGTCTGCGGCGCAGCCGAACTGTTCAGACAGCTGTGACCATCCTTCTGGTCGCGCTAGGGCCGCTTCTGGCCGGCGCAACCTATACGGCGCTCGGCCCGCTCGATCAGGGCAGCAACTCGCCACTTTTGCGGCTCGTGGTGCTAGCCGACATCAGCTACATCCTTGTTCTCGTTGCAATTGTTATCCTGCGGATCGCGCAGATGATCGGTGCGCGGCGGGCGCAATCGGCCGGCTCGCGGCTCCACCTGCGCCTGACGGGTGTTTTCGGCCTTCTCGCGCTTTTGCCGACGATCATGGTTGCGGTCTTTGCGGTCTTGTCGATCAACGTTGGCCTCGAGGGGTGGTTTTCGAAGCGCGTGGGCGATGTTCTTTCGAATTCTCTGGCTGCCGCGCAGGCCTATGAGGAAGAGCACCGGCAGGAGCTTGAACGCGACGGGTTGGCGCTTGCCGCCGAGCTTAACGCCGAGCGTGAGAATAACTTTTTCATGTCTGATGGTGAAATCCGGCAGACCCTTGGCCAGTTGCAGACCGAGATCGAGCGGGGGCTCGCCGAGGCTTTCGTGATAGATGGCACGGGAGAAATACGCGCCCGTGGTGTCCGTTCCTATGAATTCGGCTATGAACGGGTCGGTTCAGAACAGATCGACGAGGCGCTTTCGAACGGCATCCTCGTGATCGAGGATTGGGCCAACGACGAGTTCCGCGCGCTGATCCCCCTGACCAGCTTTGTCGACCGGTTTCTCTATGTCACGCGAGAGGTCGACGGCAATATCCTGAACCTTCTCGACCAGACGCAGGAAACGGTCAGCCTCTATCGCCAGCTCGAAAGCGATCGTGGGCGGCTTCTTTTCGAGTTCGGCATTCTCTACCTTGGATTTGCGGTGATCTTGATCCTCGCGGCCGTTCTTCTCGGGCTTTGGTTTGCAGAACGCCTCTCGCGGCCTGTTGGGCAGCTTGTCGTTGCATCCCAGAAGGTCGGCTCCGGTGATCTCGATGTTCGGGTATCGGAAGAGCAGGGCGACGACGAGATCGCGCAGCTTGGGAGCTATTTCAACCAGATGACCGCACAGCTGAAGCGCCAACGCGGGGAGCTTCTTGAGAATACGCAGCAAATCGAGCGGCGGCGGCGTTTGTTCGACTCGGTGCTCAGCTCCATCACTTCCGGTGTGGTGGGACTGAATGCCGAGGGTCAGGTCACGTTTGTCAATCGCTCGGCGCGGCGGCTCTTGGATGTCGATCACGAATTGGAGGCGCGGCCGCTTTCTGTGGCTGTCCCCGAGTTCGGGCCGCTTCTTGCCGCCCTTCAAACAGAAGGGCGTGACGTGGTCCAAGAGCAGGTCAACATCGTTCGGGGTGGCAAGCAGGAAGCGCTTTTGGCCCGCCTGTCCACCCGAAGGAGCGAGGATGGAATACTAGAGGGCTATGTGGCGGCCTTTGACGATGTGACCGATCTTGTCAGCGCTCAGCGTCTCGCCGCGTGGGGCGATGTGGCGCGCAGAATTGCCCATGAGATCAAGAACCCGCTGACGCCCATTCAGCTTTCCGCCGAACGGATCAAACGCAAGTTTGCCAGTAAACTTGGCGAGGAAGGCGATGACCTTCGTCAGATGACTGAGGTTATTGTCAGGCAGACCAATGACTTGCGGCGCATTGTTGATGAGTTTTCGCGGTTTGCCCGTATGCCGGAGCCCGATCGCAGCGCGAGCGATCTTGCCGCAATCCTGCGCGATGCGGTCATGCTTCAGATCGCGGGACAGCCTGAGGTCAGGTTTGTCAGCGACATACCGGACCATCCGGTTCTTGCTGACCTTGATGCTACGATGATCGGCCAAGCCCTCACAAATTTGATCAAGAACGCAGGGGAGGCCATTGAAACCTTGAGGGAAAAACATCCTCACGTTGATGTTGCTCCTGAGATCCGTATTGCCTTGACAGTGCAGGGTTCAACCGCCGCCATATCCATTTCCGACAATGGCATCGGCCTTCCAGAGGATCGGGCGCGGCTGTTTGAACCCTATGTCACCACCCGCGAAAAGGGCACGGGCCTCGGCCTGCCTATCGTGAAGAAAATCATCGAAGAGCATGGCGGCACGCTTGCTCTTGTTGATGCCGAACCGTTTGACGGCGCTAACCGCTTTGGTGCGATGGCCGTGATCGACCTGCCGATTTTGTCTGTTCGGGCTGCGGCAGAAAAATTACCCTCATGAGGATGTTATGGGCGATATTCTGATTACCGACGATGAACGCGACATTCGCGAGCTCATCTCGGATATTCTTAAAGATGAAGGGTTTACGACCCGTCTTGCCGCCAATGCCGATCAGTGCATGGCCGAGATTTCGAAAGACAAGCCCGCACTGATGATCCTCGATATCTGGCTGAAAGATAGCCATATGGACGGGATCGATATCCTAAAATCGGTCAAGCGGGATCATCCCGATATTCCGATTGTGATCATCTCGGGCCACGGCAACATCGAAATCGCGGTCGCGGCGATCAAGCAGGGCGCCTATGACTTTATCGAAAAGCCCTTCAACATTGATCAGCTGATGGTGGTGATCCGGCGGGCGATGGAAACGTCGCGTCTGCGCCGCGAAAATCAGGAATTGAAGCGCGGCGATGCACCCAGCGCCGAGATGCTCGGCGATAGCGCGGCGTTTCGCTCGCTCAAAAGCCAGCTGGATAAGGTCACGCGGTCGAACGGGCGGGTGATGTTGACCGGTGCGCCGGGTTCGGGAAAGGAAATCGCCGCGCGGTATATCCACGCCCAGTCCAACCGTGCCGACGCGCCCTTCGTTACGGTCGCCTCTGCCGCCATTGAGCCCGAGCGCATGGAAGAGGTTCTTTTCGGGCGCGAAAGCCCCGAGCGCGGGATTGAGAAGGGGCTTCTCGAACAGGCAAATGGCGGGATCATCTATTTCGATGAGATTGCCGATATGCCGCTTGGCACCCAATCCAAGATCCTTCGGGTTCTTGTGGATCAACAGTTCACCCGCGTCGGCGGTGCTGGCAAGGTTCAGGTCGATCTGCGGGTCATTTCCTCGACCACCTGTGATTTGACAGATCTGATCCAGACGGGCGAGTTCCGGCAGGAATTGTATCATCGGCTCAATGTTGTGCCGATCCATGTTCCTTCGCTGGAAGAGCGGAGGGAGGATATCCCGATGTTGGCCGAACATTTTATCGCCCAGCTCAACCGCTCGCAGGGGCTTCCGCTACGCAAGCTCGCCGAAGATGCCCGCGCACTGCTGCAAACTATGAACTGGCCCGGCAATGTCAGGCAGCTGAAGAATATGGTTGAACGTGTTCTAATCCTTGGAGAAACCTCCGAGGCCATCTCCGCCCGCGAGCTGCCGGCCAGCGATGAGCCGCAGGGCGAAGAGGGCCGTGTCGTCTTGGGAAGCGCTTTGGCGACCCTACCACTGCGCGAGGCACGCGAGCTTTTCGAACGCGAATATCTTCTTACCCAGATCAACCGGTTCGGCGGCAATATCAGCCGGACGGCCTCGTTTGTCGGAATGGAACGCTCTGCCCTTCACCGCAAACTCAAGTCACTTGGAGTGACGACGGCCAACAAGGCCGGAGGGCGCGTGGCTTTTGTGGAGGAAGACTGAGCAGTTGACCCGACCATGGCACTCTGGCACCACCAAGCCACCTCAATCCTGAAGGAGCGGGCATGAAGGTAATCATCTGTGGTGCAGGTCAGGTCGGCTGGCAAATCGCGCGGCATCTGTCGGGCGAGCAAAATGATGTCACCATTGTCGACGTGAATTCCGAGCTTGTCCGGCGGGCGACCGAAACTCTCGATGTCGGCGGGGTCGTAGGCCATGCCTCCTATCCAGACGTGCTCGAGCGGGCAGGCGCCCGCGATGCGGATATGGTGATCGCCGCGACCCATTCCGACGAGGTCAACATGGTCACCTGTCAGGTGGCGCATTCGGTCTTTTCGGTTCAGCGCAAGGTCGCTCGTATCCGGTCGCAATCCTATCTCGAGACCGCCTATTCCGATCTTTATCGGCGCGAGCATATGCCGATCGACGTTCTGATCAGCCCCGAAAAAGAAGTGGCCGAGGCTGCGCTTCAGCGGCTTGCCGCGCCGGCGACCTTTGACACCGAGAGCTTTCTCGACGGCAAGGCGCAGTTGCTCGGCATTGCCATCGGGTCGGACTGTCCGGTTATCAATACACCATTGCGGCAGCTGACCGATCTCTTTTCAACCCTTCAAGCCATCGTGGTCGGCATCCGCCGCGAGGGAACCCTGTTTGCTCCTGCTCCGGGCGACCAGATTTTTGAAGGCGATGCCTGCTATGTTTTTGCCGCCACTCAAGACGTCAATCGAACCCTCGAAATCTTCGGTAAATCGACCAAGAAACAGGAGCGCGTGGTCATTGTCGGCGGCGGCAATGTCGGCCTTGCTGTCGCGCAAGAGCTTGAGCAGCGCACGGATCGGGTCAGGGTCAAGATCATCGAACGCGATCGTTCGCGGGCCGAGATTGCGGCGGATTCCCTAAATAGAACGATCGTTCTGAATGGCGATGGCCTCGACTCCGGCCTGTTGAGCGAGGCCAATGTCGAGACGGCTGACGCTGTTCTAGCCGTCACAGACGACGACAAGACCAATATGCTGGCCGCTGTCCGGGCCAAGGCTATGGGCTGTTCGATGACGATCTGTCTCGTCAACGACCCGACGCTTGCACCCCTGATGGCTCCGCTCGGGATCGACGCCTATATCAATCCGCGCGCGACCACTGTCAGCTCGATCCTGCGCCATATCCGTCATGGCCGAGTGAAAGGGGTCTATTCGATTGGCGATGCCGAGGCCGAACTGATCGAAGCTCAGGTGCTTGGCACCTCTCCGATCGCCGGGCAGCGCATTCGCGATATCGCTTTCCCCGAAGGCGTCTTGCTCGGGGCGGTCGTCAAGGAGGGCAAGCTGGTCAAGCCCAACGGCAGCCTCAGGATCGACGAGGGCGACCTTATCGCTATTTTTGCAATGGCCAGTGATGTACCGGAGGTCGAGCGCCTTTTGCAGGTCTCGATCGACTATTTCTGATGTACGCGCTGCTCGTCAGCCTTCCTCTTTTCGTGCTTTTGATGGCGATCGGTTCGGCGGCCATGATCGTGCCGTCGATCCATGCTTTGGCGATTGGCAATCACGCGGTCAGCCGTGTGTTCTTCTATTGGATGGTCTTGTTCCTGATCTTGACTACTCTGATTGCGATTGCCGCGAGCGGAACAAAACCCAAGAGCCAGACACGGAGCCACCTGTCGACCCTCATTGCCGCCTACCTCGTTCTGCCGGCCATGCTTGCCGTTCCTTTCTTTGAATTGACGCGAGGCTATGGGTTTCTAAGCGCCTGGTTCGAAATGGTGTCATCCTTCACCACAACCGGTGCGACGCTGTTTGACCGGCCCTATGTTCTCCCGCATTCGCTGCATTTGTGGCGCGGTCTGGTTGGATGGCTGGGCGGTCTCTTCATCTGGGTTGTCGCGGTCGCCTTGCTCGCGCCGCTCAATCTTGGAGGCTTTGAGGTTCGTGCACAGGCCCGTTCCTTGGCTCGGATACAGGGCGCGGGCCAGTCGGGGGCTATCCTAGACCCATCCGAACGGCTCATTCATTACGCCGCCCGCCTTGCGCCGCTCTATGCCGCGGCGACCGGTCTTATGTGGCTCGGCTTGATCTTGGCCGGCGAAACGCCGTTTGTTGCGGTGGTGCACGCGATGTCGGTGATGTCGACGTCGGGCATTTCTCCTATCGGGGGGCTTTATCCCGCCGATAGCGGGATTCTGGGCGAGCTGATCATGTTCCCGTTCTTCTTTTTTGCCCTGTCCCGGCTCACGTTTTCCCGCGGTCTTTTGGGTGAGGAGCGGACCGCGTTTTGGAAAGATCCCGAGTTCCGACTTGGCGTGGCGTTGGTCCTTCTCGTGCCGAGCCTGGTCTTTCTGCGCCATTTCTTTGTCGGCTTTGATCTGACCAGCCTTGAGGGATTGCGCGCCGCGCTCCGATCGTTCTGGGGGGCGACTTTTACGGTGCTGTCCTTCCTGACAACTACCGGCTTTGAGGCGCATGATTGGACGCTTGCGGCGCGATGGGCGGGCCTTCCGACCCCGGGGCTGGCCCTCGTCGGGCTTGCGCTTGTCGGTGGAGGAATCGCGACGACCGCGGGAGGGGTCAAGCTGCTGCGGGTCTATGCCCTGATCCGCCATAGCGAGCGCGAGCTCGAACGGCTTGTCCATCCTCATTCCCTTGGTGGATCCGGACAGGAAGCGCGGCGGGTTCGGCGGCAAGGGGCCTTAGTTGCGTGGGCTTTCTTTATGATCTTCGCGATCAGTATTTGTGGTGTGATTGTTCTATTGTCGTTGACCGGAGTGCAGTTCGAAACCGCAACGGTGCTGGCAGTCGCGGCGATCTCGACGACCGGGCCATTGGCCGAGGTCGCCGCCGAAGATCCCATTGCGATATCGGGCATTCCCGATGCCGCCAAATTCATCCTGATGTTGACGATGGTGCTCGGGCGGCTTGAAGCTATGGCAATTATTGCTCTGCTCAATCCTGATATCTGGCGCAAATAAGGCTGTGAGCCTCGGTATTTTGGGGCTGGAAACTCAATTCAGGGTTGGACATACTTGCCTCAATAACAACACGGCCCCAACCGGCCGCAAGAACAAGGGAAGCAAGATGGCGACCGATAAACAGAATTTGCAGGATGCCTTTTTGAACCACGTCCGCAAGACGAAGGTTCCGGTGACGATTTTCTTGGTTAATGGCGTGAAACTGCAAGGCGTCATCACATGGTTCGACAGCTTCTGCGTTCTTCTGCGCCGCGATGGCCAGTCGCAGCTTGTCTATAAGAGCGCGATTTCGACGATCATGCCGGCACAGCCAATCAACCTCTATGATGGCGAAGAATAGGCATCATGGAAACCGATAGGCCCGCCACGCGGGCCTTTGTGCTGCACCCCGACATCAAGACCGACCGCGACCGCCGCGCCGCGGCGCCTGCGCTTGAGGAAGCCGTCGCTCTTGCGGCGGCTTTGCCCAATCTCGAGGTTGTGGGCTCCGAGGTCGTGCCCTTACCGAAGGTGCATCCGGGGATGCTCTTTGGGTCGGGCAAGATCGAGGATCTGAAGGCGCGTCTGGCGGAGGTCGCGATCGAGCTTGTGCTGATCGACGGCCATGTGGGGCCGGTGCAGCAGCGCAATCTCGAGAAGGAATGGTCGGTCAAGATCCTCGACCGGACCGGCCTGATCCTTGAAATCTTTTCCCACCGCGCCCGCACCAACGAGGGTGTGTTGCAGGTGGAGATGGCGGCGCTTTCCTATCAGCGGACCCGCCTTGTCCGCGCCTGGACCCACCTCGAGCGGCAGCGGGGCGGGCTTGGTTTCGTCGGCGGCCCCGGCGAGACCCAGATCGAGGCCGACCGTCGGGCGATCGACGACCAGCTCGTGCGCCTGCGGCGCCAGCTGGACAAAGTGGTCAAGACCCGCGAGCTTCACCGCAAGGCGCGCGCCAAGGTGCCGTTTCCGATTGTGGCGTTGTTGGGATATACCAACGCTGGCAAGTCGACGCTATTCAACCGGCTGACCGGGGCGCAGGTTTTCGCCAAGGATATGCTCTTTGCGACGCTCGATCCGACCATGCGCAGGGTGATCCTGCCTTCGGGCGATGAGATCATCCTGTCCGACACGGTGGGGTTTATCTCGGATCTTCCGACCGAGCTTGTCGCGGCCTTCCGCGCGACACTGGAGGAGGTGCTGGACGCCGATCTTATTGTCCATGTGCGGGACATTTCGCATCCCCAGCATGAAGAGCAGGCGCGGGACGTTATGGAGATCCTGCACAGCATCGGGTTGGCCGAAGGGGCACCGATGATCGAGGTATGTAACAAGATAGACCGGCTGAACGGAGCCGATCAGGAGGCGATGCGCAATACCGACGCTCGCTCGAAAGACGTCTATGCGATTTCCGCGATCACCGGCGAGGGGCTCGATAGGCTCCTTTCGGAAATTGCCGAACGGCTGAGACCGCCGCATCTGACCGAGGTGCTGCATCTTCCCCATTCCGAGGGCAAGAAGCGTGCCTGGCTTTTCAAAGAAGGCGTTGTCGATCGTGAAGAGCAGGGTGAGGAGGGATCAGACCTCACCGTCACCTGGACGCCGGTGCAAAAAGAGCGCTTCGCGCGTCTTTGAAGCTGGGGGGCTCTGTCCCCGCCGCCTTCGGCGTCTCCCCCGGAGTATTTTTTGCCAAAAGAGCTCAGGGGCGCGGGACGAGCTCCATAATGCCGACAGCGGCCGCGCGGGCGAGCGCAGGATCAAGCGACATGGGGATATATTCGCCGCGCCGCCAAAGCTCGCCGAGGTCGTCGTAGTGCCGGCTCAGCGGGTGGCCCGATTGGCCGGTCGAGACTATGAAGACCGAGCTGTCGGGATCGGCGAAATCATAGACCCCGCGGAAGCCTGCTGCATGGACGTTTTGGAACGGGTTGGGATCCCACCCTGCCTGAGCATGGCAACTTCCACATCTACACACTGGTGATTGGCTCGCAGGCATTGCACGCTACCGGTTACGGCATGGGCATCAAGTTCGATGGCGCAACCAACACCGGGAACCCCGACACTGACCAGGCCGTCATTGTCTACTTCGGTGATGGTGCAACCAGCCAGGGTGACGTCAGCG
>JALRLK010000116.1 GCA_023254495.1 Marivivens sp. | reverse complement strand
CCAATCTGGTGATCGGCAAGCGTATTCGGAATCTCTACAATAGGGTCATCGTATCGGGGGTCCACTTCGATCCGCCAACCGGCCCAGAGGTGGTGGCTGCGCCGTCTCCTGAAGGGTACTTTCAGTCACAGGTCAGGATGACCTTCCAAACCTTCGAGGATCTCTAACCATGGCCTTCTATCGCGGCGCGGAATACGCCGTGAACTTCGTGCCGAAGGTCAAGCTCGAGATCGCGGTACCCGACAGCCTCGCCGACGAAGTTGTCTCGGTGATCGCTAAGACCGCCAAGACCGACAAGATCGGCGACGGCAAGATCTTTGTTATCGATCTCGAATCCGCCCTGCGGGTCCGGACCGGCGAAACCAACGAGGACGCGCTTTGATCGCGCGCGAGAGGGAAATGGGAAAGATGTTGAACAAGTTGAAAATCTCCGGCGCGGCCGGACTTGCCGCCCTGATGGCGGCCCCGGCCATGGCGCAGGACGCCGGGCCGGTCATGGACAAGGGTGATGTGAGCTGGATGCTCGTCTCGACCATTCTGGTCCTTTTCATGATTTTGCCGGGTCTGGCGCTGTTTTACGGCGGGCTCGTCCGAGCAAAGAATATGCTTTCGGTTCTCATGCAGGTCACGATGATCACCGCGTTGGTGATGGTGATCTGGGTGGTCTACGGCTATTCCTTCGCCTTCGGCGGGGGCGAGGGCCCGTTCTGGGGCGGCACGGCCAAGCTCTTCCTTGCGGGCGTTACCGCCGACAGCATGGCAGCGACCTTCTCCGAGGGCTACGTGATCCCCGAGTTCGTTTTCATCGCCTTCCAGATGACCTTCGCGGCCATCACACCCGCCCTGATCGTCGGCGCCTTTGCCGAGCGGATCAAATTCTCGGCGGTGCTTCTCTTCACCGCGATGTGGGTGACGGTGGTCTACTTCCCGATCGCCCACATGGTCTGGGATGCCAACGGCCTGCTCTTCAACATGGGCGCGCTTGATTTCGCCGGCGGCACGGTTGTCCACATCAACGCCGGTATCGCAGCCCTCGTGGCTTCGATCATCGTTGGCCCGCGCCTTGGCCTTGGCAAAGACATGATGGCCCCGCACTCGATGACCCTGACGCTCGTCGGCGCGGGCATCCTCTGGGTTGGCTGGTTCGGCTTCAACGCCGGCTCCAACCTCGAAGCCAATGGCGGCGCGGCGCTTGCCATGATCAACACCTTCACGGCCACCGCCGGAGCGATCCTTACCTGGGCCGCTGTCGAAGCGACCCTGCGCGGCAAGGCCTCGATGCTGGGCGCGGCTTCCGGCCTCGTGACTGGCCTTGTTGCCGTCACGCCGGCTGCCGGCCTGATCGGCCCCGTCGGTGCGATTGTCCTCGGCGCGGTCGCCTCGGTCGTCAGCTACTTCTTCGTCGCGGTGGTGAAGAACAAGTTCGGCTATGACGACAGCCTCGACGTCTTCGGCATCCACGGCATCGGCGGCATCATCGGCGCTGTTGGCACCGGTATCTTCACCGCCCCCGGCCTTGGCGGCATCGGTGGCTACGATTACTCGATCGCCTCGCAGACCTGGATCCAGATCGAAGCCGTCGCCATCACCATCGTCTGGTGTGGCGTCGCCTCGGCTGTCCTTCTCTACATCACCAAGGCCATCACCGGCCTGCGTGTTGAAGGCGACGACGAACGCCGCGGCCTCGACCTCAGCTCGCATGGCGAGCAGGCCTACCACAGCTAAGTCCAAAGACCTTTCCCTGAGGACAAAGCGAGACTGGGGCGCGGAAACGCGCCCCATTTTTCATGCGTCAGGCGGGAACACTGGCGCTCACGCGCGCGATCATCGCCTCGCCGCTTTCCTTTCGCTCGGAATAGCGGTCAACCAGGTGATCCCGGATGTCTCGGGTCAGAACGGTGAATTTCACCAGCTCTTCGATCACATCGGCGATCCGGTCGTAATAGGGCGAGGGCTTCATCCGGCCGTTCGCCTCGAACTGTTGATAGGCCTTCGGCACCGAGGATTGGTTGGGGATCGTCAGAAGCCGCATCCAGCGCCCCAGAACCCTGAGCTGGTTGACCGTGTTGAAGCTCTGCGAGCCGCCACTCACCTGCATCACGGCAAGGGTCTTGCCTTGAGTTGGCCGAACGGACCCGACCGAGAGCGGGATCCAGTCGATTTGCGCCTTCATCACCGAGGTCATGGCGCCATGGCGTTCCGGCGACGACCAGACCATGCCATCACACCAAGCGACCAGTTCGCGCAGCTCGACGACCTTGGGATGGCCTGCGCTGGTCTCGTCGGGCAGGGGCAGCCCTTCGGGATTAAAGAGCCTCGCCTCGGCCCCATAGCGCCGCAGGAGGCGTACTGCCTCTTCAGCCACGAGGCGGCTGTAGGAGCGGTCGCGGAGCGAGCCGTAAAGCAGCAGAAAGCGCGGAGGGTCCGACCGCTTTTCGGTTGTGGTCAGCTTTGATCCATCGACCGGCCGAAACAGGTCGTCAACGATATTGGGTGTGTCAAACATCTCATCCTGACGGGCAGCAGCCCGTCACCTCTTCGATTGCGGGATTGCAGCGCGAGGGGGCCCCACCGCAGCAATCTTCCATCAGATAGGCCAACAGGCCGGCCATGCCGTCCATATCGGCGAAATAGCGGATCGAACGCCCCTCGCGACGGTTGCGGACCATGCCGGCCCGCAGAAGGACCGAGAGATTGGCCGAAAGCGTATTCTGGAGAACACCCAGCTCTTCGGCGATCTCTCCGGCGGCAAGGCCGTCCGGCCCGGCTCGGACCAGAAGGCGAAAGATATCGAGCCGGGTTTCTTGGCCAAGTGCGGAGAGTGCGGCGAGGGTGAGTTTCTTATCCATATATCCAGAATAACAGAAATATTAGATAAGTCAAGACCCGCCGAAGCGGGCCTTTGGATTTGCCTTAAACGCCAGCGTCGATGATCGCCTTGGCGAGGATCGGGATGGTCCGGGTGTTGAGGCCGGCGATGTTCATCCGGCTGTCGGAGACCATGTAGATGCCGCTATCTGCCCGCATCTTCTCGACCTTTTCGGGGGTGGTGCCGATGCGGCTGAACATCCCCCGATGATGGGCGATGAAATCGAAGCGGTCCGAGTTCGACAGGCGGCGCAGTTCGTCGGCCAGCTGGCGGCGCAGTCCGAGCATCGTGTTGCGGATCTCTTCCAGCTCCGCCTCCCAATCGGCCCGCAGTGCGGCATCTCCAAGGATAGTCGAGACGATCCGCGCGCCGTGGTCGGGCGGGAAGGAATAGTTCTGCCGGTTGAGGAAGGCGAGGTTGGCCTGCGCCAGCTTGGCCTGCGCGTCATCGAGGGCCACAGCCATGAGGATGCCGGTGCGCTCGCGGTAGATGCCGAAATTCTTCGAGCAGGAGGCCGCGATCAGGCATTCGTCCATACCGGCGGCGACCATGCGGGTCGCGGCGCCATCTTCGGCCAAGCCGTCGCCAAAGCCCTGATAGGCGATGTCGACCAGCGGCACAGCGCCCTTGGCTTTCAGGAGGGTGATCACCTCGTCCCACTGAGCGGCATCGAGGTTGGCGCCGGTCGGGTTGTGGCAGCAGCCGTGCAGAAGCACCACATCGCCCGCCTTGAGGCCCTGAAGATCGGCCATCATGCCCGCGAAATCGACGCCACGGCTGGCCTCGTCGAAATAGCGGTAGTCGGCCATTTTCATGCCGAGATACTTGATGATCGAGTTGTGGTTGGGCCAGGTCGGGTTCGACAGCCACACCGTAGCCTCGGGCGAGGCCAGACGGATAAGCTCGAGCGCCTGACGGATCGCGCCGGTGCCCCCGGGGGTCGCCACCGCGCCGATGCGCTCACGCGCAACCGCGCCGTCGAGGACGAGGCCGATCATCCCGTCAAGAAAGGCCGGATCGCCCGCAAGGCCGACATAGGCCTTGGTGTTCTGGCTTTCCCAGATCTTCTTCTCGGCGGCCTTCACGGCGCGCATCACCGGAGTCAGGCCGGTCGGGTCTTTGTAGACGCCCACCCCGAGGTCGATCTTGTCGGTCCGCGGATCCTCGCGGAAGGTTTGCATGAGCATCAGGATCTTGTCGGCGGGCTGGGGTTTGAGATGCTCGAGCATCAGGCTTCTCCAATTGCGATAGGAAGGTCGGCATACATGCCCCATTCGGACCATGAGCCGTCATAGACAGAGTGATCGCGCTTGCCGATCACCTCGAGGCCAAGCGCAAGGACCGAAGCCGTCACTCCCGAACCGCAGGTGCAGATCGCGGGTTTGTTCAGGTCAACGCCAGCGGCCTCGAAGGCCGCGCGGATGCCAGAGGCATCTTTCATCGTGCCATCGGCTTTCAGGAGATCTTTGAAAAAGACATTGCGCGAGCCGGGGATATGGCCCGACCGCAGGCCGGCCCGAGGCTCGGGGGCTTCGCCGCGGAAACGGGCGGGGGCGCGGGCGTCGATGATCTCGAAATCTCCGAGCTTGGAGGCGCGGGCCACTTGGGTGACGTCCTTCACCATCTGGTTCTGGCGGGTCACGGTCATGTGTCGGTCGCGGATGATCGGATCGTCGTCGTTCACCGGCCGCCCTTCGGCCAGCCACTTGGGCAAGCCACCATCGAGCACCGCGATGTCAGACTTGCCCATCAGCCGAAAAAGCCACCAGACGCGGGCGGCGGAGAAAAGCCCCGAGCCGTCATAGACGACGACCTGATGCCCGTCGCCCACGCCCATCACCCGCATCCGGCTCATGAATTTTTCCACCGGCGGAACCATATGCGGCAGGTCTGAGCGCAGGTCGGAAATCTCGTCGATATCGAAGAACCGCGCGCCGGGGATGTGGCGGTCGAGGAACTCGGCCTTGGGATCGCGGCTCTCGGTGGGAAGATACCACGAGGCATCGAGGATCCGCAGGTCGGGGTCGCGCAGATGCGCCTCGAGCCAGGCGGTCGATACGAGGGTCTTGGGGTTGGAGTGATCCTGCACGCTCATGGCCTGCCCCTTTTCCGCAGCAATCGGGTCGGCCCGTCACTACCTGCAAGGGGCCAGACTGGCAAGGATCGGTTGCGGGGTGCGGCGTCAGAGGCGGCCTTTGGAGCCCCACAAAAGCCAGGCTGCTTGATCCTCAGGCAGAAGCGCCTTCATTCGCGCATCGAAGGCCACAAGCTGATCGCTAGAGAGCTTGCCTTCCCATTTGTTAGAGGTGCCGCTGTCGAAGAACTTGGAGGCGAGATAGAACCCGTCCCCCTCGGCCGTATTATCGCCCTCGATGGCCTTTTTCTTGAGGCTGGCAAAGCTCGTATCCTGCGCGATCTGATCGACCAGCGGATCATTCTCGTCCATTCCCAGAATTCGGGCAAAGCGGGCGACGGTGCCGTCAAGATCGGCCTTCATATCGGCATAGTGGAAGAGATGAACGTTCGGCAGATGCTCCCACGTCTTGAACGAGGCGAAATGATAGGCGATCGAATGCAGATCCAGCGCATCGTTCGAACCGTCATAGAGCTCGTCCTCAAGGAACATCCGAAACGCCTCGGCTTGGTCGTCCGGATATCTTCGGCGCATGACATCGGATTCCATATGGCTCGCGTGCGTCCGCATCGAGAAATGAACGTCGATGGGGTGGCGATAGACGGCAATCTAGCACGAAATCCGCGTTTTTCGAAGGCTCATTCGCCGTGCTTGAGAAGCCGCTGCTTTTGGCGGCCCCAGTCGCGTTTCGCATCCGAAGCGCGCTTGTCGTGCAGCTTCTTGCCCTTGGCGATGCCGAGCTTGAGTTTCACAAGGCCACGGTCGTTGAAATACATGACCAGTGGCACAAGGGTCATGCCTTCGCGCTGGGTCGCCGACCAGAGCCGCGAAAGCTCTTTGCTGGAAACAAGCAACTTACGGCGGCGGCGCTCTTCATGGCCCCAGGTCTTGGCCGGATCGTAGGGGGCGATATAGGCGTTGGTGAGCCAAAGCTCTCCGTTCTCGACGCTGGCATAGCTCTCGGCGATGTTCGATTGCCCGGTGCGGAGCGATTTGACCTCGGACCCCATCAGGATGATGCCAACCTCGAGATCGCTCTCGATCGCATAATCGAAGCGGGCACGCCGGTTCTCGGCGATCACTTTGTAATTCTTGTTTTCCGGTTTCTTGGCCATGATCGGGCTGAGATAAGCGAGGAAGCTCCGCTCGGCAAGCACTCGGCGCTGGCCTTGCGGCTTGGCGGCGCTATTCTCGCTTTGGAAGTGCGAGGAAATCATGTTCGTTCAAATCGCCATCGGGTCTGTGCCTTCGTTCGTTTCGATGCCGTTTCTGTGCATCAGCTCTTGCGCGGCCGAAGTGCCCCTTGTCCGGTTCACCCAACGCACCGCCATCAGGGGCAAATGATGGCGTCTCGGCACCTGATACCCAATGAAGCTGCTCGCCGCATTTTCCTTTATCGTCACGGGTTGATCGACGCGCCCTCCGGCCCCGGCAAGGGGGCCGACCTTGATGCGGTGATCGGCCGCCTCGGCTTCGTGCAGCTCGACAGCGTCAACACCGTCGCCCGCGCCCACGACATGATCCTCTGGTCGCGCCGCCAGCAATATCGCCCGCCCGCGCTCCAGCGGCTGCACGACCGCGAGAGGCGGCTTTTCGAGCACTGGACCCACGATGCCTCGACGATCCCGATCGAGAGCTTCCCCTATTGGCGGCGGCGCTTCGAGCACAACAAAGAGCGCCTCAAGGCGCGTTGGGAGGACTGGCAGGGGACGGATTTCCACGCCCGTATCGACGAGGTTCTGGCCCATATCGACGCCGAGGGCGCCTGCAAGAGCGGGGATCTTGCGGAGGGCGAGGGCAAGTCCTCGGGCGGCTGGTGGGATTGGCATCCCACGAAGGCGGCACTGGAATACCTTTGGCACACGGGCGAGATTTCGGTCGTCCGGCGCGAGGGCTTCCAGAAGGTCTATGACCTCACCGAGCGGGTGATCCCCGACAGCCAGCGGCAACAGCAGGTCTCGGCGGAAGAAATGGTCGACTGGGCCTGCCGGACCGCTATCGACACGCTCGGCTTTGCGACGAGTGGCGAGGTTGCGGCTTTCTATGCCCTCGTCACGCCCGCCGAAGCGCGGGAGTGGTGCGCCGCTGAACTCAAGGCCGGGCGGCTGATCGAGGTGGATATCGAAGGGGTCGACGGCAAGCCCCGCCGCTCTTTTGCTCGCCCCGCTTTCACCGAGGAGGCGACCCCCGAGCCTTCGACCCGCGTCCGCATCCTCTCGCCCTTCGATCCGGCGCTGCGCGACCGCAACCGCGCCGAGCGGCTCTTTGGCTTCAACTACCGGATCGAGATTTTCGTTCCCGCGCCGAAGCGGGTCTATGGCTACTATGTCTTCCCTGTCATGGAAGGCGACCGGATGATCGGCCGGATCGACGCCAAGGCCGACCGCGCCGCGAATATCCTCGATGTGACGGCTTTCTGGCCCGAAGCGGGCGTGGCGATGGGCAAGGGGCGCATCGCGCGGCTCATGGCCGAGATCGAGCGGCTGACCACCTTCGCGGGGCTTGAGGGTGTCCGCTATGCGCCCGACTGGCTGCGCGACTAGGCGCGGTGGGTGCGCAAAAGCGCGAAGGTGCCGCTGAGGACGATCACCAGAGCACCGACGATGGTCAGAAGATCGGGCCGCTCGCTGAAAACCAGAATGCCAAGGCCCATCCCGAACAATAGCCGCGAATAGCGGAAAGGCGTGACCGCGCTCACCTCGCCTGTCCGCATCGCGAGCGTCAGCATGAAATAGGCGAAAACACCGAACACAGTCGCCCCGCCGATGGCCGCCAGTGCTCCCGCATCCGGCATCTCCGGTGCGCCGGTCCAGACCATCAGGATCGCCCCCGCGACCGAAAGCATGGCAAAGCCGCAAACGCCAAGCTGCATGGCGCTCAGCTGCCGCGGCGCGGCGCGGGTCGCGAGATCCCGTCCGGCGAAACCGATCATGCCAATCACCGCGAGGATGGAGAGGGGGCTAAAGCCCTCGACGCCCGGACGCAGGATCAGGATGACGCCACCAAGGCCAACAAGGATCGCTGTCCAGCGCCGCCAGCCAACCTTCTCGCCAAGGAATAGCGCCGCGCCGCCAACGACGACAAGCGGTGTGGCCTGAAGGATCGCCGTGGCGCTGGTGAGCGGGGTCAGGACGAAAGCCAGCGCATAGAAGAGGCGGCCCGTAACCTCAAAACCGGATCGAAATAGGATCGCCCGCCCAAGATATGCCCGATCCCAAATTGGGCGGCCTTGTCGGCGGGTAAGGATCGCAAAAGCGAGAAGCCCCGCGAAGCCGAACATCAACAGAACCTGCCCGAGGCCGACCGTTTTTGCGGCGGCTTTCAGCAGCATATCCTCGACCGCAAACCCCGCCATCGCGGCAACCATGAAAAGGCTGCCGCGCAGGTTGTCGCTCAGGTGTTTCAGTTGATGAGGCCCGCGTGGACCATCGCGGCGCGGATACGCTCCTTGGTCTCGTCGGTGAGCGTGGTCAGCGGCGAGCGGACCTCGTCCGAGCACATCCCCAAGAGCGACAGGCCGTATTTCGCGCCCGCAACCCCCGGCTCGAGAAAGATCGCCTCGTGCAGCGGCATCAGACGATCCTGATACTCGAGCGCAGTCTTGTAGTCGCCCGCAAGCGTCGCCTCTTGGAACTCGGCGCAGAGCTTGGGCGCGACGTTTGCGGTCACCGAAATGCAGCCGACGCCGCCATGGGCGTTAAAGCCGAGCGCGGTCGCATCCTCGCCCGAGAGCTGGATGAAATCTTTGCCGCAGGTGATGCGCTGCTTCGGCACGCGGCTGAGATCGCCCGTGGCATCTTTAACGCCGATGATGCGCGGAAGTTTGGCAAGCTTGCCCATGGTGTCGGGCGACATATCCACGACCGAACGGCCGGGGATGTTGTAGATGATGATCGGCAGGGTGCAGCAATCATGCAACGCGGTGAAATGCGCGATCATGCCCGCTTGCGTCGGCTTGTTGTAATAGGGCGTCACCACGAGGGCGGCATCCGCGCCCACCTTCTCGGCGTGCTGGATGAGGCCGATGCCTTCGAGCGTGTTGTTCGAACCCGCGCCCGCGATCACCGGCACGCGGCCCGCAGCGGCTTTGACGACCTCTTCGATCACCATTTCATGCTCGCGGTGAGTCAGCGTGGGGCTTTCGCCCGTGGTCCCCACCGGAACGAGGCCATGAGAGCCTTCGCCGATGTGCCACTCCACGAGTTTTTTCAGCGTGTCCAAATCCAGTTCGCCGTTCTTGAACGGCGTGACGAGGGCGGGGAAGGACCCTTTGAACATGACACGCTCCATAATTTGTTTCCTGAGTTGGCTTCGTAAAGAGAACCCGCCGCCCCGTCTGCCACCCTTGTGAATTGAGGGAATACGTGCGGTCCTCTAAGGTGCGGGTGTGTAACGAAGAGGCAGAAAAAGGCAAGACATGTTGAGGCTGGTGATCGCCTTGGTGCTTGGGTTGGGCACGGCTGCAACGGCCCAGACAGGGCCGAAGCCTTTGGCGTCGGCTTTTGCTGCGGCGCGGGACGGCAATTGGGAGAACGCAGAAGCGCTGGCGGCGCGGGCCGGGGCAGGCGGGCCGGAGCTGATCGAGTGGATGCGGCTCAGGGCGGGCAAGGGCACGGCGGCGGAAGTGTTGGCCTTTCTCGAGGCGCATCCCGACTGGCCGGGGCTGAAGCTTTTGCGCCGGAAGTCGGAAGCAGCGTTCAAGGACGCGAGCGATGCCGCGATCATGCAGTTCTTCGCAGGCCAAGCGCCACAAACGGGTGCGGGTGTTCTGATCTATGCTGGTGCCTTGATGCGCGCCGGGCGCGAGGGGGAGGCGCAGGCGGGGCTCGTGGAAAGCTGGCTGACGCTCGATCTCGATGCCGAGGACCAAGCCGCGTTCCTTGCTGCCCATGAGGCGCTCCTGAAACGCCACCATGTGGGCCGAGCCGAAGAGGCAATGTGGGCCGGGCGGCGCGGTAATGTCGCGCGGATGCTGCCCTTGCTGCCCGAGGATTGGAAATCACTGGCGACGGCCTGGATCGCGCTGGAAAAGGGCCAGACCGACGGGATCAACGCACTTGTTGCGGCTGTTCCTTCGAACCTCGCGGGTCATCCCCTGCTGGCGCAGGCCCGCTTTGATTGGCGGATTGCCAAAGGCCGCAGCGAAGATGCCATCGCACTCCTTCTGGAGCGGTCGAAAAGCGCTCAGGCGCTGGGCCGACCCGAGGCTTGGGGCGGCTGGCGGAATTACCTCGCCCATGCCGAAATGCGCGCGGGAAACCCGAAGCGCGCCTATGCGATCGCTGCCAACCACCATCTGAGCGAGGGCAGCACCTTTGCCGAACTGGAATGGATGGCCGGCTATCTGGCGCTGCGGTTCCTGAACGCGCCCGAAAAGGCTCTGGCGCATTTCCAGCGTATGCAGGCGGCGGTGAATACACCGATCTCGCTTTCGCGTGCGGCCTATTGGATCGGGCGCACCGAAGAGGCGCGCGGGCGCACGGAAGCTGCCAAAGCCGCCTACGCGATTGGGGCGCAATACCAGACCGCCTTCTACGGCCTCCTTTCAGCCGAGCGCGGCGGTTTTGGCTTTGACGCCTCACTGGCGGGGCAAGAGCGCTTCCCCGACTGGCGGCAAGCGGCCTTCCGGCAAACGCCCGTCTACAAGGCAGGTGTGCTCGCTCTCAATGCTGGCGAAATCGGCCTTGCGGAAACTTTCCTCACCCATCTCGCGGAAAGCCTCGACCGCACTGGGCTTGGCCAACTCGGGGAGATGGCGGAAGCGGTGAACGAGCCGCATCTCATGGTGATGATCGGCAAAGCAGCGGCATCGCGCGGCGCGAATCAGAGTTCGACCCGCGCGTCGTGTCGGGTGCAGGCGCTCAAGGCCTCATGCAACTCATGCCGGGCACATCCGCTGAAATGGCGAAGAAACTGGGGCTCGCGCATAATCCGTCCAAAATGCTGTCGGATCCAGTCTATAACGCACGCCTCGGTTCGGCCTATCTCGCGAAACTCGCCGAGGATTATGCCGGCAATGTCGTGCTGGTCTCGGCAGGCTATAACGCAGGTCCGAGCCGCGCTCGGCGCTGGCAGGACGAACAGGGCGATCCGCGTGCCCAAGGCGTCGACATTGTAGACTGGATCGAAGCGGTGCCCTTCCGCGAAACCCGCAACTACATCATGCGCGTCTCGGAAAGCCTGCCCATCTATCGCGCGCGCCTCGGCCTCAATCCGCATCCGATACCGTTCAGTGCCGAACTGAAGGGATCAACACTTCGCAAATAACGGCTTTCTCTTTTGCAAATATCCCGGGGGGCGCGCAGCGCGGGGGCAGAGCCCCCTCTCAGGCGGCCTTCCCGCGCATCCGTTCGCGCCAGAGCGTGAAGATCCCTGCTGCAACAATGATCGAGGCCCCCAGCACCACGTTCCATTGCAAGACTTCGCCAAACACCAGCAGGCCCACGCCTGCGGCGAAGACGAGCTGGAAATAGGCGAAGGGTTGTACGGCGCTGGCTTCGGCCACTTCGTAGCACTTGATCAGGGTGAAATGCCCCGTCGCGCCGGTCACGCAAAGGAGTGCCATCCATCCCCAGTCGGTGCTTGTCATCGGCTCCCAGAACCAAACGCCCACGGCCGTCATCCCGATCGCACCCACTGTACCCGTCCAGAAAAACGAGGTGGCAGCGCTGTCTTTGCGGGCGGCGTAGCGGGTGAGGAGGCCGTAGAGCGCGAAGAGGAAGGCGGAAAGGAGCGGGATCAGGGCCTCGATGCGGAAAACACCGAAGCCGGGGCGCAGGATGATGAGAACGCCGATGAAGCCCACACCGATCGCGGTCCAGCGCCGCCAGCCGACTTTCTCGCCCAGCACAGGCCCCGAGAGGGCCGCGACGAGAAGCGGGTAGCAGGTGAACACCGCGTGGCTTTCGACGAGGCCCAGAATGGTGAAGGCCGCGACCATGACGCAGATTTCGGTGATCAAGAGGAGCGCGCGGGAGATCTGGATCAGGGGTTGCTGGGTGCGCGCCGCCTGCACGAGGCCGCCCGCTTTGCGCGACGCCACGGTCATGACGAAGGCCGCGAAGAACCAGTAGCGGATCATCACCACCATGTAGACGTTGTATTCTCCGGCGAGATGGCGCGAGATCCCGTCCTGCGCGG
>JALRLK010000087.1 GCA_023254495.1 Marivivens sp. | reverse complement strand
CTCCTTTAGCAGCTGAAGCACTCTGGAAACCTTGATAACCGACAGAACGTACAAATGCTGAGTTTACACCTGCCATCTCTATACCTGAACCCTCGACATTACCCATAAACATTGAACCAGTCAATAAGTTATCGAGACCATGCAGATCCCGACCGACAAGATCCGTGAAGTGATCGGCTCGGGCGGCAAGGTCATCCGCGAGATCGTCGAGGTTTCGGGTGCCAAGGTCGACATCAACGATGACGGCGTGATCAAGATCGCCTCGTCAAATGGCGATGCCATCCAGAAGGCCTATGACATGATCTATTCGATCGTGGCCGAGCCGGAGGAAGGCAAGGTTTACAAGGGCAAGGTCGTCAAGCTCGTCGACTTTGGCGCCTTTGTTAACTTCTTCGGCAAGCGTGACGGCCTCGTGCACGTCAGCCAGATCGAAAACCGCCGTCTGAACCATCCTTCGGATGTTCTGAAGGAAGGTCAGGAAGTTTGGGTCAAGCTCTTGGGCTTTGACGATCGTGGCAAGGTCCGCCTGTCGATGAAGGTTGTCGACCAAGAGACCGGCGTCGAGATCCCGAAAGAAGAAAAGGCCGACGCCGAGGAATAATCCCCGCGCAAGGCAAAGACAGGGCCCCGGTGGAAACACCGGGGCTTTTTCGTTTCAGATGATCTCGTCTTCGTCGAAAAGGGGCTGCGCCTCGAGCTGTTCAGCCAGAGCGCCGACCGCCGCCTCGGCCTTGGCGGGATCGGGCAGTTCGGCAATGTGGAACAATGCATCGCCCTCGTTCACCACCGGCAGGTTCGCTCGGCCGACGATGATGCCGCCCTCGGTCGCCACCACTTCGGTTTCGTTCTCGCCAAAGGGATCGGAGATAACCCCGATCACATCCCCTAGAACCACCTTGTCGCCCGACTGGCGGAACATTCGGATCAGGCCGCCCGCAGGCGCCCGAAGCCACGAGGATTTCCGGCAGAGGATCGGTTTGACGCGCGGCTTGGCGATGCCCTTGGCGCCGATCATCCCCAGCTCGTGCATCACCCGCAGGATGCCCATGACGCCCGTACGCGCGCCGTATTCGTCAAAACGAAGCCCCTCGCCCGCCTCGTAAAGCAGCATATCCACCCCCGCCTCGCCCGCCGAAAGCCGGAGCGAACCATCGCGCTTTTTCGAGGTGATGATCACCGGCGCACCGAAGACCTCGGCCATATGGCGCATCCGGTCGCTGCCGGGGCTGATGCGGACTTGGGGAAGGTTGGTGCGGTGGATGGCGGCGGAATGGAGGTCGATGCCGAAATCCGACCGCCCGACGATCTCGGTCAGGAAGAGGTTGGCCAGCCGCGCGGCCAGCGACCCCGCCGCCGAGCCGGGAAAGACGCGGTTGAGATCGCGCCGGTCGGGCAGATAGCGGCTCTGGTTGAGGAACCCGAAGGTATTGACGATCGGAATGGCCAGAAGCGTCCCCGCCATACGGTCGAGCGCAGGGGTGCGCAGAAGGCGGCGCACGATCTCGACCCCGATCACCTCGTCGCCGTGGATCGCGGCCGAGACAAACATCACCGGACCCGGCTTTTTGCCGTGGATCACATGGACCGACATGGTGACAGGCGTGTGGTCGGTCAGGGTGCTGACCGGCAGATCCACCGTCATCCGCTGGCCGGGCGCAATCCGCCGTCCGGCGATCTCGAAGGGCTTGCGAATTTCCGGCATCAGCCTTTGCCCTTGGTCCGCGTGCTGTTGGGCTTGGCGTTCTTCTCGATGAACTCGATGATCTTGCCCGCAATGTCGATGCCGGTCGCGTTCTCGACCCCCTCAAGCCCCGGCGAGGAATTGACCTCCATGACCACCGGCCCGTGGTTGGACCGCAGCATATCGACACCGCAGACATTGAGGCCCATCGACTTGGCCGCGCGGATCGCAGTCGCCCGTTCTTCAGGGCTGATCTTGATCGACACGGCCGAGCCGCCACGATGCAGATTGGAGCGGAATTCGCCTTCTGCGCCCGAGCGCTTCATCGCCGCGACAACCTTGCCGCCCACCAAAAGCACGCGGATATCGGTGCCGCCCGCTTCCTTGATGAACTCCTGCACCATGATGTTCACATCCGCCCCGCGGAAGGCCTCGATCACCGATTTCGCGCTGCGCTCGGTATCGGCCAGAACCACGCCGATCCCTTGCGTGCCCTCCAGTAGCTTGACCACCACCGGCGCACCGCCGGCGAGACGGATCACCTCTTCGGTCTGCTTGGGATCATGGGCAAAGGTCGTCACCGGCAGACCGATTCCATCCCGCGCCAGAAGCTGCATGGAGCGGAGCTTGTCGCGGCTGCGGCCGATGCCGACCGACTCGTTCAGGGGATAGACCCCCATCATCTCGAACTGCCGCAGAACGGCGAGGCCGTAGAAGGTTACGCTCGCGCCGATTCGGGGGATCACGGCATCATAAAGGGGCAGCTTTTCGCCGTTGTAATAGATCTCGGGTCTGCGGCTGACGATATTCATATAGCAACGCAGAGTGTTGATGATATCGAGCGTATGCCCCCGCGCCTCGGCCGCCTCTTTCAGGCGCCGGTGAGAATAGAGGTTGGCGTTGCGGGCCAGCATTGCGATTTTCATCGGCTTTCCTTTCCAGCGGGCGCGACCAGAAACGAGCGACCCGGGTTAACAACTATACCGCGCCTGCGAATGGCCGTCCTGCCCAGAATGAGGGGCATCGACATGGCGGCGCGATCGGCCAGCGAGACGTCGATGGTCCACTTGCGGCCACCGAGCACGAGGCGGGTCGAGATGACCAGCCGTTCTTCGGGAACGCCGCTCGTGTTCTTGATCTCGCGGCTATCGACGAGGGGCGCTTCACAGTCCACCGCCTCGGCCAGCCCAGCGTGGGGCACATGGAAGCGGACCCAAGGGCTTCCGTCGCGCTCGAAATGGCGGATGCGCGTGGCGTGAAGCGCCGAGGTGCGGGCGCCGGTATCAATCTTGGCCACCGCCTCGGCAATGCCGAGGTCGGGCAGCGCGACAGTCTCGCGCCAGCCGATCATCATCTGAGCAGGTTTTTGTTTCGTCGTTTTCATCCAAACCTTTCGGACGATTTGAGCCCTGTCGCCCATGTTGCGTTTCCCGAGACAAAAGAAAAGCCCCGTGCCGGGCCAAGGCGTGTCGGAGGTGCTTTGGTCGATGTCGGTTCCTTCTCCCCGCCGCCTGTCGTCTGTCGGCTATGGCTGGGCAGAGGCATCACCACCAACTTGCATGTCTGCGCAAGGAGTGGCAGTGTGCGCCGAATTTGATCAAATTACTGGAGAGTCGTCATGATCGAAAAGCGCGAATTCTATATCAATGGCCAATGGGTCGCGCCTGTCAAGGCGCGCGATTGTGCTGTGATCGATCCTTCGACCGAAGACGCCTGCGCCGTGATCAGCCTTGGCGATCAGGCCGACACCGATGCCGCCGTTGCCGCCGCCAAGGCCGCCTTCCCGGCGTGGGCCAAAACAGATCCGCAGGTGCGCCTCGGCTACGTCAAAGGCATCCTCGAGCAATATGAGAAGCGGGCCGACGAGATGGCGCAGGCGATCTCGATCGAAATGGGCGCACCGATCGACATGAGCCGCGACGATCAGGCCGAATGCCTGCCGTGGCACCTCAAGAATTTCATCGCCGCCTTCGAACATATGGAATGGGTGCGCCCGCTGCGCCCCGACACCCCGAACGACATGATCGCGCTCGAGCCCATTGGCGTGGTCGGCCTCATCACCCCGTGGAACTGGCCAATGAATCAGGTCACGCTCAAGGTGATCCCTGCGCTTCTGGCGGGCTGCACCTGCATCCTGAAGCCCTCGGAAGAATCGCCCCTTTCCTCGATGCTCTTTGCCGAGTTTGTCCACGATGCGGGCGTGCCTGCCGGCGTGTTCAACCTCGTCAACGGCGATGGCATGGGTGTGGGTAGCCAGCTGTCGAGCCACCCGGACGTCGAGATGATCTCCTTCACCGGCTCGACCCGCGCCGGCCGTGCGATTTCGGTGGCCGCCGCCGCGACGCTCAAGCGCGTGACGCTCGAGTTGGGCGGCAAAGGCGCCAACCTGATCTTCGCTGATGCCGATCCCAACGCGGTGAAGCGTGGCGTGCGCCACATGATGCACAACTCGGGCCAGAGCTGTAACGCGCCGTCGCGGATGCTGGTCGAGCGGTCGATCTACGATCAAACCGTCGAGGCCGCAGCCGAGATCGCCAATTCGATCAAGGTCGGCCCGGCGAGCGAGCATGGCCGCCATATCGGCCCCGTGGTCAACAAGCGCCAGTGGGAACAGATTCAGGGCTATATCCAGAAGGGCATCGACCAAGGCGCCCGCCTTGTCGCCGGCGGCCTTGGCCTGCCCGAGGGGATGAACAAGGGCTTCTACGTTCGCCCCACGGTCTTTGCCGATGTCAAACCCGGCATGACCATCGAGCGCGAGGAAATCTTCGGGCCGGTCCTGTCGATCATTCCCTTCGACACCGAGGAAGAGGCTGTTCGCATCGCCAACGATACGCCCTATGGCCTGACCAACTATGTCCAGTCCGAGGATGGCGCACGCCGCAACCGGCTTGCCCGTCAGCTCCGTTCCGGCATGGTCGAGATGAACGGCAAGAGCCGCGCGGCTGGCGCGCCCTTTGGCGGCATCAAGGCCTCGGGCCGCGCCCGCGAGGGCGGACCATGGGGCCTTGAGGAATTCCTCGAGGTCAAGGCCATCTCCGGCTGGGCCGCCGAGTAAGAAATCCGGGCGCCCGCATAATCACGGGCGCCCGTTTCGATTTATACGCGCACAGAAACGGTGCGCTGCTGCCGGTTACATCGGAGCCAGAATCTCTTATCTTGCTATCAAAGCAGAAAGAGAGTTTCCATCCTGAACCAGATCCATGGCATCCACCACGTCACGTCGCTGGCCTCATCGCCCAGTGCCAACAACCGTTTCTTCACCGAAGCGCTGGGGCTGCGGCGGGTCAAGACGACCGTGAATTTCGACGCGCCCGAGGTCTATCACCTCTATTACGGCGACGAGGTCGGCACCCCCGGCACGGTCATGACCTATTTCCCCCGCCCCAACTCGGCCCGAGGCAAGGCAGGGGTTGGCGAGATAGGAACCACCTCTTTCTCGATTCCCGTCGGGACTTCGGGCGCATGGCAAAAGCGCCTTGCCGAGTTTCGCGTGGCCGGCATCTCCAGCGATACCCGTTTTGGCGAGGCGCGCGTTCTCTTCTCGGGGCCCGACGGCGAGAGCCTCGCGCTTGTCGAGCACGAAGATAGCCGAACCCCATGGACCGGCGGTGGCGTGAGCGAAGACATGGCGATCCGAGGCTTTCACTCGGCCTCCATGCGCCTGCGCGATGGCGGTGCCTCGGCCGAGCTTTTGCGTTTCATGGGCTACGAAGAGATTGGAATCGAAGGCGCCGCGACGCGCTTTGCCATCGCGGGCGGCAGTCCGGCCAATGCGATCGATATTGAAACCGTTGCGGCCGGCAAGCGGGCCAAACAGGGCGCCGGTTCCGTGCACCACATCGCCTTTTCGGTGGCAAACGCCGAAGCCCAGCGGGCGGTGCGTAAGGCGCTCATCGAAACCGGCTATCAGGTAACCCCGTCGATCGACCGGGATTATTTCCAGGCGATCTATTTCCGCAGCCCCGGTGGCATCCTCTTCGAGGTGGCGACCGACGAGCCGGGCTTTGACCGCGACGAGGATCGCGCGAGCCTTGGCACGGCGCTCAAGCTGCCCAAGCAGCATGAGCATCTGCGCGTCGAGCTTGAGGCAGAGCTCGAGCCGCTCGACTAGGCTAGAACGGCGCCTTGGCGGTAAAGCGCACGCCTGCCCCGCCGTCGGGGTGGCGGAATTGCAGCGTCTCGGAATGGAGCATCATGCGCGGATAATCCCGCGCTGGCCCGGTAGCATAGAACGGGTCGCCAAGGATCGGGTGGCCGATCTCTTTCATATGGACCCGCAGCTGATGCGAACGGCCCGTCTTTGGATAAAGCCGCACGCGGCTCTCGCCGCCGCCCGTTCGGACCACGCGATAATCCGTCACCGCAGGCTTGCCGTTTTCATGATCTACGTGCTGAAGCGGGCGGTTCGGCCAATCGACGATCAGGGGCAGATTAATCGTGCCGGTCTTGGTCGCTATCTCGCCCCAGACGCGGGCGACGTAGGTTTTCTTGGTATAACGCTTCTCAAACTGCAGCCCGAGATGCCGCTGCGCGTGCGGCGTGAGCGCAAAGACCATGACGCCCGAGGTGTCGCGGTCGAGCCGGTGGACCAAGAGCGCCGTGGGAAAGGCCGCCTCGATCCGGCTCATCAGGCAATCGGCCAGATGCTCGCCCTTTCCCGGCACGGACAGAAGGCCCGCCGGTTTGTCGACGATCAGGATCTCGTGGTCCTGATGCAGGATCACCAAGGGATCCTGCGGCGGATTATAGCCCTCGAGCGGCCCGCTCATCGGGCCCGCCGGAAGATCGAATAGAGATAGATCACGACCGAGGCCCAGATCAGCGGGAAGGCAATGGCCCGCGCCGCTCCGAAGGGCTCGCCGAAGATGAAGACGGCGGTGAGAAAGATCATCGTCGGCGCGATGTATTGCAGGATCGCGATGGTCGAGAGCCGCAGACGCTTGGCGCCATTGGCATAAAGCATCAAGGGGCCGGCGGTCACCGCGCCAAGGCCCAAAAGCATAAGGGTATCGAAAGCGGTCCCGCCGAAATGGCTTTCTCCCGACAGGGTCAGCTTGGCCAGATAGCCAAGGGCAAAGGGCAGCAGGATCAGCACCTCAAGCAGGAACCCTTGATTGGGCCCAATGGGCAACCGCCGCTTGAGAAGGGCATAGATTCCCCAAGTAAAGGTCATCCCCAGCGCAACCCAAGGCGCCTTGCCCGCCGCGATAGTCAGCACAAGCACTCCAGCCACCGCAACGGCGATAGCGACCCACTGCAACCGCTTCAACTTCTCGCGCAAGACAATCGCCCCAAGCAGAATGCTGAAGAGCGGATTGATGTAATAGCCCAGCGCCGCCTCGATGGCGTGGCCCGAACCGATCGACCAGACATAGAGGCCCCAGTTGACCGAGATGAACGCCGCAGGCGCCGCTGCCATGAGGATCATCTTCGGCGAGGTCAGTGCCGTGCGGATATCCGAAGTGCGGCGCAAGAGGATCAACACGACAAGCGCGAAAGGCACCGACCAGAGGATCCGATGCGCCACCACTTCCACCGGCGAGATATGCCCGACCGCCTTCATATAAAGCGGCAGGAACCCCCAGAGGAAATAGGCCGACACCGCATAGGCGAGGCCTGCGGGTGAATCTTCGTGTTCGGGGGCGCGGGGGGCGGCATCTGTCATGATGCCGCCTCCCTGCCTGAAACACCGCCCCGCCGCAAGCGGCCTTAGGCCTTGGTCCGCTCCGCCGTCGGATCATACATCGGCTTAAGCGAAACCTCCGCCTTGACCCGCGTGCCCATCACATCGACCTCGTAGGTCGAGCCAAGCACATCTGCCGCGCTCTCGCCTTTACAGGGGATATAGGACATGCCCATCGCCCCGCCGAGGTGATGGCCGTAGGCGCCCGAGGAGATGTAGCTCACGATCTTGCCATCCCGCAGGACCGGCTCGTTGTGATAGAGAAGCGGCTCGGGATCGGTGAGGCGAAGCTGCACCATCCGCTTCTTGAGGCCCGCCTCTTTCTTCTTCAGCACCGCCTCGCGCCCGATGAAATGGGCCTTGTTCATGCCCACGGCAAAGCCGAGGCCCGCCTCGAGCACATGGTCTTCCGAGGTGATGTCGTGGCCGAAATGGCGGAAGGCCTTTTCGATGCGGCAGCAGTCCATGACATGCATTCCGCAGAGTTTGAGCCCCATGCCCTCGCCCGCCTCGTAGAGCGTCTCGAAGGCGTGGCCGGCCATGTCGGAGGAAACATAGATCTCCCAGCCGAGCTCACCCACATAGGACACGCGGTGCACCCGGGCGAGGCCCATGCCCAGCTCGATGTTCTGCGCCGTGCCGAAGGAGTTGGCGGCATTCGAGAAGTCGTTGGGCGAGACCTTCTGCATCAGATCCCGCGCCTTCGGCCCCATGACAGCCAGAACGGCCTCGCCCGCGGTCACATCGGTGATGACAACGTGCTCGTCGCGCAAATGGCGGCGCATCCATGTCTCGTCGGCGAGCCGCGTGATCGCGGGGGTGACGACAAGGTAGGCGGTCTCCGACAGGCGGGTGACGGTCACATCCGCCTCGATCCCGCCGTTGTGGTTGAGGAACTGGGTATAGACGATCTTGCCCACCGGCACCGAGACATCCGCGCCACAGATCCGGTTGAGGAAGCTCTCCGCATCACGCCCTTCGACCCGCAGCTTGCCGAAGGACGACATGTCATACATCCCCAATCCGGTGCGGATCGCCTTGTGTTCATCTGCTACGTTGTCGAAGAAATTCTGCCGCCGCCAGGAATAGCGATACTCGCGCTCTTGGCCCTCGCGGGCATACCAGTTGGCCCGTTCCCAACCGCCAAGCTCGCCAAACACCGCGCCGCGTTCGGCGAGGTGATGGTGGAAGGGCGTGCGCCGCACGCCGCGTGCTGTGGCTTTCTGGCGATAGGGGAAGTGGTCGGCGTAGAGAAGGCCGAGGGTCTCTTTCGAGCGCTCGAAGAGATATTTCTTGTTGCCCTGAAACGGCTGCATCCGCGAAATGTTCACATCGCCAATGTCGAAAGGCTTTTCGCCCGTATCCATCCATTGGCTCAGGACCATGCCCGCGCCACCGGCCGACTGGATGCCGATCGAGTTGAAGCCCGCCGCGACCCAGACGTTGTCCATCTCGGGCGCAAGGCCGAGGTGATAGGCGTCGTCGGGGGTAAAACTTTCGGGGCCGTTGAAGAAGGTGTGGATACCGGCAGAACCCAAAAGCGGGAAGCGGTTCACCGCCTTTTCGAGGATCGGCTCGAAGTGGTCGAAATCCTCAGGTAGCTGGTCAAACTCGAAACTCTCGGGGATGCCGTTCATGCCCCACGGCTTGGCGTGCGGCTCGAAAGCGCCGACGAGCATCTTGCCTGCGTCTTCTTTGTAATAGGTGCATTCGTCGGTGACGCGCAGAACGGGAAGCTGCTTCAGCCCCTCGATCGGCTCGGTCACGATGTAGAAATGCTCGCAGGCGTGAAGCGGCACGTTGATGCCCGCCATCCGGCCAACCTCGTGGCCCCACATCCCCGCGCAATTGACGATCATCTCGCAGGCAATATGGCCCGTGGCGCCATCCTCGTCGGCCCAATCGACGCCCGTCACGCCGCGGCCCGCCTTGGCGATGCCGGTGACCTTGGTGCGTTCGCGCACGATGGCGCCGCCCATGCGGGCGCCCTTGGCCATCGCCAGCGCGATATTGGCCGGATCACCCTGCCCGTCGGTCGGCAGCCAGACGCCCGCCTTGACCCCGTCGATATTCAGATGCTCGTAGCGGTTTTTCACCTCGGCGGGCGAGATTTCCTCGACCGGAACGCCAAAGGCCCGCGCCATCGCGGCGCTGCGGAAAAGCTCTTCCTTGCGGTCCTCGGTCAGCGCGACCGAGATCGAGCCGACCTGACGCATCCCCGTGGCAACGCCTGTCTCGGCCTCGAGCCCGCGATAAAGCTCGGCCGAATAGCGGGCGAGGCGGGTCATGTTGGCGGTGGCGCGGAGCTGGCCGATCAGGCCCGCGGCGTGCCACGTCGTGCCGCTGGTCAGTTGCTTGCGCTCGAGAAGCACAACGTCTTTCCAGCCGAGCTTGGTCAGGTGATAGGCCACCGAACAGCCGATGACGCCGCCACCGATGATGACAACGCGGGCGTGAGTGGGAAGGTCGCTCATTGGGGGATCTCCGGGGGTATGAGAACGAGTTTTCCAGGGTATGTCTTGCTCATGAAATCGGCCTGTGCAGCGCCGATCTCGCGGAGCGGATAGGTTTTCGAAACCAGCGGGCGAACCTGGCCCGCATTGATCATGTCGACCAGCGCGGCAAAGACCTCGGGTGGCTGATAGGTGCAGCCATGAAGCGTGATGTCGCGCAAATAGATACGCCTTAGGTCGGCTTCGACGATGGGGCCGGCAATGGCACCGGAAACGGCATAATGGCCGCCCGGCCTGAGCGAGTCGATCAGCGCCATCCAGCCGGGGCCGCCAACCACATCGATCACGGCATCAAAGCTGTCTTTTGGCAAGGGTTCACCCCGCGCGATCGTGGCTTCGGCTCCGGCCTGACCAACAGCCACTGCCTTGGACGCGGCGCAGATCGCTGTGACTTTGGCACCGAGCGCCTTTGCGAGCGCAACCGCAGCCAGGCCGACGCCGCCCGAGGCGCCCGTGACCAAAACCCGCGACCCTGCGCTCGCGCCGGCGCGCGACAATAGGTTGGCGGCGGTTCCAAAGGCGCAGGGCATCGCGGCCAGCTCAATATCGCTGAGGGGCGAGGCGGTGACATCATAGAGCTGATCCACGGGCACGCAGCAAAACTGGGCGAACGCACCATCATATTCAGAGCCGATCGCGACAAATCCGACAGGATTGTCGGCGGTCGGGCGGGCCTGATTGGTCGGGCAGATCACACGGGTTCCCAAGGCCGGCCCGCTGGTGCCGCCCCCCAAGGCGACGACGTAGCCGCACAGATCCGCCCCCTGAATACGCGGGAATTCGAGCGCTCCGGCCCAGCCACCATTTTCGGCCGATTGCCCTTCCTGTGTAGGGCCGCTGACGTCAGAGGAATACCAGCCCGTTCGTGTGTTGATGTCCGTATTGTTGACCCCCGCCGCCGCGATGCGGATCAGGGCTTCGCCAGTGGGAGGTCTTGGCACCGCGATCGTATCGGACCAGACGAGCGCCTCCGGGCCGCCATGGGCGACCAGAAGAATACCGCTCATCCGCTCCGGCATTTTCATGCTTCGATCTCGTGGCCGGCCTCTCGCAGGCGGCGGGCGACTTCGGTGATGTGGGCGGGGCCAACCTCGCAGCAGCCTCCAACAATAGTGGCCCCCTGATCGACCCAGCCCATGACGAAATTGGCGTAGGTCTCGGGGCCGAGGTCGCGGCGGGCGCTCAGGGCGTCGACGGTGGGCGAATCCTTGAGGAAATCCTTGGTGATCATCGTGAAGCCGTTGGCATAGGCCCCAAAGGGCAGGCCGGCTGTCTTGATTACCTCAAGCGCCGCTGCCATCGCCTCGGGGGCCGAGCAATTGGCCAGAAGCGCATCCGCGCCGCCCTCTTGCGCGATGCGGACGACCTCGGCAACAAGCTCGCCCGAGCGCAGGCGCGAGCCGTCCTCGTCATCGACCGTCACCGAAAGCCAGACAGGCTTGCCTGCGGTCTTGGCGCCTTCGAGGATCGAGCGGGCATGGGCCACGGAGGCGACCGTTTCGCACAAGAGGAAATCGACGTGCGGCGCGAGCTTCTGCGCCACCTCGGCATATTTCGCCACGGCCTCGTCACGCGGCGGGTGCACGTCGGGGCGATAGCTGGCCACCAAGGGGCCGATGGAGCCCGCGATCTTGCCATGCCCTGCCGCTTTGCGGGCGGCTTTGGCCTCTTCCACCGCCGCCTCGTGCAGCTCGTCAAACTTGCCGTCGATGCCGGTTTTCACCAGCCGGTCGTGGTGGATGCAGTAGGTGTTGGTCGTCGCAATGCCCGAGCCTGCGCGGAAATAATCCTCGTGCACGGCCTCGACCATGCCGGGGTGATCCATCATCACTTGGGTCGACCAAAGCGGTGTGGGCCGGTCGCCCGCACGGTGGATGAGCTCCTGCCCCATGCCGCCATCGAGAAGCGTGATCTTGGTCATGCGCGGATCCTTTCGTTTGCGGCATCCCAGAGCGGCTGGTCTTCCTGAACCACCGCGCGGCAGCGTTCGCCATAGATTTCAACTTCGATCTCGGTGCCCGGCACGGCAAGGTCGGTCCGCAGCATCCCGAAGGCGATCGAGGCATTCACCCGATAGCCCCAGCCGCCGCTCGTCGTCTCGCCGACGATCTTTCCGTCGTGCCAGAGGGTCGACATATAGGGCGCATCTGCCTCGCCTGCGTCGACCACGAGGGTGACGAAGCGCTTCTTGCTGCCCCGCTGTTTTTCGGCCAAGAGCGCCGCCTTGCCGGGGAAATCTTGCGGCTTGTCGAACTTGATGAACCGCTCGAGCCCGCCTTCCAGAAGGCTATAGTCGGTCGAAAGATCGCCCTTCCAAGCGCGATAGCCTTTCTCGAGACGGAGCGAGTTCAGCGCCCACATCCCGAAGGGCTTGGCTCCTGCGGCCAAGATCGCCTCATAGATCGCAGGCTGATCGGCATTGGCGCAATGCACCTCCCAACCCAGCTCGCCAGCAAAGCTGACACGAACGAGCGCGCAGGGCTTGCCTGCTACGGTCGCCTTTTGATGGCTCAGCCAAGGCAGGGCGAGATCGGCGTCAGATCCGATCTCTTCAAAAAGGGCGCGTGCCCGCGGCCCGGTGACGATCATCGTACCAACCTCGCGGGTGTGGTCGGTCAGGCTAAGGCCCGCAGGGAGCGCTTTTTGCAGAAGCTCGAAATCATGCCACTGCGCCGCGCCAGCGGTAATGAGGGTGAAGTCGTCCTCGCCATGCCGCATGACTGACATCTCGGTGAGGATGCGGCCACGGCTGTCGGGGAAATAGGCAAGGTTGATCCGCCCCTCTTTGGGCAGCGCTCCGGCAATCATCCCGCGCAGCCATTCGGCCGCGCCAGCGCCCGATAGGTCGAACCGGCTAAAGCCCGGCAGATCGAGAACGCCAACGCCATCGCGCACCGCCTCGCATTCCTCGCGGATGCGCTCGGCCCACGGGCCCGCGCGGTTCCACGTCTGGGTGCTTTCCTCGCTTAGATCGTCGCCCGGTTTGGCAAACCAGTTGGCCCGCTCCCAGCCGTTATAGGCGCCCATGACACCGCCAAGCTCTTTGACCTTGGCATGGACCGGCGAATGCTTGCGGTCGGCGCCAGCCGGCCAGCGGTGCCACGGGAAATGCATGGCGTATTCGTGGCCATAGATCTCCATACCCCGTTCTACGCAATACTCGTGATCGGTGTAGTCGGTGAACCGACGCGGATCGCAGGACCACATATCCCACTCGGTCTGGCCTTCGGTGATCCATTCGGCCAAGACTTTGCCCGCCCCCCCGCCCTGGGCGATGCCGAAGGTAAAGACGCAAGCCTCGAACGCATTGGGCACACCCGGCATCGGGCCGATCAGGGGATTGCCATCGGGGGCATAGGGGATCGGGCCGTTGATGACCCGCGCAACGCCTGCCTCGGCCAGAAGCGGCACCCGCGCCATGGCGTCTTCGATGTAGTATTCGAGACGATCGAGATCGTCGGGATACAGCTGGAACGAGAAATCATCCGGCATCGGATCATTGGGCGTTGCCCAATGGGCGCGACAGTTGCGCTCGTAGGGGCCGAGATTGAAGCCGTTCTTCTCCTGCCGAAGATAGTAGGAGGTATCCACATCGCGCAGAAGCGGGAGCTTTTTGCCCGACCCTTCCGACCATGCCTTGATCTCGGGCACCTCTTCGAAAACCATGTACTGGTGGCTCATCACCATCATCGGCACGGTGCGCCCGCCGTAGGGCTTGAACCATTCGCCCACGCGCTGGGCATAATAGCCCGCAGCGTTGACCACATATTCGCAGCGGATGTCGCCCTTCTCGGTATGGACGATCCACTCGCCATTCTCGCGGCTGACGCCGGTCGCGGGGGTAAAGCGCAGGATCGTCGCACCCAGATCGCGCGCGCCTTTGGCAAGCGCTTGGGTCAGCTGCGCCGGGTCTATATCGCCATCGGCCGGATCATAGAGCGCGCCTTTGAGGTCGTGCGTCTCGATGAAGGGATATTTGGCCTTGATCTCGTCGGGCGAAAGGATGTCGATCTCCATCCCCTGATAGAGGCCCATGCCCTTGGCTCGCTGAAATTCCTGCATCCGCTCTTTGGAATGCGCGAGCCGGATCGAGCCGGTTACGTGATAGTTCATCGGATAATCGACCGCATCGCCCAGACCGCGATAAAGTTCGGTCGAATAGCGCTGCATATTCATTAGCGACCACGAGGTCGAAAAGGTCGGCACGTTGCCGGCGGCGTGCCATGTGCTGCCTGCGGTCAGCTCGTTCTTTTCGAGGAGGACACAGTCGCTCCAACCCGCCTTGGCGAGGTGATAGAGCGCCGAGACACCGACGACCCCGCCGCCAATGATCACAACCCGCGCTGTTGTCGGAAAATCTGCCATGTCTTTCTCCCTAGTCTTGTCTTTGCGGAAGCCCGTCCGCGAGTTCTTAATAATCGCCCTTGAAGCCCACGAAGATGTGGCCCGCCAGCATTGTTCCGGTCGGCCCGTCGATCGAGCCGGGGGCGACTTCGATGATGCCTTTGCCGAGCGGCCTGAAGAACAGCGAAGCGCCGCATTCCTTGCAAAAGCCGCGCTCGGCCCAATCCGACGAGCGATACCATTTGAGGCCGCGATCCTCGGTGAAGCGGAAATCCGCATTGTCGACCGGAATGGCCGACCAGTAATGCCCGCCCGACTTGCGGCAGGCGGTGCAATGGCAGGCACGATAGCTTTCCGGGATCTTGTCGACCTCGAACGCCACAGCCCCGCAGAGGTAGCTTCCTTTCATCTCAGGCCCTCCCTGACGCGAAATTGGCGGAGCCCAGAAGCGCCCCGTAGATGATTAAACAGATTGCCATCCCTCGCCGCACCCAAGCATGGCCGACAGCGCCCAGCGCCGCACGGCCGAGAAGCGCGCCGAGGGCGGTATAGGTCGCATAGCTGAGGCTCGTCAGCGTCAGCGCGGTTGGCACGATCACCCACATCTGCTGGCCGATAGGCACATCGGGTTGAACGAACTGGCTGAAGGCGGCGAGATAGCCGGCGACGCTTTTGGGGTTGATCGTCGCGATGGCGAGCGCCCGGCCATAGATCGAATGCGCGTGGCTGGCTCCCCGTTTGAGGGGCTTTGCCGCGTTGATCCAGCCGCGAATGCCAAGCCAAACCAGCACCGCCGCGCCGAGATATTGGAGGATCGAGAAGGCTAAGGGCGAGGCTTTAATGAGCGCGGTGATGCCCAGCGCGGAGAGACCAAGAAACAGGCTCGCCTGCGTCAGGATCGCCAGAACGCCCCAGAGCGAGCGGACAAAGCCGTGGGTCATGCCGTTGTTGATACAGTTGACCGCATTGGGGCCCGGCGTGGTCACGAAGACCAGCCAGAAAAGCGCGAATATGGTCCAGGCTTCAAAGCTCATGGGCAGCCCCTAATAGACCGGCGGCGCGATCACCCAGATCGCGATAGCGGGTTCGTCATAGGGATTTTCCCAGCGGTGCGGCTCGCCGCGGATGCGGAAGCTGTCGCCGGGGCCAACGGTGAAGCGGGCGCCGCCGATCTCGAGGTCGAGCTTGCCGGAGACGATGAAGGCCACCTCTTGGGTCGGGCGGGTCACTGTTTCGCCGATGCTCGAATGGGGCGCGAAGGTGGAATGGACCATCTCGAAATCGTCGGTCAGGTCGGGCGAGAGCAATTCTTCAACGAGCCCGCCATCGCCAGAGCCGATCGGCCGCCGTGCGCCCTTGCGGACGATCAGGCCCGCCTCGTTGGCGGGTGCGCCGGGCTGGCCGAAGAGGATCGAGATCGGCACCATGAAGAACCGCGCCATGCGGCGCAGATCGTCGACCGAAGGCGCGGACAGATCGCGCTCGACCTGACTGATCCAGCCGACCGAACGGCCGAGCTTGTCGGCCAGTTCCTGAAGCGTGATCCCGCGCGCCTTGCGCAGGGCGCGGATGTCCGCCCCCAGAGTGCGTGCTTTGGTTGGAGAATCTTGCTTCATGGCATCGTGAAAAAAACGGGTGGAATTTCACGATGCCATGCCGCCGTGAAATTTCAAAGCGAAATTTCACGAATTCTAGCGCCCGAAAACCTCGCGCAAAATCTTGCTCAATCCTTCGTCATCCGCTTCGTCAAAGGCGTTCGGCTGGTCGCTGTCGATATCGAAAACGCCCAAGAGCGAACCGTCCTTGCGCCAAACAGGCAAGACGATCTCCGAGCGGGTCGAGCTTGAGCAGGCGATATGGCCGGGGAAGGCTTCGACATCCGGCACAAGCTGGGTCTCGCCCGTTCTCGCCGCCGCGCCGCAGACGCCACGGGAAAAGGGGATCACAAGGCAGCCATGCCCGCCTTGATAGGGGCCGATCTTGAGAAGCTCGGGCGCGACAACGCGGTAAAAGCCGGTCCAGTCGAAACGGCTATCGGCGTTGTGGACCTCGCAGACCACCGTCGCCATCTGGGCAACCTCGTCGGACTCGCCTTCGGTCAGCGCGGCGATGGTCTTGGAAAGCTCGGTGTAATCGACCCGCATCCTAGTCCCTTTCGATGGCAATCGCGGTGCCTTCGCCGCCGCCGATGCAAATGGCCGCAACGCCCCGCTTGGCCCCTCGGGCTTCCATCGCGTGCAGAAGCGTCACGATGATCCGCGCACCAGACGCGCCGATCGGGTGGCCTAGCGCACAGGCGCCGCCGTTGACGTTGATCTTGTCGCGGGGCACGCCCATCTCGCGCATGAAGGCCATGGGCACGACGGCGAAGGCTTCGTTGACCTCCCACAGATCGACATCGTCGACCGACCAGCCGAGCCGGTCCAAGAGCTTGCGCGCCGCCGGAACCGGCGCGGTGGTGAACCAGCCCGGCTCCTGCGAGTGGCTCTGATGCCCACGGATCATGGCACGAACGGGCATCCCCGCTGCCTCGGCTGCAGCGCGGGAGGCGACGATCAGAGCCGCTGCACCATCGGAGATGGATGACGAATTGGCGGCTGTGACGGTCCCATCCTTGCGGAAAGCAGGCTTGAGTGTCGGGATCTTTTCGGGCCGCGCATTGCCCGGCTGCTCGTCTTCAGCGACGATCACATCGCCCGCCCGAGTGCGAACCGTGACAGCGGCGACCTCGGTCGCGAAAGCGCCCGACTCGATGGCCCTCAGCGCGTTGGTCAGCGAACCGAGGGCGTAATTGTCTTGATCCTCGCGGGTGAACTGAAACGTCTCGGCGCAATCTTCGGCAAAGGTGCCCATGAGGCGGCCCTTGTCGTAGGCGTCTTCAAGCCCGTCGAGAAACATCGAATCCTGCACCTGCTGGTGCCCGATCCGCGCCCCGCCCCGCATCTTGGGCAAGAGATATGGTGCGTTGGTCATGCTCTCCATGCCGCCGGCAGCAATCACATTGGCGCCGCCAGTGGCGATCTGGTCATGCGCCATCATCACGGCCTTCATGCCAGAGCCGCACATCTTGTTGAGTGTCGTCGCCGGAACCTCCTGCCCAAGGCCCGCGGCAAACCCCGCCTGCCGCGCCGGAGCCTGCCCTTGGCCAGCGGGCAAAACGCAGCCCATCAGCACCTCGTCAACCGACGATACACCGGCACGATTCATCGCCGCACGAATCGCCGCGCCACCAAGTTCGGTGGCGGGCAGGTCGGACAGGGCACCCTGGAAGCCACCCATCGGCGTGCGGGCTGCGGCCACAATTACGACATCATGCATATGGCACCCTCCTGTTTCAATTCAGGATACGCTTTCGCGCGTCAGGTGCAATTGGATGCAAATGCTGCAAAACTGTCGGAATCGCTCCGCGTTGCTGCCGGAATGACTCCGGATATTGGATTCGTAGCTGCAAAGGCTTCCCTCGGCATCGCGCACGTTATTAGCCCCCACCCAGTTGTGCGATGTCGAGGACTTTGCCGCTCCGCCAATCGGCGGTCAGTTCATCTGAAAGTGCAGGGAATAGTGGCCGTCTACGAAGGCGCCGAAAAGGTCCGGCAGATCGGGATACTGTACTGGCTCACCCCATTAATCGGCGATAAGGTTTTGCTCGGAAACATAGGCCACATAGTAGCTCTGATCATTTTCGGCGAGCAGATGGTAGAAGGGTTGATCCTTTGAAGGGCGGCTCTCTTCGGGGATCGCTTCATACCATTCGTCGGTGTTGCTGAAGATCGCATCCACATCGAAGACCATACCACGAAACGGATGCTTCCGGTGGCGGACGATCTGGCCGAGATGGTATTTTGCGCGCGTCTTGAGCATAGAGTGTTGTCCCCCACCACATTTAATACCCAATTTCGCGACAAAAAGTCCACGATTTACCCACGATTCGATTGGAAACAGTCTGTCGAATCATGCCCGACAAAGCGGAGGGGAGCGTTTGCCCGTTTTCAGGCTTGGGCATTTCGGCTAGACTGACAAAAAAGAAGAGCGAGAGGCAGATGAGCAGACTTTTTCTCGCGGTGATGCTTGTGGCGGTGTTGGGCAGCTGTGGCGCCCGCAACGGCTCGGCGCCGCGCAATCTGGACAATGCGTGCACCATCTTGATGGAACGGTCGGACTTCGTCCGCGCCTTCCGCGATGCCGATCGCAGATGGGGCGTCGAGCCTCATGTGCTGATGGCGATAATCTATCAGGAGAGCAAGTTCAAAGCCAACGCGCGGACCCCGCACCAGTATGCGCTGGGCGTGATCCCACTTGGCCGCCAATCTTCGGCCTATGGCTATCCGCAAGCGCTCGACTCGACCTGGGAGGAATACCAGAAGGCCACGGGCAGCCGGGGCGCCCGGCGTGACGATATCCGTGACGCGGCAGATTTCATGGGCTGGTATATGACCAAGACGACCGAGGTCACGGGCGTGAGCCTCAACGACGTCCGCAACCAGTATCTCGCCTATCACGAAGGGCGCGGTGGCTTTCAACGCGGCACCTACAAGGCCAAGTCCTGGCTCCTTCGGATAGCCGCCGAGGTCGCCGACCGGGCGCAGGTCTATAAGAGCCAGCTCTCAAGCTGCAAGGTGCGCCTCTAGCGCCTAGCCGTTGCTTTCGCGCCGGGCGATCTCGGCGCGGATGTTGAAGATGCGGTCATCCACCCTCATTCCGGTTTCGACGGAATCGAGAAGGATTGTGGTCTCTCCGCCCCCACCATCGGTCAGAACCCACTGGCGCAGCATGATCGGCTCGTCGGTAAAGACGAGGCGGATCTCGCCGTATTCGGGATGGTCGGGATCTTCGAGGCTGACGATGGTTACATCAGCGTCCGACTCGATCCCCTTGACCATCTCGCTGGCGGCCAAGTCGACATTCCGATCAAGCACAACGCGAAGTGGCGTCTGCCAAAGCGGATAGCGCTCGGGGCCGGTATTGGAGCGGGGATCGAAGATCGCCAGAGAGCCGCCGCCAACGATCACCAGCGGCGCCTCTTCCCCCTCGTATTCAAAGCGGATGCGGCCGGGGCGGTGCATCGTCAGAAGGCCGCTGACCACCGAGCCGTCCTGATGCACCTGCGTAAAGGGGCTTTGCAGGGTCTCGGTGGCGTTGAGCCAGGCCGAGATATCATCGAGCGTCAGCTCACCCGCAAAAGCGGGGCCGCCCGAGAGTAGGCCGAAAGCCAGAATTGAAAACCAGAGGCGCGGTTTGATCATCGGATCGCCTTTCAGAGGTCTGCCCTATCAGATGGCATCACTCCGGCAGGTTTTGAAGCGCTAGGCGATAAAACGAGCGTGCAACCGCCTAGCCGCGGTTCAGTGCTGCTCGGGCACGAGGATCTCGCGCTTGCCGACATGGTTGGCCGAGCTGACAACGCTCTCATCCTCCATCTGCTCTACAAGGCGGGCAGCCTTGTTATAGCCGATAGCCAGCTTGCGCTGGATATAGGAGGTCGAGCATTTGCGATCCTTGATGACAATCGCCACCGCCTGATCATAAAGCGCGTCGTCGCCGTCGGTATTGCCGCCAAGGCCGAGGACGAGATCAAGCTCGGCCTCTTTCTCTTCGGCAGGGCCATCGACCACGCCCGACATATACTCGGGTGGGCCAAAGCCCTTGAGGAAGTTGACGATTTCTTCGACCTCTTCATCTGAGACAAACGGCCCGTGCACACGGGTGATCTTGGCGCCGCCGGCCATGTAGAGCATATCGCCCATGCCCAGAAGCTGCTCGGCGCCCTGCTCGCCGAGGATCGTCCGGCTGTCGATCTTGGAGGTCACCTGGAAGGAAATCCGGGTCGGGAAGTTGGCCTTTATCGTGCCGGTGATCACATCGACCGAAGGCCGCTGGGTCGCCATGATGAGGTGGATGCCCGAGGCGCGGGCCATCTGGGCGAGGCGCTGGATGCAGGCCTCGATCTCTTTGCCGGCAACCATCATCAGATCGGCCATCTCGTCGACGATCACGATGATATAGGGCATCTTCTCGGGCGCGAATTCCTCGGTCTCGAACACCGGATCGCCTGTTTCCTCGTCAAAGCCGGTCTGGACCGTGCGGCTGAACATCTCGCCTTTGGCCAGTGCGTCGGCCACGCGGCTGTTGTAGCCCTCGATATTCCGCACGCCCATTTTCGACATCTTGCGATAGCGCTCTTCCATCTCGCCCACGGTCCACTTGAGCGCGACAACCGCTTTCTTGGGGTCGGTCACAACCGGCGAAAGAAGATGCGGGATGCCGTCATAGACGGAAAGTTCAAGCATCTTGGGATCGATCATGATGAGCCGGCACTCGTCGGGCGTGAGCTTGTAGAGGAGCGAGAGGATCATTGTATTGATCGCCACCGATTTGCCCGAGCCGGTGGTGCCGGCGATCAAAAGGTGGGGCATCTTGGCAAGGTTGGCGATCACCGGATCACCGCCGATATCCTTGCCCAGCGCCAAGGGCAACTTCATGTTGCTATCGCCGAAATCGCGGGCGGAAAGGATCTCGCGCAGGACGACCTTCTCGCGGTTGACGTTGGGCAATTCGATGCCGATCACGCTGCGGCCCGGAACGGTCGAAACGCGGGCGGAAAGCGCCGACATCGAGCGGGCGATATCGTCGGAGAGGCCGATCACACGGCTCGCCTTGAGGCCCGGCGCGGGCTCTAGCTCGTACATGGTGACAACGGGGCCGGGGCGAACCGAGACGATCTCGCCCTTCACGCCATAGTCATCCAGAACGCTTTCGAGCATCCGCGCGTTTTCCTCAAGCGCCTCGTCCGAGAGGTGATGGCGCTGGATCTCGATGGGGTTCATCAGAAGGTTGAGCGGCGGGCATTCGTAGTCCGAAGGGCTATCGTCAAACTTGAGCCGCGGTTGCGCCTCGGCGCGGGCCTGACGCGAAGGGGCGGCCTGCCGCTTGGTCGTATGCTGGACAACCTTGCGCGCCTCGGGCGTTTCGGTCTCGAAAAGCGGGCGGGCGTTCATCGGCTCGGGCTGATAGCTGTCGTCAAGGATCACAGCCTCGTCGAGATCGTCATCGCTCTCGAAAGCGCTCGGCCCCTGATCGATGATCAGCGGCTTCGGGCCGCGCATGAGCGGCGGCTCGGAACGCGGCGCCTCTGCCGCGGAGCGATTGCGGATGGCATCCGAAATGCGGGCGCGGATGCGGTCTCCGTCTACGGCACCGTCATACATCGGCGGCTCGGTGGTCACGAGTTCGGCCTCGGGCATCGGCTCAGGCTTGCGGCGGAGCGAGGGCATAAAGCCGAAGAAACCGCCCGATTTTGCAGGCTCTACCTGTTCACGAACCGGCGCCACAAGCGGCATCTTGGGCGGCATCGCGCGGTCAACCGGCATCGCGGGGTTGGCCCGTACGACCGAGGCGACGCGCTGCTTTTCGCTGTCGCTCACCACCACGGCGTCGGCGCGGCGGGCCTGAACGGCGGCCATGCCGCCTTGCGCCGCACGCAGCGAGGCGCTGGCGCTGCGGCCGATCAGCTTTAGCACGAGCGAATAGATCAGGATTGTTCCGATCAGCAGGAACCGCCCAATCGCCTTCAGCTCGCGCTTGTCGAAGCCAAGAACAAAGGCAGCGGCGGCAATGGTCAGGACACCCATCAGAAGCGACGCGACCTTTACGGCAATCGCGGCCTGCACGGGCACAAGGGTCAGAAGGATTGCAAGCACCGTATCGCCAAACAACCCGCCGACGCCAAAGCTATGGGCCCAGGCTGCCGAAGGCGCGAGGGTCGACGCATAGACAGCGGCAAAGGCAATGGCGATGGGAATAAAGATCACCCGCCCAAGCGCACGATCGGCCCCGCGATGCAGGGCAAAACGGCCACCCCAAACAACAAGACTGGCCGAAATGCCCCAGGCCGCCCAACCGATGATCATCACCAGCGGCGCGGCAAGCGAGGCACCGAACGATCCAAGCCAGTTCTGGATCAGCGCATCCGAGGCCAGCATCCAGTTGGGATCCTCAGGGCTGTAGGAGGCCAGCATCATTCCGGCCATAACGCCCAGAACCATGAGGCCGATGCCCAAAAGCTCCTTACCGCGTTTCTCGATGGCGGCCTGCGTATTGCTGTCCAGAAGCGGATCGCGCTGTCGGGTTGTGTATGATGCCATGGGCTCGTTCCCTCACTCGTACAGGCAGTCGCGGAGAAGGGTCAGCCCGCGCTGCATTTCTTGTGTTGGGGCCACCATCGCGACCCTGATGTATCCCTCGCCGGGGTTCTTTCCCCCGACCTCGCGGGCGAGATAGGCGCCGGGCAAGACCCGCACTCCTGTCTCGCGCCAAAGCCTGAGCGACGCCGCCTCGCCATCCTCGACCGGCAGCCACAGGAAAAATCCCGCCTGCGGCGACATATAGCCCGGCACCTTGCCGAGAATACGGTCGGCGACCTCGTATTTCTGATGATAGAGCGCCCTGTTCTCGATGACGTGGGTCTCGTCGGCCCAGACCTTCTCGGCCACTTTCTGCAAAGGCAGCGGCAAAGGCGCGCCAGCGTAGTTGCGGAGCTGGCGGATGCGGGCGATCGACTGTTTGCCACCGGCGCAGAAACCCGAGCGCAGGCCCGGCAGGTTGGACCGCTTCGACAGCGAGTGGAAGATCACGACGCGTTCGGGATCGGCCCCCATCCGCGCGGCCACCTCGAGCGCACCAACGGGCGGCGCATCGCGGTAGATCTCGGAATAGCATTCATCGGCGAAGATGCGGAAATCGTGCTTTTCAGCCTGCGCAATGAGGGTGCGCCAATAGTCCTCGCTCGCCACCGCGCCCTGCGGGTTGGCGGGCGAGCATATATAGGCAATCGAGGTGCGCGAGAGGATCTCTTCGGGCAGCGCGGCATAGTCCGGCAGATGCCCAGTCTCTTCGGTTGCCGCCACATAGACAGGCTCGGCCGAAACCGAGAGCGCCGCCACGGCATAGACCTGATAGAAGGGGTTGGGCATCAGGACGACCGGCTTTTGGCCGTTCTTCGTCTCAGGGCAAAGCGCCATCGCCGCGTTATAGAGGCCCTCGCGGGTGCCATTCAGCGCCATGATCTGATCGGGCATGACCGAGACGCCATAGCGCGTAGCGATCCAGCCTGCGATGGCCGCCAAAAGCTCGGGCGTGCCTTCGTTAGGTGGGTATTTCGCAAAGCCGGACAGGTTCGCCGCCAGCACCTCGCCGACCCACGAGGGGAAGGCATGTTGCGGTTCGCCAATGGTCATATGGATCGGATCGCTGCCCACTTCATGGACGTCGAGAAGTTTCCGCAGGCGCGGAAACGCGTATTCCGGTAGGTTCGAAAACCGCTCGGGAAAATCCATCACTGCCTCAATGCGCGGGATCATTTGCGCCCCGCTTTGCCCGAACATAGGGCCAAGGCGGCCCGCCTGTCCAGAAAAAGCAGAAGGAATCAGGGGCTTGGGGCGGGGCCTGTGGCTTTTAGGCCAAGGCCCGTTCGGCTGCGGCAGCAAGGCGCAAAAGCCGCCCCTCTTCTCCGGCCTGCCCGTTGAACATGATCCCGCAGCCCGGAACACCGGTTGGCAGGGTCATCGAGCACAGGCCCAGAAGGTTGCCGACCCGTGTATTGCGAAGCGCCATGAGGTTGGAAGAGACGAAATAGGCGTCGTCGGTGGCCAACCGCTCCACGTTCGGCGCCATAATCGGCATTGTCGGCAGGATCACCGCGTCATAGCCCGCGGTCGCGGCGGCATATTCGGCGCGAATTTCCTCAAGACGCGCCCAATTGGCGATATAGTCGGCCGCCAAAACCTCGCCTCCGGGGCGGATGCGCTTGAGGATCTGGTGATACATCAGCTCAGGTCGCGCCTCGATCGTCTCGCGCCAATAGGCATAGGCGTCGGCGGTGAAGAGGCCGCCCGCCATGGCAAAGGCCTCGCGCAGGGGCTCGAAGATGATGTGGCTGATTTCGGCCCCCGCATCGTTGAGCCGCGCCACGGCCGAGCGGAAGGCGGCGCGGGGTTCGTCCTCCAAGTCTTCGGTGCCGATAGTGTCGAGAACCGCCAACCGCATGCGGCTCAGATCCGCGCCGACCAGATCGACCGCATCACCACCGAGCACATCCCAAAGGAGGGCCGCGTCTTCGACAGTGCGGCAGAGGGGGCCAACGGTATCGAAGGTCTTGCAGAGCGGCACGACCCCATCGAGCGAGAGGCGGCCATGCGTCGTCTTGAGGCCGACGAGATCGTTCCACCCCGACGGCACGCGCACTGAGCCGCCTGTATCCGTGCCAATCCCTGCGGCGGCGAGGCCGAAGGCCACCGAGGCCGCAGCACCCGACGATGAGCCGCCCGGAACCGCTTCAGGATCGACCTTGTTGGGTGGCGTGGCGGTGATCGGGTTGTAGCCAAGGCCCGAGAAAGCGATCTCGGTCATGTGGGTTTTCCCGAGGCAAACCAATCCCTTGCCTGTGGCGAGGCGTAAGACCTCGGCATCGCGTTCGGGCGTGCGGCCCTTGAGATAGGCAGTCCCCGCCTCGGTCGCGACGCCTGCGGTATCGAAGAGGTCTTTCCAAGAGATCGGCACGCCGTCCAAGGGCGAAAGCCGGTGGCCCGATTTGGCGCGCGCACTGGCGGCGCGGGCTTCGGCCATCGCCCGATCTTCGGTCAGGCGGGCATAGATGCGGTCGCGCATCGGATGCGCCTTGATCGCATCGAGATAGGTCCGCGCCAGATCGACGGGATCAATCTCACCCTTGCCGATGCCCCGCCCAAGCTCTGCCGCGCTTTTCCAAAGCCATTCCTGCATCCGATCCTCCTTGATTGCCGCGACGGTAGCGGCACTGCCGCGCATGGACAATCCCGGCCGATTGGAGATAGTGCCCTCATGGCTGCGGAACATGACATCCTGATCGTCGGCGGCGGGCTCAACGGCCCGGTCCTTGCCCTTGCCTTGGCGCAGGCGGGCTTTCGCGTCGGCGTGATCGACAGCCTCCCACTCGATCCCCGCAAAGACCCCGGCTTTGATGGACGCGCCTATGCGCTGGCGCTTGCCTCGCAGCGCCTTTTGAAGGCGATCGGCGTCTGGAAGGCGATTGCCACCGAGGCCGAGCCTATGCTCGAGATCAAGGTGACTGACGGGATCGCCGGCCAAGGCCCGAGCCCCTGGATGATGCATTTCGACCATGCCGAAATCGAAGAAGGCCCGATGGGCTATATGGTCGAAGACCGCTTCCTGCGCCGCGCTTTCCTTGAGGCGATGACAGCAGAAGAGCGGATCACCCAATACCCCTCGGAAACGGTGGTGGCGCAGTCGATCAATGATGGCGCCGTGCGGGTCACGCTGGCTTCGGGGAAAGAGCTTGCCGCGCTCCTTCTGATCGGCTGCGACGGGCGCAAATCCGGCACCGCCGAGCGCGCGGGGATTGGTCGGACGGGCTGGGGCTATGGCCAAACCGCCATCGTCTGCGCCGTTGCCCATGAAAAGCCGCACCACGGCATCGCGCATCAGTTCTTTATGCCGCATGGCCCCTTGGCGATCCTACCCTTGCCGGGCAACCGCAGCTCGATCGTCTGGAGCGAGACTGACGCCCGCGCCGCAGACTGTGCCAAGATGGATGACGAGGCCTTCCTTCAGGCGCTGCGCCCCGCTTTTGGATCGTTCCTCGGCGAGATCAGCCTTGAAGGCGCCCGGTTCACCTATCCTCTGAACCTTACCCTCGCCAACAGCTTCATCGCCCCGCGCATCGCCCTCGTCGGTGACGCGGCCCACGGGATGCACCCGATTGCCGGCCAAGGCCTCAACGCTGGCCTGCGCGATGTGGCCGCATTGGCCGAAACCCTCTCGGAAGCCCGCCAACGCGGCGA
>JALRLK010000044.1 GCA_023254495.1 Marivivens sp. | reverse complement strand
ATACCAGAGGTAGTATTCAAAGCTAACGTAGTGCGTAGACTACTCCAATCCCAAGCGTTCTCAACGTCTGCTTTTGCTTCGTTAATGAAATCACCAATCAGTGTAGAATAAGCAGTCTGTGATACAGTGCCTACTTCTTTTTCACGCAGCAGTTCTGCCAGCGCGCGGATGAAGCTCACGTCGCTGTCATGGCTATTGTTGGTGCTCATGTTTTCCTCGGCCCGTTGCCTGTTTCTGTATCGTCCCTTCGCCACGGGGCGGGAACGTGATCTTAAGGTATATATGGCAAGCGCGCGCAGGTGGGAAGGCGGCTCGGGCGATTTTATGACGTTGGGTCAGCTGACCGATTTTCCGAGGTCTCCCTGTCGCCAGTGCTGTGGGTTTGTTCGAGTTCGACAGATGGCTCGCCCGATGCCTGTGTGGGTAGCGGCGAGGGAGGGGGATGTTCCCCGCTCGCCCGCGCCGCTGGCTCGTCGCTTTTGAGGTAGGCCTCGCGGTCCGGAAGAATGATCACCCCATAGGGTTCGAGCGCACGAGGTTTCCCTATCTCTTCGATCCGGCTGGCATCGCGAACGGCCGGCTCGTCTGGCCGGGGCCGATGATTGGTTGCTGGTGGCTCTGTTTGGCGCGCCGAAGCAAAGGGAGCAGGGTCGGCCGCAGAAGCGGGGCGTGCGGGAGCCGCCACCGCCGCAGTGCTGACTGGAAAGGTTACGAGATCCATTTTGTGCGTCCGCAATCCGACGCCCTCACCCGACTCGGGATATTAGGGCGCAAATATTGCCAAACGGTTAGCGGACGTGGCGAGCCCTGGGGCTCTGCCCCGGACCCCGGAGTATTTTGGGCCAAAAGAAAAGGGGCCCCGGAGAGAGATCCGGGGCCAGAGGGAGGTTTATTTGCCGCGATTTGCGATCAGGTCGTCGACCACGGAGGGGTCGGCGAGGGTCGAGGTGTCGCCGAGCGAGCCGAAGTCGTTTTCGGCGATCTTGCGCAGGATGCGGCGCATGATCTTGCCCGAGCGGGTTTTCGGCAGGCCGGGCGCCCATTGGATGACGTCGGGCGAGGCGATGGGGCCGATTTCCTTGCGCACCCAGTTGCGCAGCTCGGTCTTGAGCTCGTCGGTATATTCCTCGCCGTCCATCAGGGTGACGTAGCAGTAGATGCCTTGGCCCTTGATCTCGTGCGGGAATCCGACCACGGCGGATTCCGAGACCTTGGGGTGGGCGACGAGGGCGCTTTCGACCTCGGCTGTGCCCATCCGGTGGCCGGAGACGTTGATGACGTCATCGACGCGGCCGGTGATCCAGTAGTAGCCATCCTCGTCGCGGCGGCAGCCGTCGCCGGAGAAATAGTATCCCTTGTAGTCGGAGAAGTAGGTTTTCACGAAGCGGTCGTGATCGCCGAAGACCGAGCGCATCTGGCCGGGCCAGCTGTCTTTCATGCACAGGACGCCTTCGGCGGCGGTCTCGGTGATTTCCTTGCCGGTGGTGGCGTCGAGGATTACCGGCTGGACGCCGAAGAAGGGGACGGTGGCCGAGCCCGGTTTGGTGGCGATGGCGCCGGGAAGCGGCGTCAGGAGGTGGCCGCCGGTTTCGGTCTGCCACCAGGTATCGACGATCGGGCAGGTGCCCTTGCCGACCACGTTGTTATACCAGTTCCAGGCTTCGGGGTTGATCGGCTCGCCCACGGTGCCGAGGACCTTGAGTGACGACAGATCGTGTTTGTTCACCCAGTCGGGCCCATGCGCCATGAGCGCGCGGATTGCGGTCGGGGCGGTGTAGAACTGGTTCACTTTATGCTTTTCGCAGACGGCCCAGAAGCGGCCGAAATCGGGGTAGGAGGGCACGCCCTCGAACATCAGCGTGGTTGCACCATTGGCCAAGGGGCCATAGACGATGTAGCTGTGGCCGGTGACCCAGCCTACGTCGGCGGTGCACCAGTAGATATCTCCGTCATGGTAGTCGAAGACCAGCTCGTGGGTCATCGAGGCCCAGACGAGATAGCCGCCGGAGGTATGCAGAACGCCCTTGGGTTTGCCGGTCGAGCCGGAGGTATAGAGGATGAAGAGCGGGTCTTCGGCGCCCATGACCTCGGGCGGGCAATCGGTCGAGGCGTGCGCCATGACCGTGTGGAGATAGGTGTCGCGGCCCTCTTTCATCGGCACGCTGCCGCCGGTGCGCTCGACCACGAGGGTCTTCACGTCGCCGCAGATCGCCATCGCTTTGTCGACGTTGACCTTCAAGGGCGTGTTCTTGCCGCCGCGGGGGGCTTCGTCGGCGGTGATGACAAGCGAGGCGCCGCAATCGGAGATGCGGCTGGCCAGCGCGTCGGGCGAGAAGCCGGCGAAGACGATCGAGTGGACGGCGCCGACGCGGGCGCAGGCGAGCATGGCGTAGGCGGCCTCGGGGATCATCGGCATATAAAGGATGACCCGGTCGCCCTTTTTGACGCCTTGCGATTTCAGGACGTTGGCGAATTTGTTCACCTGCTCGGAAAGTTCGAGATAGGTGATGTGTTTGGAGATATTGGGATCGTCCGCTTCCCAGATAATCGCGGTCTGGTCGCCGCGGGTTGCGAGGTGGCGGTCGATGCAGTTGGCCGAGACGTTGAGCTCGCCGTCTTCGAACCATTTGATCGAGACATCGGGATAGGCGAAGGTCGTGTTCTTGACCTTGGAGAAGGGCTTGATCCAGTCGATCCGCTTGCCATGCTCGGCCCAGAACTTTGTCGGGTCGGCGACAGAGGCTGCATACATTTCATCGTATTTGGCCTTGTCGATATGGGCATTGGCCGCGAAATCGGCGGTGGGCGGATAGAGTTTGGTCATGGCTTTCCCCAATTTTTCGGGTGTCGCGGCCCCGTTCAAACGGAGCCGCCGGGATCAGATGGCGAGATATTTCGCTCTCAGCGCTTCATCATCAAGGACTTCTTGCGCAGAGCCGTCATAAACGACGGTTCCGGTATCGAGGATTACCGCGCGGTCGGCCAGCTTGAGGGCTGCAACGGCGTTCTGTTCGACTATAATGGTGGTGATGCCCTGATCGCGGATGACCGAGAGGGTCTTTGCGATTTCCTGCACGATAACCGGGGCAAGCCCCTCGTAGGGTTCGTCAAGCAGGAGAACCTTGATGTCGCGGGCCAAGGCACGGGCGATGGCCAACATCTGCTGCTCGCCACCCGAGAGGGTGGTGCCCTCCTGCTTGCGGCGTTCGCCGAGGCGCGGGAAGAGCTCGTAGATCCGCTCGAGCGACCAGCCTTTCGGCGGGGCGATCTGCGCAAGGAGAAGGTTCTCTTCGACCGTCAGGCCGGGGATGATACGGCGATCCTCAGGCACCAGCGCGATGCCGGCCTGCGCCGCCTGATGCGACTTCATCTCGTGCAGCGGCTTGTGGTCGAGCCAGATTTCGCCGTGCTTAAGCGTCGGGTTGTCGAGGCGGGCAATTGTGCGCAGGGTCGAGGTCTTGCCGGCGCCGTTGCGGCCGAGAAGGGCGAGGATCTCGCCTTCGTGGATGTCGAAGCTCACGCCCTGGACGATATAGCTCTCGCCGTAATAGGCGCGGATATCCCAGACCGAGAGAAACTTGGCGGCCGTGGCGGCCATGTTCCGCTGCTTGTCGAAGGTGCCATCAATGCTCTTGTGCTCAACGTGGGTCATTGCTTGCTTCCTTAGACCTGAGCCTCGCCAAGATACGCTTCGCGCACCTTCGGGTGACCCTTGATTTTTTCGGGGATGTCCTCGACGAGCGGGGTGCCCTGAGCCAGAACGGTGATACGGTCGGCAAGGCTGAACACAACATGCATATCGTGTTCGATGATCGCCATGGTGATCTTGCGCGTCTGACGAATTTCTTTGAGGAGGTCGATCGTGTTGTTGGTTTCGGCACGCGCCATACCGGCGGTCGGCTCGTCGAGTAGCAGAAGGCGCGGCTCCTGCACGAGGCACATGGCCATTTCGAGGCGGCGCTTGTCGCCACGGCTGAGAGAGGCGGCGTGCATATGCCGCTTGTCGAGCATATTGACGTCGGCAAGGATCGCCTCGGCCTGTTCGATAATCCCTTTCTCCTGATGAACGCCCTCATAGGCGTGCATACGGAAAGCACCATCGCGCTTGGCGAAGCAGGGGATCATCACGTTTTCGATCACCGAGAGATCGCCGAAGATTTCCGGCGTCTGGAACACGCGGCTGATGCCCATCTGGTTGATCTCGTGCGGCTTGCGGCCGAGCACCGACTGGCCGTCGAAGACGACCGAGCCGCTGTCGGGGATCAGCTTGCCAACGAGGCAGTTCAGAAGGGTCGATTTGCCGGCCCCGTTGGGGCCAATGATCGCGTGACAGGTGTCTTCCTTGACGCTGAGGTTCACGTTGCCCAGTGCCTGAAGGCCGCCGAAGCGTTTGTTGACGCCTTTGACTTCGAGAATGCTCATGAGTTTCTCCTTATTCGGCAGGCGTTGCGCTGGGCGCATCTTTGGATTTGCGGCGGAACAGACGGGCGATCCGCTGGCCGCCCTCGACAAGGCCGCCGGGCAGGGCGATCACGATGACCATGAACATGAGGCCAAGGGTCAGGTG
>JALRLK010000153.1 GCA_023254495.1 Marivivens sp. | reverse complement strand
CCCGATCCGTCGGGCGCCCTGCCGTTCCAAGTCCAGACCTTCCGTCCAGACGCCCTGTCCCGCCCTGTCACCCATCTGCGGGTGATGGCGCCCTATCCGATCCGGCCCGCCGGTGCGATGAACAAGACGCTCGTTCCGACAATGGCGCCGTCGGCAACGCTAAATTTGGCCTGACCACCCCGCTGAACCCAGCCGGTCAGATCGTGGCCGTTGAACAAGGGCTGCCAGGCGGATTCCTCCGGCGTGTGCGCACAACCCCCAATGAAGGGTTTTTGGTGGAGCCGCCGGGTACCGCCCCCGGGTCCGATCCGCTTATTACAGGCGCGTTTATGTCCATAGTCTCTTGCGAGACAGATCTTAGATAAGCGTGTGGCTGGGCCGGAGCAAGGGGGGCTCTGCCCCCGCCGCCCTTTCGGGCGGCTCCCCCGGAGTATTTCGAGCCAAAAGAAGGGCTGAGGGCCGGTATTTGTCGGGTGAAGGTGGTTTGACATTTTTCGGGGCAGGGCAGAGGGTTTGGGCGATCGGGTTGCAGGGAGGGAGCATGGACCGCGCTATCGCCATATTGGGCCGACCGCTTTCGCGGCGGGGGTTGGCGTGGCTGGGGTTCTATCTTGTGATCCTTCTGAGCTGGGCCGCTGTAGCCTTGATGGCGGCGCGGATGCCGGGGGCGGACTTTGCGTCGATGCCGGCCAGCTATTGGGAGACCTTGTGCCTCTCGGCGGCCGAGGCAAGCCCGGTGGCTTTGTTCCTGATGTGGACGCTCATGTCGACAGCGATGATGTTGCCGACCTTTGTGCCAGCGGCGCGGACCTATGACGATTTGCGCGCCTCGGGGGCGGGGGACGGGCGTGGTTTGACGGCGCTGATCGGCGGATATCTGGTGGTCTGGAGCGGGGCCTCTATGCTTGGGGCGGGGCTTCAGTGGGTTCTGGCGACACGGGGGCTTTTGTCGCCGGTCGGCGCGAGCCTGTCGCCGGTTTTGACGGCGGGGTTGCTCGCCGGGGCTGGGCTTTATCAGTTTTCGGTTTTGAAGGCGGCTTGTCTGTCGAAATGCCGGATGCCGATGACCTTTTTCATGGAACGTTGGCGGCCCGGAGCTGGGCCCGCGTTCAAGATGGGGCTTGAGTTGGGGGCGGTCTGCCTTGGCTGTTGCTGGGCTTTGATGCTCTTGGGCTTTGTCGGCGGCACCATGAACCTTCTGTGGATGGGGGCGGCGACGCTCTTCATGACCCTCGAGAAACTTCCCGATCTGGGCCGCCCCCTAACGCGGTTTGCGGGCTTTGCGCTTCTGGCGGCTGCCGCCTATACACTGATCTTCTGAACGAAAGGACACTACATGGCTTCCGACAAGATTGCCGCTCCGGCCAAGATCTCGAGCCGCCATCCGGCCGCTGCGCCTACCACGGGCACCGTGCCTTGGGCGATCAAGGGCGAGCTCATTCTCAACTGCAATTGCACCGTCTTTTGTCCCTGCGTGATCAGCCTTGGCGATCACCCGCCGACCGAAGGCTATTGCATGGGCTGGGCGGGTATCCGCATCGACAGCGGACATTATGGCGACGAGGATTTGAGCGGGCTGAATGTGGGCCTTCTTCTCGAGATCCCCGGCAAGATGGGGCGCGGCAACTGGAAGGCCGCCGCCTATATCGACGAGCGGGCCTCCTATGCGGCCTATGAGGGGCTGATCAACATTTTCTCGGGCAAAGCGCGTGGCACCACCGGCCTCTTCAAGGTCTTGGTCAGCGAGTTTCTGGGTGCCGAGCGCGCGCCGGTCGTGTTCGAGACCGAGGGCAAGACCCGCCGCCTGATAGTGGGCAAGGCCATTCAGGGCGAGATCACCCCGGTGCCGGGCCATGGCGGGCAGGACATCGTTGTGACCAACACCGAATACTGGATGGGGCCGGATATCACCGTGGCCAAGGCGGGCAAGGGCCGGGTGCGGGCTTATGGCCGTGTCTGGGACTTTGATGGCCGCAGCGCCGAGATCTGCCAGATCGACTGGCACGGACCGAAGTAAGAAGGACAGGACATGAGCTTCAACGCATTGGTCGTTCGCAAGGACGACGAGGGGAAAACGAGTGCAGCGGTGGAACAGGTTGGCGTGGCCGATCTGCCCGAGGGCGAGGTTCTGGTCGCGGTCGATTATTCGACGGTAAACTATAAGGACGGTCTTTGCATAGGGCCGGGGGGCGGGCTTGTCCGCAATTACCCGCATGTGCCGGGGATTGATTTCGCGGGCACGGTCGAGGCCTCGGACGACCCGCGCTACAAGGCGGGTGATAAGGTCGTCCTGACGGGCTGGCGCGTAGGTGAGAACCGCTGGGGCGGCTATGCGCAGAAGGCGCGGGTCAAGGCGGATATGCTGGTGCCGCTGCCCGAGGGGCTGACGACGCGGCAGGCGATGGCGGTTGGGACCGCCGGCCTCACGGCGATGCTCGCGGTGATCGCACTTGAGAATCAAGGGCTGAAGCCGGGCGACGGGCCGGTTCTGGTCACCGGAGCCGCCGGTGGCGTGGGTTCGGTGGCGACGGCCATTCTGGCTAAGCTCGGCCATGAGGTTGCGGCCGTCACGGGGCGGCACGATACGGCGGACTATCTGCGGAGCCTTGGCGCGACCCAGATCGTGGCGCGGGAAGAGCTGACCGAGGTGACGAAAAAGCCGCTCGAGGCCGAGGCTTGGGCGGGATGTGTCGATGCTGTTGCGGGCGCGATGCTGGGCCGGGTGCTCAAGCAAATGAAATACGGCACTTCGGTTGCCGCCATCGGCCTTGCAGGCGGTGCGGCGATCGACGGGGCGCTCATCACGCCGTTCATTCTGCGCGGGGTCAACCTTCTGGGCATCGACTCGGTGATGCAGCCGTTTGCCAACCGCGTCCGCGCATGGGAGCGCATCGCGTCGGATCTGCCGATGGACAAGCTCGAGGCGATGATCCAGCCGGCAACGCTGGGTGATCTGCCCGATCTTGGCCGCGCGATCCTGAAGGGTCAGGTCAAGGGCCGCGTGGTCGTTGACGTCAACGCCTGAGGCGATTGACTTGAGGCTGACGGCCCCCTAACCAATGAGCGTCCGGGGCGGCCCTGCCGGCCCGGGCTGCCGGAGCCCTCGGGGCGTCGGCTCGGCTGGAAGACCTGCCAGGTTGGGATTGCCCCGGTCTGTGCTGGGCTTTCCCGAGGCGATGATTGAAACGAGGCTCTGATGACCAAATCTCTCGATATCGACTGGGTGCGCTCCCAGTTTCCCGCATTCTCCGCCGCACCGCTTCAGGGGCAGGCGTTTTTCGAAAATGCGGGCGGCTCTTATACCTGCCAACAAGTGGTTGACCGGCTCACCCGCTATTACACCGAGCGCAAGGTGCAGCCCTATGCGCCCTATGAGGCAAGCCGCCTTGCGGGCGAGGAGATGGACGAGGCGCGCCGCCGGATCGCGGCGATGCTGGGGGTGAAGACGCATGAGCTGTCCTTCGGCCCCTCGACGAGCCAGAACACCTATGTCCTTGCCAATGCCGTGCGCCGCTGGCTGAAACCGGGCGAGGCGATCGTCGTGACCAATCAAGATCACGAGGCCAATAGCGGCGTCTGGCGGCGGCTGGCGGAAGAGGGGATTGAGGTCCGCGAATGGCAGATCGACACCGAAACCGGAAGCCTTGATCCAGAACGCCTGAGTGAACTTCTTGCCGATGGCGCGGTGCGGCTGGTCTGTTTCCCGCATTGCTCGAACGTGGTGGCCGAGATCAACGATGTGCAAGCGATCACCGCCCACGCCCATGCGGCGGGAGCTTTCGTGGTGGTCGACGGCGTGAGCTACGCACCGCACGGGTTTCCCAACGTGGGCGATCTGGGCTGCGACGTCTATCTCTTCTCGGCCTACAAGACCTATGGCCCGCATCAGGGGATCATGGTGATCCGCGAGGGCTTTGGCGCCGAGCTTCCCAATCAGGGGCACTATTTCAACGGCGGCTCGCTCTACAAACGCTTCACCCCCGCTGGCCCCGACCACGCCCAGATCGCCGCGAGCGCCGGTATGGCCGATTATTTCGAGGCTTTGAGCGCCCATCACGGCGCCCCCGCCAAAGGGGCGGCGGCGGGCGGCTTCGCGCATGAACTGATGCGGGCGCATGAGGTGAAACTCCTCCAGCCGCTTCTGGATTACCTTGCTGCGAAGAATTCCGTGCGGCTTCTGGGCCCGCGCGAAGCGTCCCGTCGTGCGCCGACTGTGGCCGTCGCGCTAGACGGAAACCGCGAGGCCGAAGCCACGGCGGCCGCCCTTGCCGCCTATGGAATCATGGCTGGCGGCGGGGATTTCTACGCGGTCAGACCGTTGAGCGCACTTGGCGTCGATCTTGAGAAGGGCGTCTTGCGGATGAGTTTTGTCCATTACACGTCGGAAGACGAAATTGGCAAACTTATCAACGCAATCGACGGCGTTCTTTGATCCGCCTTTCGGGTGTCTGCGTATACTTTTAGAAACCCGCAAACAGGCGCCGCAAATGAGGAAACGGGTGACAGGCGAAAATGAAACGTTAATATTTCCTTAAGTTGGCTGCCGCGGGAGTAGGGATGATCCTGACGACAACGAAGGGGCAAAAGGACCTGCCTCGTTATTTCGGTCCGGTGTTTGATGTTGTGTGCAATCTTCGTCGTGGGCGAATGGATTTCGTTCTGGAAGACGGCCGGACGTTTCGTGCCGAGGGCGCGGAGCCGGGCTATCAGGCCGTTTTGGAGGTGAAACATCCCGAAACCTTTACCCGCTTGATTCGAGAGGGAGACCTCGGCTTCAGCGAGGCCTATCTCGACGGCTGGTGGACAACACCCGACCTTCAGGCCTTTATGGACTTTGTCCACGATCAGAATGACACGGTTTCAGACAATTTCGTGGGATATGCCCTTGTCCGGGCGTGGGAAAACCTGCGGTTCTGGCTTCAGTCGAACACCAAGAAACAGGCCCGCAAGAACATCAGTTATCACTACGATCTGGGTAACGATTTCTACAGCCTGTGGCTCGACGACACGATGACCTATTCGAGCGCGCTCTTCAAAACCGGACAGGAGAGCCTCGAGAAAGCCCAGACCCAGAAATACGAGGCGATGGTCGATCAGATGGGCGTCAAGGAAGGCGACCATGTGCTCGAGATCGGCTGCGGCTGGGGTGGCTTTGCCGAATATGCCGCGGGCACCCGTGGCCTTAACGTCACCTGCCTGACGATCAGTCAGGAGCAATATAAGTATGCCGTGGAACGTATAGAAAAAGCAGGTCTTTCCGAAAAGGTGACTTTCAAACTTCAGGACTATCGCGACGAGACAGGCCGCTATGATGGCATCGCCTCGATCGAGATGTTCGAGGCGGTGGGCGAGAAATACTGGCCGGTCTATTTCGACAAGGTCCGCGAGTGCCTCAAGCCCGGCGCACAGGCGACGCTTCAGGTGATTACACTCGCCGACAAGCGTTGGGAGGCCTACCGCAAGGGCGTCGATTTCATCCAGAAATACATCTTCCCGGGTGGTATGCTGCCAAGTCCTACCATCCTGCGGGATCAGGCCAAGGGGCGGGGGCTCGAAGTGGTGGGCTCGATGGAGTTTGGAGAGAGTTACAGCCAGACGCTGCGGCGTTGGCACGAGACTTTCAACGAAAAATGGGACCAGATCAGCGCGATGGGCTTTGATCAGCGTTTCAAGCGGATGTGGGACTTCTATCTCACCACTTGCGCGGGAACCTTCCATGCCGGAAACTGTGACGTAACGCAGATTACCGTGCGCCGCCCCGTCTAGGCTGGATCCGGCGAGTAGGAGGACAGATGCCCACAGCCGGAAAACTCGTTGCGGCCATTATGTTTGCGGGGCTAGGGGCGCTTGCCACCTATCTGATCATCCCGCGGTTTCCCGAAGGCACGTATTTTGGCTGGTTTATGCTGGGCAATTCCTTGATCGGCCTTCTCGGGGGCTGGATCGTTGCCGGAAGCCGGTCGGGGCATGGCTATTACATCGCCGTCGGCTATGGGCTGACGGCGATGGTGTCGATGGTGGCGTGGGGCCTTTTGATCTATTCTTCGATCGAGATGGTCGAGCGGTCGATCCGCAAGATGTATGATGGCCCGGTCGATGCCGTTGTCTCGGTTTTCGAGCTGGGCGTTGACTATCTGCGGGTTATTGCTTCGGCAGAGCTTGTGATCTTTCTGGTCCTTGGCGGGATCATCTGCGGGCTGGTGACCGATTTCTTTGCCCAAAGATACCCGTAAGATGGGCCTTTTTCTCTACGGAACACTCCTTCATCCGCGTGTATTCGAGCTTGTCGCCGGCCCCGGCGGCGGGACGATGCAGGAAGCGACCCTGGCCAATCACGCCGTCTTGCGGGTCAAAGACAGCGAATTGCCGATGCTGGTGCCGCAAGCGGGCGGAATAGCGAAGGGGCAATTCTGCAGCGGGCTTTCCGCCGCCCAGATCGCCCGGCTCGACGCCTATGAAATTCCCTTTGGCTATCATCCCAAAACCCTTGTGGTCCGGCTCTCCGACGGGCGCGAGGTCGAGGCGCAGGTGTATGAGCCTCCCGCCGATCAACATCCCACCCATGAGCCGTGGAGCATTCACCGATGGGAAGCCGCATGGGGCGAAATGACCATCGAGGCGAATACCGAGCTGGCCTCCTATGAACCGCCGCTCACCGCAGACGAGCTGTCGGCCCGCTGGGAAATGATCTGGCATCGGGCAGAAGCGCGGGTGCGCGGCCGTCATACTCCGGCGCCGTCAGATGTGAGGGCAGGGCACCTCAGCGCTGATATCAGCGGCAAGTCCACGACCGGCGATTTCTTTCGCTTTCGGCAGTTCGAGCTGAACCACCGCCGCTATGATGGTGCCATGACCGGCCCCCTCGGACGCGAGGCATTTATCGGCGTCGATGCAGCCCTTGTGCTGCCATATGACCCGCTGACCGATCGCGTTCTTCTGGTCGAGCAGGTTCGGGTCGGCCCGCTTCTGCGGGCAGATGCCAATCCGCATATGCTGGAACCCGTCGCCGGTATCATCGACGTTCTGGAAACCCCTGTCGAAGCGGCGCTGCGCGAAACCGAGGAAGAGGCGGGGCTGTCGGAGATCGAGCTTCAGCCGATGTTTGCCTTCTACCCCTCGCCAGGTGCCAGCACCGACTATTTCCATTGTTTCATAGGTCTGGCCGATCTGGGCGACGAGCGCAGCTATACGGGCGGGGTGGCCGATGAACATGAGGATCTGCGCGTTCATATCCTGTCGCGCGAGCGGGCGCTGGCATTGATCGACAGCGGAGAGATCGCGACCGGCCCTCTGATCACGATGCTGCTATGGCTCGACAGAAACCGCCTGTCGCTGGGTCGGATGGGTTGAGTTCCCCAAGGCGCGACCCTACACAGTAGGCAAAGCGAAAGGCCCTTGAATGACCATGCACGCAGACCTCGCCGCCGCCATAGGCAACACGCCTCTGATCAAGCTTCGCGCTGCGTCCGAGGCGACCGGATGCACGATCCTTGGCAAGGCCGAATTCATGAGCCCGGGCCAGTCGGTCAAGGACCGCGCCGCGCTTTTCATCATCCGCGATGCCATTGCGCGGGGCGATCTCAAGCCCGGTGGCACGATTGTCGAAGGCACCGCCGGGAATACCGGCATCGGGCTTGCCTTGGTGGGGGCGTCGATGGGGTTCCGCACCGTGATCGTCATCCCCGAGACGCAAAGTCAGGAAAAGAAAGACATGATCCGGCTCGCAGGGGCTGAGCTTGTCGAGGTTCCGGTCGCGCCCTATCGCAACCCCAATAACTATGTCCGCTATTCCGGCCGACTGGCTGCGGAGCTTGCCAAGACCGAGCCCAACGGCGCGATCTGGGCCAACCAGTTCGACAATGTAGCGAACCGTCAGGCGCATATCGAGACCACGGGGCCGGAGATCTGGGAGCAGACCGGCGGCAAGGTCGATGGGTTCATCTGCGCCGTTGGGTCGGGAGGGACGCTGGCAGGTGTCGGCATGGCGCTTCAGCCCAAGGGCGTGAAGGTGGCCCTTGCCGATCCCGATGGCGCGACGCTTTTCAGCTACTACACCACGGGCGAGCACAAAGCGCAGGGCGGCTCGATCACCGAAGGCATCGGGCAGGGGCGGATCACCGCCAACCTCGAAGGCTTTACCCCGGATATGTGCTTCAACATCCCCGATGCCGAAGCTCTGCCAGTCATCTTCGATCTGGCCGCGCGGGAGGGCCTCTGCCTTGGCGGCTCATCGGGGGTCAACATCGCTGGCGCGATGCGGATGGCGCGTGAGTTGGGGCCGGGGCATACGATCGTCACGGTGCTCTGCGACTATGGCACACGCTATCAATCCAAGCTCTATAATCCTGATTTCCTCAAAGCGAAGGGCCTGCCGGTTCCCGAGTGGCTCGACCGCGCTCCCGCCCCTCTGCCGTTGGTTTTCGAGGCCGTGGCATGAGTGTTCTGCGGCAGATAGTCTTTGCGCTCGTGCTGGCTGTTCTTCCGGCGCTTTCGCTGGCGCAGGGGATCGGCCCGCAGCTTCCGGGAACCGTTACAAGCAGCAACGCCATTGATTTCGAGGAATGGCACCGCGTCGCCACCCGGACCGAACGCGCGGCGGAAAGCGGAGTGGCCTCGATCTTTGCTCTCGAGCGGATGCGGGCCGAGCTTGTCGGCTGGCGGGATCAATTCCTTGCCGGCGAGAGCGTGAATGCCCAGCGGATCGCAACGGTTCGTGCGCAGGTCACGGCGCTCGGCGTCAAGCCCGAGAACGGGCTCGAAGACCCTTCGATTACCGCCCGCCGGTCAGAGCTTGAAGCCCAGCTGATGCGCCTGCGTGCGCCGGTGGTCCTTGCCACCGAAGCCTATGCACAGGCGAGCGGCCTCGTGAGCGAGATCGACCGCCTGATCCGAGAACGTGAATCCGCCCGGATGACCACGCGGGAACCGTCGCCCTTGAACCCCAACAACTGGATGTCGGGGGTCATGGCAGTCTGGACAGGGGTCAAGGCGATGTGGTCGGAAACGACGACCTCGTTCCGTTCGGATCTGGCGCGAGGCGAAATCTGGCGCAACCTGCCGCTGACCATCGGCTATGCGGCCGTCGCACTTGCCCTGCTGTGGCGCGAAGAGAAATGGATCACCGCTCTTCAAGGCGTGATCAAGCGTCGGGAAGGTCGCGGTACACAGATTTGGACGTTTCTCGTCTCGCTGGGCGAGATCATTCTGCCCTACCTTGGCATTCTTGCAGTCGTCGCCAGCGCTAAGGCCTTCGACGTTCTGGGATTCCGCACCACGATGCTGATCGAGGCGCTTCCTGAGGCGAGCCTTTTCGTGATCGTCGGGCGCTGGATGGGCTGGCAGTTCTTCAGCGGCAGCTCGAGTTTCGGCGAAATTCTTTCCTTTGACGAACAGGCCGGCCCAAAAGGACGGCGCGCGCTCTTGGGCCTTGGCTGGTCGCTGGCTGCGGCCACGCTTCTGCAGGCGCTGATCTCGGTCGCGGACAATACCTCGGTGGCGGGACCCGTGGTCCTCTTGCCGGTCAATATTCTTGTCGGCTGGTTCCTCTTCCGGCTGGGCGGAGTTTTCGTCAACAACCGGAGCATTGGCGAGGAAGGGGCGACCTTTCGCGATCGGGCGCTTTCGATCGTTGGGCGGATTTGCATGGTGCTGGCCGTGGCAGGCCCGGCGCTTTCGGCGGCGGGCTATTCGGCGGCTTCGGGATCGCTCCTGATGCCGGCCGTCATGTCCTTGGCGCTTCTGGCGCTGGTCCTGTTGCTACATCGCCTCTTCACCGAGGCTTTCGCGGTGATGACCCGTGCGGAGGAAAAGGCGGGCGAGGCGTTGACGCCGGTTCTTGTGGGTATCGGCCTTCTTCTCCTGTCGCTGCCGGTGATTGCACTGATCTGGGGCGCGAAGGTCGTCGATCTGGTCGAGGTCTGGCAGAAGTTCCGCGAAGGCTTCTCGGTGGGTGACTCGCGGATTTCGCCCACGGATTTCATCACTTTCGCCATCGTTTTCGCCATCGGCTATATGGCGACACGGCTCGTGCAAGGGACGCTCCGCACCACTGTTTTGCCGCGCACACGGATGGATATCGGCGCCCAGAACGCCATCGTGTCGGGCTTTGGCTATATCGGTATTTTTTTGGCCGGACTTGCCGCGATCACCTCGGCGGGGATCGACCTGTCAAACCTTGCCATCGTCGCCGGTGCGCTTTCGGTGGGCATCGGTTTTGGCTTGCAGAACATCGTCTCGAACTTTGTCTCGGGGATCATCCTCTTGATCGAGAGGCCGATTTCCGAGGGCGACTGGATCGAGGTCGGCGGACAGATGGGCTATGTGCGCGATATCTCGGTACGCTCGACCCGGATCGAGACCTTTGACAGATCAGACGTGATTGTGCCCAACGCCGATCTCGTGAGCGGGCAGGTGATCAACTGGACCCGTGGCAACCTGATCGGGCGGGTGATCGTGCCGGTGGGCGTGGCCTATGGCACCGATACGGAGAAGGTCACGCAGATCCTGCGCGAGATTGCCGAGGCGCATCCGATGGTTCTGGCAACGCCCGCGCCCAGTGTCATGTTCCAGACTTTCGGGGCCGACAGCCTCAACTTCGAGATCCGCGCCATCCTGCGCGATGTGAACTATGTCGGGCAGGTGCGGTCGGAGATGAACCACCAGATCGCCAAGCGCTTTGCCGAGGAAGGGATCGAGATCCCCTTCGCGCAGCGGGATATCTGGTTGAGGAACCCCGAAGCCCTCAAGAGCGCCTTTGGCAAGGACAAGGCATGACCGAGAAGCTTTTTATCGAGGACGCCTTTGCACGCGAGGCCGAGGGGCAGGTGGTGGCGCTGACCGACGAAGGCGGGATCGTTCTGGACAGGACGATCTTTTACGCGACCTCGGGCGGGCAACCGGGCGATGCGGGCCGGATCGTATGGGGAGGCGGTGCTGCGGAAATCACGACGGCGGTGAAGGGCGAAGGCGGGGCGATAGTCTTGGTTCCTGTCGAAGGCTCGAGCTTGCCGCCGGTTGGCGAGAGTGTGCGTCAGGAGATCGACTGGGAGACCCGCCACCGGCATATGCGCGTCCATACCGCGCTGCATCTGCTGTCGGTGTTGATCCCGCTGCCGGTCACGGGCGGGTCGATCGCGGCAGACAAGGGGCGGCTTGATTTCGATATGCCCGAGAGCCCCGAGGACAAGGAGGCACTCGAGGCGGAGCTGAATGCTCTGATTGCGCGCGATCTGACGGTGACGACCGAATGGATCACGGATGCCGAGCTTGATGCCAATCCGGGCCTCGTGAAAACCATGTCGGTCCAACCGCCGCGCGGGGCGGGGCGGGTGCGGCTGGTGCGGATCGCCGATGCCGCGGGCACGGTCGATCTGCAGCCTTGCGGCGGCACCCATGTGGCGCGGACCGGCGAGATCGGGCGTGTGTCGCTCGGCAAGATCGAGAAGAAGGGCAAGCAGAACCGGCGGGTTTATCTGCATCTGGAGGGGTAGGGGGCTCTGCCCCCGCTGCGCTGCGTCCCCCTTGGATATTTTCAGGCAAAATGGCAGATCAGCAGCGCGATTTTGCCATTTTGTCAGCCATGCGTAGAGCGGCGATCATCGACGACGGGTTGGCGATCCCTTTGCCCGCGATGTCAAAAGCGGTGCCGTGATCGGGCGAGGTGCGAATGAAGGGCAGGCCCAAGGTCACGTTCACGCCATTGTCGAAATCGATCGTCTTGATCGGGATGAGGGCCTGATCATGATAGGCGCAGATTGCCGCGTCATAGGTCGCGCGGGCGCGGGCGTGGAACATGGTGTCTGGTGGCATCGGGCCACGTAAGTCGATCCCTTCGGCACGAAGCGCCGCGATGGTGTCGTTCATCCACTCTAGTTCTTCGATTCCCATCTTGCCGCCTTCGCCCGCATGGGGGTTGAGGCCAGCGACGACGAGGCGCGGACGATCAATGCCAAAGTCACGTCGTAGGGCCGCGTGGGTGATGAGGACGGTATCTGTCAGAAGGCGGGCGGTGAAGGCCTCAGGCACATCGGCTAATGCGATATGGATCGTTGTCGGCACCACGCGCAACTGGTCGCACGCGAGCATCATCACAACTTGATCGACCTTGCCCAAAGCGGCCAGGAATTCGGTATGCCCGGGGTAGGAAAACCCAGCACCGTCTGCGAGCGCCTTTTTGTGGAGTGGCGCGGTGGTCATAGCAGAGCATTGCCCAGAAGTGACCAGATCAACAGCCGTTTCGATCGCAGCGATCACACCAGCGGCATGGGCGGGATTGGCGATGCCAGACGTAAGCGCAGGTCCGAAATCGCGGGCCAAAACGGGCAGGGCGGTTTGGCTAATAGAAGTGGCCTCGCTTGCGTTGGAGATCACCTGATGCGGGGTTCCAGCGGGCAAGTGGCTCGGATCTCCGATCCAGAGCATAGGCATGTCATTGCGAAGCGCGGCCCAAGCCTTGGCAGCGACCTCTGGGCCGACGCCTGCGGGTTCGCCACAGCTGATCGCGATGGTCATTGGCTGCTGATGACGGCTGTATCGCGCAACTGTGCCAAGAGGGCATCCGCGTAGCCAGCGAGTTTTTCACTGCGTAGGCGGCTTGCGACTTGGTCACGATCGACGGTCTCGGCTACCTGAGGAATGCGGTTGCACATCATCACATAAAGCAGGGTTTGACCGTCATTCCGCGTCAGGATGGCAGAGCTTTCGCCAGCATCGAGCTTTGCAAGTTCTAAGGCGATATCGGTGTCGATCTCGGACGGGGTTGCGGTCGTGCGGGTCAGACGATCCTCGGGAAGGTCGCGGGCAATGCCGTAGAGATCATCACAGCTGTCTGTCTCTGCGTCGATGCGGGCGGCTTCGGCTTTGGCAGCTTCGGTCAGGCTGCCAGGGATCGTAAAGAGCGCATAGTCAAACTGAGAGGGAGCGACTGTCGCGTTCGGCACCTCACGCAGGTCGCGCAACTGGAGCAGTGCTACAGCGTTTTCCAGTTGCAGTGGAGGGGTGACTTGACCCGGTTCGAGGTTGGTCAAGAGGCCGTGGAGACCTGCAGGCAGCTCGGTCAAGCTCTGCCAGGGTAGGCGACCGCCGTCGTCGCGGGATTGGGTCGCCGAATATTCGCGTGCCGCAGCGGAAAACTCTGTGACTGAGGTCATCTGGCTGATGTCTTCAGCGAGTTTAGCGACCTCTTCCGCCTTTTCGGGCGGAGCTGGGATGATGATTTCGGAGATCAGAACCTGAAGGGAAGCGGGGTTGGTGTTTGTGCTCGCCAGAGCGGCGTCAATCTCAGCCTCGGTGACAGTAACCTGACGGTTAAACTTTGATCGGATCAATTCGCGCCACAGGGTGTTCACCACCACAAAATCACGTACGGTTTGCTCTGCAACGCCTGCTTGCGTGATATTGTCGAGGAATTCCTCATAGGTGCGACCGCCGCGGGTTGCGAATTCGGTCATCGCGTTTTTCAGGCCGTCGTCCGAGAGATTAAGACCTTCGCGCTGTAGATATGACATGCGCAGGCGTTCATCGATCAACTGCTCACGCGCTTGTTCTTCGAGGTTGCCAGCCGTGCGGAAGAGAACAAGAAGCTTTACGCGTTGGTCAATTTCGTAGTGTGTGATCGCGCTGTCATTGACGCTGATCGCAGGAGAAAACAGTCCTTGCGCAGATGCGGCGAGGGGCGCCAAAAGGGCGGCAGCGCAGATCAGGTTTTTCAGCAATTTCGCGCAGTTCAAGTAAATCCATAGAAGTTAACCAGATAGTAAGTAAAAATGAGTTATAACGTAGGGTTTGATTCCCCTAAATCCCGCTTAAAAAGGGAGACTTGCCTCCTTACAATTTAGGCTTTTAA
>JALRLK010000095.1 GCA_023254495.1 Marivivens sp. | reverse complement strand
TTGACCATCGTCATGGGCCACGCGACCTTCTGTATCGTGATCGTCTATAACAACGCCGTCGCCCGTTTCCGCCGCCTTTCAGGTGCGGTTCTCGAGGCGTCGGCCGATCTCGGCGCCAACGGCTTCCAGAGCTTCCGCTATGTGCTTTTGCCCAACCTCGGCTCAGCGCTTCTGGCGGGCGGTATGCTGGCCTTTGCGCTGTCGTTCGACGAGGTGATCGTGACGACCTTCACTGCGGGCCAGCAATCGACCCTGCCGATCTGGATGCTCAACGAGCTTGTCCGCCCGCGCCAGCGGCCCGTGACCAACGTGGTGGCGATCGTTGTCTTCGTCACCACTTTCTTCCCCATTCTTATCGCCTATTACCTCACGCGCGGCGGCTCAGAGACCGCCGGCGGAGGCAAATGATACAAGGAGCACGCCCCATGAAAATCGACACCAATCTTCTGATCGGCAACAGCTTCGAAGCGGGACAAGACACCGCCGAACAGGTATTCAACCCGCGCACCGGCGAGGTGATCCTCGACGTGCCCGAGGCGTCGACCGCACAGGTCGACCGCGCCGTGGCCGCGGCCCGCAAGGCCTTTGACAGCTGGTCGCGCACCACCCCCGGCGAACGCGCCGCCGCGCTCCTCAGGATCGCAGATCGTGTCGAGGCCGAAGCGGATGGTTTCGCCGCCCTCGAGGCGCTCAACTGCGGCAAGCCGATCAACGCCGCCCGCGGCGACGAGATCCCCGCCATTGTCGATTGCTACCGCTTCTTCGCGGGCGCCGTGCGGACCCAGCACGGTATGGTTGCAGGCGAATACCTCGAAGGGTTCACCTCGATGATCCGCCGCGATCCGATCGGCGTCGTGGCTTCCATCGCGCCGTGGAATTATCCCCTGATGATGATGGCTTGGAAACTCGCCCCCGCCATTGCGGGCGGCAACACGGTGGTGTTCAAGCCCTCCGAGCAAACGCCCTTAACCGCGCTGAAGATGGCCAAGATCCTTGCCGAAGAGCTGCCCGAGGGTGTCGTGAATGTCATCACTGGCCGCGGCCATTCGGTTGGCAACTATCTCATCAATCACCCGCAGGTCGACATGATCTCGATTACCGGCGATGTGGCGACCGGCAAGAAGATCCTCGACGCCGCCGCCAAGTCGGTGAAGCGCACCCACCTTGAACTGGGCGGCAAGGCCCCCGTCATCGTCTTTGATGACGCCGATATCGCTGAGGTCGTCGAAGGACTCACCGCCTTCGGCTTCTACAACGCAGGTCAAGACTGCACCGCCGCCTGCCGCATCTATGCGGGCAAGAAGGTCTACGACAAACTCGTGGCCGATCTGACCAGCGCCGTTGCGGGCATCCAGCTTGCCAATGAAGACGACACCACCAACGACATCGGACCGCTGATCAGCTTGCGCCAACGCGACCGCGTGGCAAGCTTCGTCAACCGCGCGCGCGAGCTCAATCACATCGAGGTCACCACAGGCGGCCATGTGATGGACAAGGGCTATTACTACAAGCCCACCGTCATCGCCGGCGCCCATCAAAGCGACGAGATCGTGCGCCGCGAGGTTTTCGGCCCCGTGGTTTCGATCACGCCCTTCTCGGATGTCGATACCGCCGTTCAGTGGGCCAACGACAGCGACTATGGCCTTGCCTCCTCGGTCTGGACCAAGGACGTAGGCCGCGCTATGGCGACCGCCGCACGGCTGCGCTACGGCTGCACATGGATCAACACCCACTTCATGCTTTGCAACGAGATGCCCCACGGCGGCCTCAAGCAATCGGGTTATGGCAAGGATATGTCGGCCTATGCGCTCGAGGATTACACCGTGGTCCGTCACGTCATGCTCAAGCACTGAGCAAAGGGCAGGGGCGGCCCTTGCCGCCCCTTGCCAGCGCCCGCCGCGCAACTATGGTCGGCATGAAAACCCAAAGGTGCCCCATGCCCGACTTTCAGGTCTTCGACGGCCACAACGATTTCCTCTACCGCCTCCAGACCCATCCCGAGAGCCGCGCCGCGCTTTGGCCCAATGGCGATGGTTCGGGCCATCTCGATCTGCCGCGGATGCGCAAGGGCGGTTTCGTCGGTGGCTTCTTCGCCATGTATATCCCTTCGCCAGACGATCCCAAGACCGACCACGACGCGCTGATGAACCAGCCGAGCTATGATCTTCCGCTCGACCCGCTGATCGACCATATCGAGGGCCAGCCTTTTGCATGGTCCGAAGCCTGCCATTTCCAGTGGATGGAGCGCGCGGCCCTCGGCGCCTTCCGCATCTGCCGGTCCGGCGCCGATGTGCGCGCCGCCATCGCCGACGATGCCGTAGCGGGCATCCTGCATATGGAAGGGGCCGAGGCCATCGACCCCGATCTCGAAGGCCTCTACCTCTGGCACGCGGCTGGCCTGCGCTCGATCGGCCCCGTCTGGAGCCGCCCGACCGTCTTTGGCCACGGTGTTCCGTTCCGCTTCCCCGGCACGCCCGAC
>JALRLK010000201.1 GCA_023254495.1 Marivivens sp. | reverse complement strand
CTGGTGCGCAACGGCACCTGCATGAAGTGCAACACCTGCGGCGGCACCAGCGGCTGCAGCTAACCGGGTCCGGCGCGGGTGCGCTCGCGCCGCCGACGTTCAGGCCGCAGGCAGAAACCGGGCGGTACACAGAATGAGCCTGAACGGCGAGACTATACGGGGGCTTCGGCCCCCGTTTTTTTTGTGGGGCAGAGGGTTGAGGGGCAATCCTAACCTTTGGGAATATCAAACCCCGGCGCGGCCAGCTCAAACCCCTCAAACCGGAACCCCGGGCTGACCGTGCAGCCCACCAAGGTCCACTCGCCCGTGGTTTCCGCCGCCTGCCAGTGCCCCTCGGGCACAATCCCCTGCGGGGGTGCGCCCGAGGCAAGGTCAGGGCCAAGCGTCAGCGTCGTCGCCGGGCCTCTATCGCTGGCCGAGAGATGCAGAAGGATCGGCGCCCCAGCGTAGTAGTGCCAGATTTCTGTGACGTCGACACGATGCCAATGGCTTCGCTCACCGCGCCGCAAAAGAAATCAAATACAAGTCCCTACAGGCCGACCTTCGCCTTCTGCCACCCAAATCTGGTGATACCATCCGCCCTCGGGGTGCGGGGCGAGATCGAGCATTCGGATGATGTCATCGGCGTGCATGCCGAGACCTTAGCGCATCGGCTTGTTTCAGTAATTGAAATTCGTCGCGGCGCAAGCGAGGCTCAGTCAACGAGGAGCCATTATGAACCACCCCATCGTCATCGTCGGAGCCGGCATCGTCGGTGCCTCCATCGCCTGGAACCTTGCCCGGCGTGGCAAGTCGGTCCTGATCCTCGACCAGACCGGCATCGGTAAAGGGGCGACCGCCCGCAGCTTTGGCTGGATCAACGCCAACTTTGCCGAAACGCCTGCCTATTTTGCCCTGCGTTCTGCCGCCATCGACGCCCATCACGAAATGGAAGCCGCCCTCGGCCCCGTGGCAACCCGCTGGTGCGGCTGCCTCTGGTGGGAGGATGTGGGCGCCGCCTTCGACGCCCATGCCGCGGAACTCGCCGCGTTCGGCTATGCAGCGCAAGTCGTCGCCAAACCCGAGATCGCCCGCATGGCCTCCGCTTTGGCCCGTCCGCCCGAGCGGGCCATCCATGTGGCCCGCGAAGGCGGCGCCGACGGCGAAGTCATCGCCGCGCGCCTGACTGAGGCCGCAGTCGCCCTCGGCGCGAAGGTCTGGATCGGCCCGAAAGTCACAAGCCTCCTGCGCCAAGACGTTCGCGTGATCGGTGTGGCAACAGATCACGGCCCGGTGCCCGCTTCTCGGGTGATCATCGCCGCTGGGGCAGGCGCCGCCGCCCTCACCAGTCTGCCCATGGCCAACAAGCCCGGCCTGATCCTGCGGACCCGCCCGCTTTCCCCCTTCCTCGGCCCCATCATCATGGCGCCCGACGTGCACTTCCGCCAAGACGTCGAGGGGCGGATCGTGGCGGGCGAGATCTTCTCCGGCGATGGGCCCGGACAGGCCAGCATCACAACAGATCCGGGCGCCTTGGCCGACGAACTCGTCCGGCGCATACAAGCCCATCTTCCCGATCAGAAGATCGAAATCGAGCTCGTGACCCTCGGTCAGCGACCGGTCCCGAAAGACGGCCTTCCGGCGGTCGGACTACTGGAAGATGGGCTCTATCTCGCCTCGATGCACTCGGGTATCACGCTCGCCCCTTTGATCGGCACCCTCGTCGCGCAAGAGATCGCTGAAGGGCGCCACTCTTCCGAGCTCGCCCCATTCCGCCCAACCCGCTTTTCTCAGAGGCTTGAAAATATCCTCGGGGGGTGAATGCGCAAAAGGCGCAGAGGGGGGCAGACAGCCCCCCAATCTCGCCTAGCGCAGGATGCTAGTCCCAGCATAGATCGCCGAAGCCCCCAGCATTTCCTCGATGCGGATCAGCTGGTTATACTTCGCCAACCGGTCCGACCGCGCGAGCGAGCCGGTCTTGATCTGGCCGCAGTTCGTCGCCACAGCGAGATCGGCAATGGTCGAATCTTCGGTCTCGCCCGACCGGTGCGACATCACATTGGTAAACCGCGCGCGATGCGCCATCTCGACGGCCTGCAGGGTCTGGGTCAGCGAACCGATCTGGTTGACCTTCACCAGCATCGAGTTGGCGCAGCCCTTCTCGATGCCCATCGCAAGGCGCTCAGGGTTTGTCACGAACAGATCGTCGCCCACCAGCTGCACGCGGTTGCCAAGCGTCTCGGTCAAAAGTTTCCAGCCCTCCCAGTCGTCCTCGGCCATGCCATCCTCGATCGAGATGATAGGATAGTCGTTCACCAGAGCCTCGAGATAGCCCACGTTCTCGGCCGAACTCAGCGTCTTGCCTTCGCCCGCGAGCACATATTTGCCGCACTTGAAATACTCGGTCGAGGCACAGTCGAGCGCCAGATAGATATCCTCGCCGGGGCGATAGCCGGCCTTCTCGATCGACTTGAGAATGAAATCGAGCGCGTCGCGGGTCGACGACAAGGCAGGCGCAAAGCCGCCCTCGTCGCCCACACCCGTGGCAAGCCCTGCCGCCGAAAGCTCTTTCTTCAGCGTATGGAACACTTCCGAGCCCATACGAACGGCATCGCGGATATCCTCCGCGGCCACCGGCATGATCATGAATTCCTGAATGTCGATCGGGTTGTCGGCGTGTTCGCCGCCGTTAATGATGTTCATCATCGGCACCGGCAAGACGCGGGCCGAGGTGCCGCCCACATAACGATAAAGCGGCTGGCCCGAGAAATCGGCCGCGGCTTTGGCGGCGGCAAGTGACACGCCGAGGATCGCGTTGGCGCCGAGGCGGGATTTGTTGGGCGTGCCGTCGAGTTCGATCATGATCTCGTCAAGCTCGACCTGCTCCATCGCATCAAGGCCCAGAAGCGCCTCGACGATCTCGCCGTTCACCGCATCCACCGCCTGCAAGACGCCCTTGCCCATATAGCGGCCCTTATCGCCATCGCGCTTCTCGACCGCCTCATGGGCGCCGGTCGAGGCCCCCGAGGGGACGGCAGCGCGGCCCATCGAGCCGTCTTCGAGTGTCACATCGACCTCAACGGTCGGGTTGCCCCGGCTATCAAGAATTTCGCGGGCGTGAATGTCGATAATCGTGCTCATGGGAACCTCAAAATGATTTCAGGGGCGCTATAGCGTGGCTTTGAGCGAAGGGGAAGTGCGCCGTAAGCGAGCCTCGCGGGCGAAGGTGTAAAGCCCGGAGGTCACGATGATCGCGGCCCCGAGAAGGGTATAGCCGTCAAGAACCTCGCCAAAGACGATCACGCTGAGGGCAAGGCCAAAGACGATCCGGCTATAGCGGAAGGGGGCGACGAAGGAGATATCTCCAAGCCGATTGGCCAGAATGATCGCATAGAGGGCGGGAATTCCGATACCAACAGCCGCAAGAAGATAGCCCCAGTTCACAAGGCTCGGCCAGACGGGGGGTGTGCCGAAGATCAGGCAGACGATGATCCCGGTGGGTATCATGACGCCGAAGCCCGCAGTCGACAGCTGCAGCGTCGTGACATGGGCAGGCGTTCGGCGTGTCGCCAGATCGCGGGCGCTTTGGGTGATCGCGCCGGCGACAACCCAGAGCGTGGTCAACTCGAAGGCCGTGCCGAAAGGCCTGACGACAATCAGCACACCGATCAGGCCGATGATGATTGCGCTCCAACGCCGCCAGCCAACAGGCGCCCCGAAAAAGAGCGCGGCACCCATTGTCACCAAAAGCGGGTTGGCCTGCATGATGGTCGTTAGCAGGGCCAACGGTACCAGCGACAGAGCGATGATAAAATTCAGCGAAGTTGCGGCCTCGAGGATCGACCGATAGAGGGCCGGACCCCGTAACAGCGATCGGGGCAGGGGGTTTTCCCCTCGGCGCAACGACCAAATCGCGAACGCGGTGGCGCCACCCAAGCCAAGCATCGACATGATCTGGCCGGGCGGCAGCTGCGCGGAAGCGCCTTTGATAAAGGCATCCTCGACCGCAAACCCTGCCATCGCGGCGACCATGAACGCCGCACCTTGGAGGTTGCTCAACTCACTTGTCCTTCTTGGTGAGGGGCACGCCGTAAAGCTCGAGCCTGTGCCCCATCAGCCGATAGCCGAGCTTGGCGGCAATCTTTTCCTGCAGGGCCTCGATCTCGGGATCGACGAATTCGACGACCTCGCCGGAATGCATATCAATCAGATGATCGTGGTGTTCGCGGTCGGCGGTTTCATAGCGGGCGCGGCCATCGCCGAACTCGTGCTTGTCGAGGATCCCCGCCTCCTCAAAGAGCTTCACGGTCCGATAGACCGTCGCCAGCGAGATGCGCGGATCGACCCGCGAGGCGCGGTTATAAAGCTCTTCCACGTCCGGATGGTCGTCGACGGCCTCAAGCACAGTAGCAATGGTGCGCCGCTGTTCCGTCATTCTGAGGCCACCTGCCTCGCAGCGCGCCAGTATCGACTTTGGCATCTGCCCTTACCCCGTTGGTCTCGTTTTCAAGGGCGATGTAGCGGCAGGACGCGCCGGTGGAAACCCTTTTTCACAACCAGCGCCGCCAGCGCATCAGGATGTAGAGGCCAACGCCAAGCGCGGACAGGGCCACGCACAGGAGGAGGAATCCGAGTGGCGACTGCGAGCCGGGGATGCCGCCGAGATTCACCCCGAATAGGCCAGTGATAAATCCCAGCGGTAAAAAGATCACCGCAATGACCGACAGGGCAAAGCCGTTCCGGCCCATGCGGGCGGTCTGGACAAGGTCGAGGTGGTCGGAAATCGCGGTGAGCCGCTCGCGCACCTCGTGCAATTCTTCCACCGAGCGTGTGGCCCTGTTGGCGTTCTCATGCAGGCGCGGGCGCAGCGAGGCCGGGATGACCGGTGTGTCTATCACCGCGAGCAGGTTCAGCGCATCGGTCTGAGGCCCGATGTGGCGGCGCAGCTTGATAACCTTGCGGCGCAACGGGGCAAGCTCGGGCTGGCTTTCGTCTTCCTCATCGTAGACCTCGGTTTCCATGGTTTCCGTGATCTCGTCGAGGTCGAGAGAAACGGTTTCGATCCGCTCGGTCAGGCCATCACATAGAGCCGAGAGAAACTCGGCGGTTGTCGGCGGAGCATGGCCCTCGTTGGCCTCCTGCCGCAGATCGTCCATCGCAAAAATCTTGCGGCGGCGGACCGTGATCAAAAGGGTCTGTGTCGCCCAGATGCGGACCGAGACCATATCCTCCACCTCGGATCCGGCATTGAGGTTGGCACCACGCAGGGTCAGGATCAGACCCTCACCATGGGCATTCACCCGCGGTCGGGTTTCCGTGGCCTTGAGGCTGCGGGCCACGATGGGCGGCAGGTGGCTGTCGACCCATTCTGCAAAGCCCGGATCGTCAAGATTGAGGTGAAGCCAGCGATAGCCCCGCGACCCTTCAGGTAGCGGCTCGAGCGCTGCCGTGGGGCGCGCGGTTCCGTCGGGGTCGACATCGAAGGCGCAGACGGGGGTAAGGCGCATCATCTATCCTGTTCTGGCAGTTCCGGGGCGCGGCCGAGCCGCATGGCAACCTTGCCGATGGTCAGACCCTGAACGATGATCGAGAAAACGACGACGACATAAGTCGCAGTCAGGATCAGCGGTTTCCATTCGCTGTCGGGCAGGGCCAGCGCAAGCGCGACCGAGATGCCGCCCTTCAGCCCGCCCCATGTCATGATCGGAATGACCCCGCGGCTGAAGCTGCGGAAGGGTTGGAGTAGGGCGATTGGCACAGCGACAGCGGCAAGACGGGCGAGAAGAGCCAAGCCCACCGAGAGGGCTCCGGCAATGAGGAAATCCCACTCCAGAACGATGGAGAAGACCTCGATGCCGATGAGCAGGAAAAGAACAGCATTCAATATCTCGTCGATCAGCCGCCAGAAGGCATCGACATAGCGCCGCGTCTGTTCCGACATTCCGTATTTCGTTCCCACGTTACCGATGAGAAGCCCCGCGCAGACCGCCATGATGGGGGCTGAAACATGAAGCGCGACCGCCAGCTCATAGCCGCCGAAGGCAAGGCCGAGGGTGATCAGAACCTCGAGCGCATAGTCGTCGATCCGCTTCATCACCTGAAAGACGAGCCAGCCGAGCACGAGGCCCAGAACCGCGCCCCCCAGCGCCTCTTGCAGGAAAAGCCCCACCGCGCCGCCAAGCCCCTCGGCATGGTGCCCGTCCACTGGGAAGGCAAGGCCGACGAGGACGAGATAGACCACATAGCCCACGCCATCGTTGAACAGGCTCTCGCCCGCGATCTTGGTCTCGAGGGTCTTTTGCAGCTCTGCCTCGCGCAGAACCCCCATGACCGCCACGGGATCGGTGGGCGAGATCAAAGCACCAAACACCAGCGCCACAAGAAGCGGCATTCCGGTAATCCAGCTGAAGCCAAAGCCGACAACAGCTGTCGAGAGGCCGACGCCGAGCGTTGCCATGAGAAGGATCACGACAGCATGTTCGCGCAGGGATGAAAGGCTCACATGAAGGGCACCGGCAAAGAGCAGAAGCCCCAGCATCCCTTCCAGAAGCGCCTTCGAGAAAGCGATCTCGCGCACCGCGCCGCCGAGCGAGTCGGCAAGGCCGAGCGAGGGCAGCACCAGATCCAGAAGCATCGCGCCGATCGACGCCGCCAGCGCCACGACCAGAACGCCGATGCTCGGCGGCAGGCGCAGCCAGAAATAGTTGACCGAGCCAAAGACCCCGGCCAGCACGATCAGAAGAGAGGTTGCCTGTAGGAGGTTCATGCGCGCCTCATGCTTTTGCGATCAGCCTAGCGCGGTTCGGCGCAGGGGTCACGGGTTTAGAGCAGAAGCCGCCCTTCCATCGTCTGCACCGCCGCGCCGCTAATGGTGACACCGCCGGCCCCTGTCGTGGCGCTGATCCGCGAGGGGCGGCCCATATCCTCGCCTTGCCGGATTTCGAGGGTGATATCCCGTCCCTCCTCTTGGGCAAGGAAAGCCGCCAGCGCCGCCGCGGCGCTGCCCGTGGCAGGATCTTCGGGGATGTTGTCGAGCGGCGCAAACATCCGTGCATCCACCTTTGAGCCGGCCCGCGTATAGCAGAAAATCGCGAAATCGAGACCGCCGGGGTAGAGCATCGCGCCGCGCCGGAACGCATCCGTCACCGGCATCGCCGAGGATAGGGCCTCACGGTCGGAGAGTTCGGCAAGCACGAAGGGCAGGCCAAGGCTCGCCTGAACCGGCGTGTGACGATGCAGACGGATATCGCCGATGGCGAGGCTCAGGCATTCGGCGACAAGCTCGGTCGTCGGCTCGGCGAGAATCTCAAGGGGCCGCGCCGTGGTAAACCGCGCCACATTGCCCGTCACCGCCGCCGCAATCGGGCCAACCCGCAGTTCGAGCAACATCTGTTCGGGCTTGCCAAGCGCATGAAGTGCCACAGCCGTGCCGATGGTCGGATGCCCCGCAAAGGGCACCTCCATCGTGGGCGTAAAGATACGGACCTTGGCGGTATGGGCCGGATCTTCGGGCGGATAGACGAAGGTCGTCTCCGAGAAATTGAACTCGCGCGCGATCTTCTGGAGCTTGTCCTGCGGCAGCTTTTCGGCTTCGGGGAATACGGCAAGTTGATTGCCGCCGAAGGGCGTGTCGGTAAAGACGTCATAGACAAGATAGCGCGGCATCGGGCGGGCCTTTTCTTCCGTAGTCCTCCCGAGCCTAAGGGGCTTTCGCCCTATCGCAAAGCCTTTTGCGGCCTCAGCCGATCTGCACCAGCGCGTGGCGTTTCTTGCCCGCGCTGAGCTTGACCGGCGCGGCCAGATCGGCAGCCGAAAGCATCAGCCCCGCATCCGTCAGCGGCTTATCGTTCATGCGCGCGCCATTGTCGGCGATGAGGCGCTTGGCTTCCTTGCCGCTCGCCGCAAGGCCCGAGCGCACGATCAGCTGGACGATGGAAATCCCATCACCAACCTCGCCCGCCGCGAGGGTCAGGGTCGGAAGATCGTCACCGATCCCGCCCCTCTCGAAGACCTCGCGCGCCGTCGCCTCCACAGCCTCCGCCGTCGCGCGGCCGTGGGCAAGGGCGGTCACCTCGTTGGCAAGGATGATCTTGGCCCCGTTGACCTCGGACCCGCCTAGCGCACCCAGTCTGTCGCATTCCTCGACCGGCAGCTCGGTATAGAGCTTGAGGAACCGGCCCACGTCGGCATCGGTGGTGTTGCGCCAGAACTGCCAGAATTCGTAGGCGCTGAGCATATCGGCATTGAGCCAGACTGCCCCCGCCGCCGACTTGCCCATCTTCTTGCCATCCGAGGTGGTCAAAAGCGGCGAGGTCAGGCCATAGATCTCCTTGTCGAGAACCCGTCGCGTCAGGTCGATACCGTTGACGATATTGCCCCACTGGTCCGAGCCGCCCATCTGCAAAAGGCAACCATAGCGGCGGTTGAGCTCCAGAAAGTCATAGGCCTGCAGGATCATATAGTTGAACTCGAGGAACGAGAG
>JALRLK010000072.1 GCA_023254495.1 Marivivens sp. | reverse complement strand
GAACCGGTTAAGACCGGCGGAGGGAAGGTCGCGAGTTCTCCTCAAAGCCCCCATCCGTCCGGCGCATGAGAGGATGACTATGAGAAAGACCCATCTGAGCCATGTCGCGGGACTTTGCCTTATCGCCAGCGGTGCGATGGCTGAGACGCCCGTTCTGACAGTCTATACCTATGACAGCTTCACCAGCGAATGGGGCCCCGGTCCGGCGGTTGAAGCTGCCTTCGAGGAAACCTGTGGCTGCGATCTGAAGTTCGTCGCCGCGGGTGACGGCGCGGCGCTCTTGTCGCGCGTGCTCCTGGAAGGAGAAAGCACCGAGGCGGATATCGTCCTTGGCCTTGATACGACCCTGACCGAGAAGGCTCTCGCCTCGGGCCTTTTCGCGCCGCATCGCGATCTTGCCCTGCTTGATCTGCCGATCGAGTGGACCGATTCCGCTTTCGTGCCCTTCGACTGGGGCTGGTTCGCCTTCGTGGCGAATGCGGATGCCACGGCTCCGGCCGATTTCGAGGTGCTGGCGGCGAGTAATCTGAAGATCGTGATCCAAGATCCCCGTTCGTCTACCCCCGGCCTCGGCCTCGTCATGTGGGTCAAGGCCGCCTATGGCGACCGCGCGGGCGAAATCTGGTCGGCACTGGCCGACAATATCGTGACCGTAACCCCCGGTTGGTCCGAGGCCTATGGCCTCTTCCTCGAGGGCGAGGCGGATGCGGTTCTGTCCTACACCACGTCGCCCGCCTATCACCTGATCGCAGAGGGCGACGCCTCGAAGGTCGCGTGGCCCTTCAGCGAGGGCCACTATATGCAGGTCGAAGTGGCCGGCAAGATCGCCGGAACGGATCAGCCCGATCTGGCCGACTCTTTCCTTCGGTTCATGCTGACCTCGGGCTTCCAGTCGGTCATTCCGACGACCAACTGGATGTATCCGGCGGTGACGCCCGAGGGCGGCTTGCCCGAAGGCTATGAACAGATGATTTCGCCTGTGCAGAGCCTGCTTTTTCCGTCGGCAGAGGCTCAGGCGGTGCGTGACGCAGCGGTGGAAGAATGGCGCGCGGCGCTGAGCCGCTAGGGCGCATCCGCGCACCGGGGCTCGCGCTGGCACTTGCCATCGCGGGCTTCCTAGGTGCGTCGGTCTGGGCGGTGGCGGCGAAGGCTGCTGGCCGCCCGGGTTTTCTGACGGCGGCCGATTGGGCCGCGCTGCGGTTTACTCTGATTCAGGCGGCGCTTTCGGCAGCGCTGAGCGTTGGCCTTGCGATACCCGTTGCCCGTGCCTTGGCGCGGCGGAGGTTTGTGGGCCGTAGCGCCCTTATCACCCTTCTTGGTGCGCCTTTCATCCTGCCAGTAATTGTCGCGGTTCTTGGTTTGATTGCGGTCTTCGGGCGTTCGGGGCTGTTGAACGAGCTTTTGGCTCTCGTCCATTTGCCCAAGATATCCATCTACGGGCTTGCGGGTGTGGTCCTCGGCCACGTGTTCCTCAACCTGCCGCTCGGGATCCGGCTGATCCTTCAAGGCTGGCAGGCGATCCCATCCGAGCGGGTGCGCCTCGCTGTCGAGCTTGAAGGCTCCCGCTGGCGGCTTCTCGAATGGCCGATGCTGCGCAGCGTTTTGCCCGGCGCGCTTTTCGCTGTGTTCCTCATTTGCCTGACGAGTTTCACAGTGGCCCTGACCCTCGGCGGCGGGCCGAAGGCCACGACCCTCGAGCTTGCCATCTATCAGGCTGTCCGTTTCGATTTCGATCTTGGCAAGGCGGCGCAACTGGCGCTGTTGCAGCTTGCTCTCGGCGCCGTCTTTGCGGCGGTGGCGTATCGTGGTGGCGCGGCTCTGGGTATGGGTTCTGGCCTTGACCGGCAGGGGATTTCTCTCGCGCTGCAGGGGCGACCTTCCATCTTCACCGATACCCTATGGATCGGCCTCGCCGCTGCCTTTCTGATTTTGCCTCTGGTTATGGTTGTGGCGAAAGGCCTCGGTGGCCTGAACGATCTGCCTTCGGGGATCGGCATGGCGATTCTGCGTTCAGTTCTTGTGGCCTTGGCCGCTGCGATCCTTTCCGTCGCTCTGGCGCTCGCCTTGGCGCTACGGGGTGGGGCCATTGCCATGCTGGCCGGATCGTTGCCACTAGCGACCTCGGCGCTGGCGGTGGGCACGGGCGTTTTCCTCATGCTCCACGGGCTCATCAATCCCACGCGCGCCGCTCTGCCAGTCACCGCCGCGCTCAACGCCCTCGTGGGGCTGCCTTTCGTCTTTCGCGGCATCAGCTCGGCTGTCGAAGAGATCGAGGCTAACTATCGCCGCCTTGCCGCGAGCCTCGGCCTTTTCGGCTGGGCGCGACTGCGCCTTCTGATTCTGCCCCGTCTGCGCCGCCCGTTGGGCTTTGCTGCCGGTCTGGCGGCGGCGATGTCGGTGGGGGATCTGGGTGTCATCCTCTTGTTTTCGGGGGGCGATCAGGAAACCTTGCCGCTGATGATGTATCGACTGATGGGGGCCTACAGGATGGATGCGGCGGCAGGTGTCGCGCTTGTCCTTGTGATGGTGAGCCTGTGGCTCTTTTGGCTCTTTGACCGTGGAGGCCGCGCCGATGCTGACGCTTGAAAACCTGACCATCGAGCAGGGCGATTTCCGCCTGAGCGCCGATTGGTCGGTGCCGGAAGGCAGCGTGACCGCCATCGTTGGCCCCTCGGGCGGCGGCAAGTCCACGCTCCTGTCGATGATCGGCGGCTATTTCGCGCCGAGTTCGGGCCGGATCTACTGGAACCAGACCGACATCAGCGCCTTGCCGCCGGGCAAGCGGCCGGTGAGCACGCTGTTTCAGGACAACAACCTCTTCCCGCACCTCACAGTCGCCCAGAATGTAGGGTTGGCGTTGAAGCCGGACCTGCGCCTTGGGGCGGAGGATAAGGCGCGGGTGGATGCTGCGCTTGCCGAGGTCGGCCTCACGGGGTTTGGCGCGCGCAAACCCGGCACATTGTCGGGCGGTCAGGCCTCGCGCGCTGCGCTGGCGCGGGTCTTGCTGCAGAGACGTCCGCTGATTCTTCTGGACGAGCCTTTCTCGGCGCTCGGCCCCGCCATGCGGCGCGAGATGCTTGATCTCGTGGCGGAGAAACTGAAGGGAAGGACGGTTCTCATGGTCACGCACGACCCCGAGGACGCCAAGCAGATCGCGGATCGTCTGGTGATGGTTGATGGTGGTGTCGCCCATGCGCCG
>JALRLK010000041.1 GCA_023254495.1 Marivivens sp. | reverse complement strand
CCTTGGTTATGGCGTCCTGATACTGGCGGCGCGGCGCGAGGCCGCGCCCGCCGCAGCCTAAGCGCGGGCCTGACGGATCAGGCCGAGGATATTCTTTGCGGCCTCGGGGATGTTCGTCCCGGGGCCGAAGATCGCCTTCACGCCGGCCTTCTTGAGGAAGTCATAGTCCTGCTGCGGGATCACGCCGCCGCAGATGACGATGATATCCTCCGCCCCCTGATCCTTGAGCGCCTGCACAAGCTTGGGCGCGAGCGTCTTGTGCCCCGCCGCCTGTGACGAGATGCCGACCACGTGCACATCGTTGTCGATCGCGTCCTGCGCGGCTTCTTCGGGGGTCTGGAACAAGGGGCCAACATCGACGTCAAAGCCGATATCGGCAAAGGCCGTGGCGATCACCTTGGCGCCACGGTCGTGGCCATCCTGCCCCATCTTGACGACAAGCATCCGCGGGCGGCGGCCCTCGTCTTCGGCGAAGGCCTCGACGGCCTTCTGGATCGCAGCGAACTCTTCGTCGCCCTCATAAGCCGCGCCATAGACGCCCGCGAGGGTTTTGACCTCGGCCCGGTGCCGTCCGAATTCCTTTTCCATCGCCATGCTGATTTCTCCCACGGTGGCCCGTTGACGGGCGGCCTCGACAGCCGCCTCGAGAAGATTGCCGCCCTCTTTCGCCCGCCGCGACAGCTCGGCCAGTGCCGCCTCGCAGGCGGCTGCGTCGCGGGTGCCGCGAACGTGCTGAAGGCGCGAGATCTGGTTGGCGCGGACGGCGGCGTTGTCGATATCGAGGATGTCGATCGGGTCTTCCTTGGCGAGGCGATACTTGTTCACCCCGACGATCACTTCCTCGCCACGGTCGATCATCGCCTGACGGCGGGCGGCACTTTCCTCGATCCTGAGCTTGGGCAGGCCTGAGGCGACCGCCTTTGTCATGCCGCCCATCTCCTCGACCTCTTCGATCAGCGCCCAAGCCTTCTCGGCCAATTCGGCAGTCAGGCTCTCGACGTAGTAGGAGCCAGCCAGCGGATCGACGACATTGGTGATGCCGGTCTCTTCCTGAAGGATAAGCTGGGTGTTGCGGGCAATACGCGCCGAGAAATCGGTCGGCAGGGCGATGGCTTCATCAAGCGCATTGGTGTGGAGCGACTGGGTGCCCCCCAAGGCCGCCGCCATCGCCTCATAGGCGGTGCGGACGACGTTGTTGTAGGGATCCTGCTCCTGCAGGCTGACGCCCGAGGTCTGGCAATGGGTGCGCAGCATCGAGGAGCCGGGTTTTTGCGGATTGAACTCGGCCATGATCCGGTGCCAGAGAAGCCGCGCGGCGCGGAGCTTGGCGGCCTCCATGAAGAAATTCATGCCGATGGCAAAGAAGAACGACAGCCGGCCTGCGAAATCATCGACATTCATCCCGCGCTTGATCGCGGTGCGGACGTATTCGCGGCCATCTGCCAGCGTAAAGGCCAACTCCTGCACGAGGTTCGCCCCCGCCTCCTGCATATGATAGCCCGAGATCGAGATCGAGTTGAACTTGGGCATCTCTTGCGAGGTGTATTCGATGATATCCGCCACGATCCGCATCGAAGGCTCGGGCGGATAGACATAGGTGTTGCGGACCATGAACTCCTTGAGGATGTCGTTCTGGATCGTGCCTGAGAGGACCGCGCGGGAATGCCCCTGCTCTTCGCCGGTGACGATGAAGTTGGCGAGGATCGGAATGACCGCGCCGTTCATCGTCATCGAGACCGAAACCTTGTCGAGCGGGATGCCGTCGAAAAGGATCTTCATGTCCTCGACTGAGTCAATCGCCACGCCCGCCTTGCCCACGTCGCCCTCGACGCGCGGGTGATCGCTGTCATAGCCGCGGTGGGTTGCGAGGTCGAAGGCGACCGAGACGCCCTGCTGACCGGCCGCAAGGGCGCGGCGATAGAAGGCGTTGCTTTCCTCGGCGGTCGAGAAACCGGCGTATTGGCGGATGGTCCAGGGGCGGCCCGCATACATCGTGGCGCGGGGGCCGCGGGTGAAGGGGGCGGCGCCTGGGACGGTGCCCAGATGGCCGAGGCCCTTCACGTCCTCCTCGGTATAGAGCGGCTTGACCGGAATGCCCTCGAGCGTGTTCCAGATCAGGCTATCGGGATCGGCGCCGCGCAGTTCCTTCGCCGCCAGAGCGCGCCATTTCTCAATCTTTTCCGACATTTGCAGAGCCTTTCTCAAGTCTTCCGTCGCAGGTCATTCAATTCACTTGGGTCAGCGTCGCGCCCTCAGGCAACGACGGGGCAAGCCGTTCGATCACGGAGCGCAGGTCATCTTCCATCGTCGGGTCGAGGACATAGATCGACACAGTCTCGCTGCCGAGGATGCCAATGGGCGCGGGCGTGGTCAGGGTTGCCACCAATTGCCAATCCGTGCCGATCCCATCCTTGAACCAATCGGCATAGACCATCGCGTAGCGGGCGCCCTTGGCATCGGCCAATGCCCCGGCCCAGCCCGGAACCGGCCCGCCATCGGCCTCCTGCCGCGCACGGCGGGCATCGGCGTAGGCCAGCCCCCACAGGTCGACGACGGGGGCGTCCTGCGCCCAAGCGACCCGTCCGATATCATTGACGGCCACCGGAACGCCCGGCAGTTCGGCCTCGATCCGCGCCATCTGGACGTGCTGGAGATAAACGCCGCGGGCCGTCCAGTTATAGACCGTGGCATTCATCCAGAGGAAATAGGCGGCACCCGCCAGAGCAGCGGCCATACCGACGGCGCGAAAGGCCCTGCCACGGGCCAAGGCGGGGACAAGCGCGAGGGCGGCGATCACGAGGACATAGTGCTCGTACCGCGCCGCCCAGCCGATGCGGCCGGCAAAAAGGTGCCCCAGAACGGCCAGCCAGACCACGAGGGTGAAGAGGCGCAGGTTCTGGTTCTCGCGGTTCAAGATGGCCGCCGTCAGCAAGACGAAGGCCGCTACGACGACAAGGCCGCCGACCAAGAACAGATTGCGCAGAAGGCGCGAGAGCGGGTCGCTGGAATCAGACGCGGCGCTGAGTTTGGCGAGGACAGAGCTTGGAACGGGGTCGAGGCCCTGGGAGGCGAGGAACAAGGCGAACAAGGCAACTGGAACCAGCGCAAGCACCGCCAGCATTGTCCCCGCCCGCAGGTGCCCACGCAGGGCGACCACGCCGGAAACCGCCAATGCCAGCCCGATCCCCTCGAAGCGCAGCACCGGCGCGAGGAGGACACCGGCGATGAGCGCCAAGCCGATCTCGCCCTTCGACAGGAACCGCCAGAAGCCCAAGAGCATCACCGCCATCGCCAGCGCGTGCAGCGTGTGCTCCATCCCGAGGCTTGCGATACCGGCCATGTTGGTCGCAAACGGAAGAACCAACGCGAGGAAGACGGCCACCGCTCCGGTGCTCCATTCCTCGATCCAGCGCCCGAGCAACCAACCGAGCGTCAGTAGGCCCGCAAGGTTCCATGCCAGAGGCAAGAGCCGCTGAAAATCCGTGCCCGCGAAGGGGGTGAGCAGAAGCGGATAGAGGATCGACGAGGCCGCCGACGCGGGCTCGCCGGGGTTGATCCCATAGGTGCCGCCGGCAATCCCCTCGGCCATGGCGAGGTGGATGTAGACGTCGTCGAGCGGATATTCGAACGTGCCGATGCGGGCCCAGGTGAGGGCAAACCAGATCGCAAACCCAAATCCCGCCGAAAGGGCAGACAGGGCCGCGAGGCTGATGCCCCCGCGGGCTGGCATCACTCGAACTCCATGATCACTTCGTCAACGGCAAGGCTGTCGCCCGCCGAAGCATTGACCTTCTTGACGATCCCCTTGCGCTCGGCGCGGAGGATGTTCTCCATCTTCATTGCCTCGACGGTGCAAAGCGCCTGCCCCTCCTGAACCTCGTCGCCCGCCGCGACATTCACCTTCACGATGAGGCCGGGCATCGGGCAAAGCAGGAACTTGGAGGTATCGGGCGGCAGCTTTTCTGGCATGAGCCGCGCAAGCTCGGCCTGCCGCGGCGTGCGGATCGTGACCTGAAGATCGACGCCCCTGAAGCGCAGGCGGAAGCCTTGGGTGCGCTTGCCGACCTTCAGGACCAGAAGCGCCCCACCCACGGTGAGCCGTGCGAGGGGATCGCCCGGCGTCCAATCGCTTTCGATCCGCAGGGTCTTGCCCTCGATGGTCACATCGGCGCCCGCGCGGTCGGCGGTCATGGTCACAGGGAATTCCTGCCCCTGCAGCGTCACCACCCAATCGGTGCCGACGTGGCGCTCGTGGTTGCTCATCCGGCCCGAGATGCGCGAGCGGCGGATTTCCGTGACGCGGTGCATGGCGGCCGCGGCAGCGGCCACGCGCACCAGCGCCTCGCGCGGCAGCTCGACGCCAGAGAAGCCGTCGGGGTATTCCTCGGCGATGAAGGCGGTGGTCATGGCGCCCGAAACGAACCGCGGGTGATCCATCACGGCCGCCACGAAGGGCAGGTTGTGACCGATGCCCTCGACCTCGAAGGTGTCGAGCGCGACGCGCATCTCTTCGATGGCCTGCGCCCGCGTCGGCCCCCATGTGCAGAGCTTGGCGATCATCGGGTCGTAATACATCGAGATCTCGCCCCCCTCGTAGACGCCGGTATCGTTGCGGACGATGCCGCCCGTTTCCGTGTCGCCCTCGACAGGCGGGCGATAGCGGCTCAGGCGGCCGATGGAGGGCAGGAAGTTGCGATAGGGATCCTCGGCATAAAGGCGGTTCTCGATCGCCCAGCCGTTGATCTTGAGATCTTCCTGCTTGAACGGCAGCTTCTCGCCATTGGCCACGCGGATCATCTGTTCGACCAGATCGACGCCGGTGATGAGCTCGGTGACGGGGTGTTCCACCTGCAGGCGGGTGTTCATTTCGAGGAAGTAGAAGTTGCGGTTGCCGTCGACGATGAATTCGACCGTGCCGGCGCTGGCATAGCCCACCGCCTTGGCCAGAGCGACGGCCTGCTCGCCCATCGCTTTGCGGGTGGCCTCATCGAGGAAGGGCGAGGGGGCCTCTTCCACGACCTTCTGGTTGCGCCGCTGGATCGAGCATTCCCGCTCGTGCAGATAGACGCCGTTGCCGTGCTTGTCGCAGAGCACCTGAATTTCGATGTGGCGCGGTTGGGTGACGAACTTCTCGATGAAAATCCGGTCGTCGCCAAAGGAATTGGCGGCCTCGTTCTTGGATGACTGGAAACCCTCGCGCGCCTCGGTGTCGTTCCAGGCGATCCGCATCCCCTTGCCGCCGCCCCCGGCGGAGGCCTTGATCATCACCGGATAGCCGATTTCCTGGCTGATCTTCACCGCCTCGTCGGCATCGCCAATGAGGCCCATATAGCCCGGAACCGTGCTCACGCCTGCTTCCTGAGCGATCTTTTTCGAAGTGATCTTGTCGCCCATCGCCTCGATGGATTTCACTGGCGGCCCGATGAATTCGACGCCCGCCTTTTCCAAGGCCTCGGCGAACTTGGGGTTTTCCGAGAGGAAGCCATAGCCCGGATGCACCGCCTCCGCGCCGCTTTCCTTGATCGCGGCCATGATCTTGTCGATCACGATGTAGGACTGGTTCGCGGGGGGCGGGCCGATGTGGATCGCTTCGTCGGCCATCGACACATGGAGCGCATTGCGGTCGGCATCGGAATAGACCGCCACCGTCTGAATGCCCATCTTGCGGGCCGTCTTGATGACGCGGCAGGCGATTTCGCCCCGGTTGGCGATCAGGATCTTCTTGAACATCAGGCGAGGTCCTTCAAATGCGAAACCGCCACGGGTGCGCGCAGGCGCCCGTGGCGGTTAGGGGAAGTCTTGCGCCCCGAGGGGCGGGAGATATCAGCGGCAGAGAGTGCTAACGTCGTTTGCGGCGACGCCGACAGCCCCGCCAACGAGAGCGCCAGTGAGCACGTTGCCACCGGACGAATCCGCGACGACCGCTCCAGCAGCGGCGCCGGCGAGGCCGCACTCAAGATCGGTGTCAAGACAGCCCGACAGGCCGACAACCGCGACGGCGGAAACAACGAAGAAGATTTTGCGCATTGGGAACTGCCCTTTTGCTTGTTTGAGTTGGTCAAACAATCACCGGCAGCGGGCCGATAGGCAATATCAACCGCCGGATATGGGCCGAAACTCGCGCATTGGGGCGCCGAAACGGAAAAGGGGGCGGGTCGGCCCCGAAGGGGGGCTGACCGGTCCAGGAAAGGGGAACAATTTGGATGCTGGGACAGCGCCTCGTCACCGAGAGCGCGGGCCCGAGGATGAGACTGGCACAGGCCCGAGCCTCCGCCAACAACCGTGATCGGCCGCCGCGCCGGATGCGCGCCTTCCTGCCAAATCCCTGCCACGACAGGCCAATTTCCGCCCATCAATCCCAATCGTCGTCTCCTTCAAAGGGCGAGGCGGAGCGATCGTCGAATATCTGCGGGAAATTGGCCTTGGCCTTGGCGAGGTCGATCCTCAGGAGGGCATCATAGCTTTGGGGATCAAATGGCTCTTCTGCGGCCACGACCTCGCGGCCGAAGAGCCACGACAGCCGCCCCGCGTCGAGGTTGCCGCGCACGAAGGGCTCTTCTCCGAAATGGTTCCACAGCGCCCAGAGGAAAAGCTCGTCGGCCTTGCGGTCGATCGGGCGGCGGTCGCGGAACCGTTCGCGCAGGATGATCTTGGTCGCGCCCTCCTTGTTGGCGCGGCGAATGGTGAATTGATGGTCCGAGCTGGGCATCCGGCTCGGGAATCCACGGTGCTTTTCCATCAGCGGCGCTCCCGACTATTGGCGAGGGTGTTGGTCATCTCGGCGGTCCTAGAGCGGAATGTTGTCGTGCTTCTTCCACGGGTTCTTGAGCTGCTTGCCCCGCAAGCTCGCAAAGGCGCGGCAGACGCGGCGGCGGGTCGAATGAGGCATGATCACCTCGTCGATAAAGCCCTTCTCGGCGGCAACAAAAGGATTGGCGAAGCGATCCTCATAGTCCTTGGTCCGCGCCGCGATCTTCTCTTTGTCGCCAAGCTCGCTGCGATAGAGGATTTCGACCGCGCCCTTGGCACCCATCACCGCGATCTCGGCGGTGGGCCAGGCATAGTTGAAATCGCCGCGCAGGTGCTTGGACGCCATCACGTCATAGGCGCCGCCATAGGCCTTGCGGGTGATCACGGTGACCTTGGGCACCGTTGCCTCGCCATAGGCGAAGAGGAGCTTCGCGCCGTGCTTGATGACGCCGCCATACTCCTGCGATGTGCCGGGCAGGAAGCCCGGCACATCGACAAGGGTCAGGATCGGGATCTCGAAGGCATCGCAGAAACGGACAAAGCGCGCGGCCTTGCGCGAGGCGTCGATATCGAGGCACCCCGCCAGAACCATCGGCTGGTTGGCGACAACGCCCACGGTCGAGCCTTCGAGGCGAACGAACCCGGTGATGATGTTCTTAGCATACTCGGCCTGTATCTCGTAGAAATCCCCCTCGTCGGCGATCTTGTGGATCAGCTCTTTCATATCGTAAGGCGTGTTGGGATTGTCGGGGATCAGCGTGTCGAGGCTGTCTTCCACCCGCGCCACGTCGTCAAAGAAGGGGCGGACGGGCGGCTTTTCACGGTTGTTGAGGGGGAGAAAATCGACAAGGCGGCGGATCTCGGCCAGCGCCTCGACGTCGTTTTCAAAGGCCCCATCGGCGACCGAGGATTTGCGGGTATGGGTGGAAGCGCCGCCCAATTCCTCGGCGGTGACGATCTCGTTCGTCACGGTCTTCACTACATCGGGTCCGGTCACGAACATATAGCTGGAGTCCTTCACCATGAAGATGAAGTCGGTGATCGCCGGCGAATAGACCGCGCCACCGGCGCAGGGGCCCATGATAACGGAAATCTGCGGCACCACGCCCGAGGCCAGGATGTTGCGCTGGAACACCTCGGCATAGCCCGCAAGCGAGGCCACGCCCTCTTGGATTCGCGCGCCGCCTGAGTCGTTGATGCCGATCACCGGCGCGCCGTTTTGCAGCGCCATATCCATGATCTTGCAGATCTTCTGGGCGTGGGTCTCCGACAGTGATCCACCAAAGACGGTGAAATCCTGGGAATAGACATAGACCATACGGCCGTTGACCGTGCCCCAGCCCGTCACCACGCCGTCACCGGCGGGTCGGCTTTCCTGCATCCCGAAATCGGTGCAGCGATGGGCCACAAACATATCGAATTCCTCGAACGAGTCCTCGTCGAGCAAAAGCTCGATCCGCTCACGCGCGGTCAGCTTGCCTTTGGCGTGCTGCGCTTCGATCCGGCGGGCACCACCGCCCTGACGAGCCGTTTCGCGCCGCGATTCCAGTTCTTGCAGGATGTCTTTCATCGGATAGATTGCCCTCGATTGCCGCTGCCACAGTTTAGGGAGGTGGAGCGGCGGGCAAAAGGCCAAACGAGCAAATTTGCAAATTAAATGCAATATAGTTAGAGCTAATTGCAAACTTGCGTAACACCCTCCCCCGAGACCTCGCCATGCCGCAGCTTCCGGTGCCTGTCCTGACCATCGGGCTTCTCCTGATGTCCAATCTTTTCATGACCTTCGCCTGGTATGGGCACCTAAAATTCAAAGCCGCGCCCTTGATCGTGGTGATCCTCGTCAGCTGGGGCATCGCCTTCTTCGAGTATGTCTTGCAGGTGCCCGCCAACCGCATCGGCCACGGGCATTTCAGCGCGGCGCAACTGAAGACCATTCAGGAGGTCATCACGCTCACCGTCTTTGCCGGGTTTTCGGTGCTCTACCTCGGCGAGCCGATCCGCTGGAATCACGCAGTAGGCTTTGCCCTGATCGCGGCCGGAGCGTGGTTCATCTTTGCCCGTTTCGGTGGCGAATAGGCGTGGACATCCCTGCCCTGCGGGCCTAGCGAGAGACATGACCTCGCATCCCGCTCCCCGCTTCTTCGACCGGACGACACCGCCGCATATGTTCACGCTGGTGATGCTGGCGGGGCTTTCGGCGCTGAATATGTCGCTGTTCCTGCCCTCGCTGAACACGATCGCGGCGGAATACGGCGTCGATTACAGCGTGATGCAGTTGGCGGTCTCGGGATATTTCGCGGCCACGGCGATCATGCAGATCATCGTCGGCCCGATTTCCGACCGGTTCGGACGCCGCCCCGTGGTGCTTGTGGGCTTTGCCATCTTCACCGCCGCATCGGCCGGGGCGGCGCTTGCGCCGTCGGGTGCGGCCTTCCTCGGCTTCCGTCTGGTGCAGGCGACCGTGGCCACCGGCATGGTCCTGAGCCGCGCCGTGGTGCGTGACCTCGTGAGCCAGGACAAAGCCGCCTCGATGATCGGCTATGTTACCTTGGGCATGTCGATCATGCCGATGATCGGGCCCTTCATCGGTGGTGCGGTTGACGAATTCCTCGGCTGGCGGGCGAATTTCTGGCTACTCACCCTCATGGGCCTCTTCATGGTCGTCCTCGTTTGGGCCGATCAGGGCGAGACAGTCCGCGACCGTGGCCTGCCCTTCCGTGAGCAGGTGAGGCAATATCCGGCCCTCCTCGGTTCGCCGCGGTTCTGGGGCTACGTCTTGTGCACCGCTTTCGCGGCTGGCGCCTACTACGCGCTCCTTGGCGGCGCGAGCCTTGTGGCAAGCGGCGTCTTTGGCTTGAGTCCGCTGCAGACTGGATTTGCACTCGGATCACCTACGGTCGGCTATGCGGTCGGCAATTACATTTCGGGCCGCTTCTCGGTGCGCTTTGGAGTGAACCGCATGACCCTTGTTGGCACCGGCATCGCCAGCGCGGGCCTCGCCATCTCGCTGGCGATCAGCGTGTCGGGATACGAAAGCGCCCTTCTCTTCTTCGGCTTCTGCACCTTCCTCGGCCTTGGCAACGGCCTCACGATGCCCAATGCCACCGCAGGGATGCTTTCGGTGCGTCCGCATCTTGCGGGGACCGCCTCGGGCCTCGGTGGGGCAATCATGGTCACTGGCGGCGCTGCGCTCTCGGCTGTGGCCGGGTCGAGCCTCTCGCCCGAGGCCGGCAGCCTGCCCTTGCAGGCGATCATGTTCGGCTCGTCGGTTCTGTCGGGCGTCGCCATCGCCTTCGTCATCCGGCGCGAAAGGCGGCTCGGGATCGAGTGAGGCTTGCCAGAGCGGGTTTGCAAAGCCTATGACTTCGGTAAGCGAAGCTGCAAACCGGGGGCCGGTATGGCGATCCAGAAACTCTACGCAGGCGTCAAGCTGCGCGAATTGCGCGGACGGCTCGGGCTGACGCAAAAGGCCTTTGCCGACAAACTCGGGGTGTCGCTGCCCTATCTCAACCAGATGGAGAACAACAACCGCCCGGTCTCGACCGCCGTAGTCCTCGGCCTTGCCCAAGAGTTCGGCTTTGATGTGACCGAACTGCAATCGGGAGACGAGGCCCGCCTTGTAGGAGATATGCGCGAGGCGCTGGCCGATCCCGTATTCGGCGACACGCCACCGGGCCTTGCCGATTTGCGGCTCGCAGCGTCGAACGCCCCTGCCCTCGCCCGCGCTTTCCTCGATCTGCACCGCGCCTATCGGCAGACCCATGAACGCCTTGCCTCGCTCGACGAGGCGCTCGGGCGCGAGGATTCCCGGCTCCAGCCGAGTCCGTGGGAAGAGGTGCGCGATTTCTTCCATTATTGCGACAACTATATCGACGCGGTGGACCGCACCGCCGAACGCTTTGCCACCCAAAGCCCTGCCACCATCCGCGACGCCGCCATCGCCGCGCTCGGCACACGGGGCGTAGCAGTGCGCTTTGCCGACACCTCTGTGACGCGCCACTACGATCCCGAGGCCAAGATCCTCACCCTCTCGCGCCGCTCGGCCGAACAGACCCGCACCTTCCAGTTGCTCCTGCAGGTCGCGCTTCTGACGCAGGACAAGCTTCTCGAAGCGACGCTCGACCTTGCCCGTTTCCATTCCCCCGAAGCCCGCGCCATCGCCAAGGTGGGCCTTGCCAACTATTTCGCGGGCGCCGCTCTCATGCCCTATGAGCGCTTCCTCACCGCCGCGCAGGAAACCCGCCACGACCTCGAACGCCTTGCCGACCGTTTCGGCGCCTCGCTCGAACAGGTGGCGCACCGTCTCTCGACCCTGCAGCGCCCCGGCGCCAAGGGCATTCCCTTTTTCTTCGTCCGCGTCGATCCAGCGGGCACGATCACCAAGCGCCACTCGGCCACCACCCTGCAATTCGCCCGCTACGGCGGCGCCTGCCCTCTTTGGAACGTGCATCGCGCCTTTGAAACACCGGGGCGGTTCCTCCGCCAGCTGGCCGAGACCCCCGACGGCGTGCGGTATTTCTGCCTTGCGCGGGATGTGACGAAATCCGGCGGAGCTTTCGACGCGCCCACGCGTCGCTATGCCATTGGCCTCGGCTGCGAGGTGCGGCACGCGCCGGCGCTGGTCTATGCCGATCATATGGACGTCGATACGCCCGAGGCTTTCGAGCCCATCGGTATCTCTTGCCGGATATGCGAACGGCGCGACTGTCACCAGCGCGCCGTCCCACCGCTCGAGCGGCGATTGAAGGTCGACCCCGATCATCGGGGTGTTCTGCCCTATCAGGTGGACTGAGCCGCCCGCAGCGCCGCGGCGATCTGATCCTTCAGCGCCATGCGCTCCTTGCGCAGCTCGGCCATATGCAGATCGTCGGTCGGCTCGACATCGGTCTCGGCCCGATGCACCGCGCGGTTGATCTCGTGGTAGCGGTCGGCAAGATTTGCGAAATGGGCGTTCGTGGTTTTCAACTCGTGGATCAGGTCGGCCTGACCGGGGAAATCGTCGCCAAGCTCGTGCGGGGTGTTGGACATGGGTTACCTTTGATCGAAGTTACGGTGCGATCCTAGCGGGCGGATTCGCCGCCCACTTTGACACGCATCAAACTTTTCACCGCTGCGAGGTTTTCCAGTTCGGGTTGATCCACGGCTCGTCATTCGACGGCGGCAGCATATCGCGGCCAAGAATATGATCGGCGGCCTTCTCGCCGGTCATGATCGAGGGCGCGTTGAGATTGCCGTTGGTGATGCGCGGGAAGATCGAGCTATCGGCGACCCGCAGCCCCTCCACACCGATCACGCGGCATTCGGGATCGACCACCGCCATCTTGTCGCTCGCCGCGCCCATCTTGCAGGTACCGCAGGGGTGATAGGCACTTTCGACGTGCTCGCGGATGAAATCGTCGAGATCGTCATCGCTCTGGCAATCCGCGCCGGGCTGGATTTCCTTGCCGCGATAGGGGGCAAAGGCCTCTTGCCCGAATATCTCGCGCGTCAGGCGGATGCAGGTGCGGAAATCCTCCCAGTCGCTCGCCGCGCTCATATAGTTGAAGAGGATCTTCGGCGCGTCCTTGGGATCGCCCGATCGCAACGTGATCGCCCCCCGCGAGGCCGAGCGCATCGGCCCGACATGGGCCTGAAACCCGTGCCCCTCGGCCGCCGCCTGCCCGTCATAGCGGATGGCGATGGGCAGGAAATGGTATTGGATATCAGGATATTCGACGCCGGCCTTACTGCGGACGAAGGCCGCGCTTTCGAATTGGTTGGACGCTCCAAGCCCCGTCTTGGTGAACAGCCAACGCGCCCCGATGATCGCCTTGGACCAGAGGTTCCAGTATTTGAAGAGGCTCACCGGCTGGGTCGCAGCCTGCTGGATGTAGAGCTCGAGGTGATCCTGCAGGTTCTGGCCCACGCCGGGCCGATCGGCTACCACGTCGATGCCGTGCTCTTTCAGATGCGCCGCAGGGCCGATCCCCGAGAGCATCAGGATCTTGGGCGAATTGATCGACGAGGCGGCAACGATCACCTCGCGCCCCGCGCCGATCACCTCGATCTTGCCGCCGCGCTCGACCTCGACGCCGGTCGCCCGACCGTCCTCGATCACCACGCGACGGGCAAAGGCGCGGATAACCGTGCAATTGCCGGTCTTCATCGCCGGCCGCAGATAGGCATTGGCCGCCGACCAGCGCCGCCCTTTCCAGATCGTCGCGTCGAAGGGGCCAAAGCCCTCTTGTTGCTGCCCGTTATAATCGCCCGTGACAGGATAGCCCGCCTGCCGCCCCGCCTCGACAAAGGCGCGGGTCAGCGGATTGGTGCGCGGGCCGCGTGTGACGTGCAGCGGGCCATTCTTGCCACGCCAGTCCTTGTCGCCGCCGTGGCCGCCGCTGTGCCAATGCTCCATCCGTTTGAAATAGGGAAGCACATCCGTATAGGCCCAACCGGCCGCGCCGCTCTCGGCCCAGTGGTCATAGTCCCGCGCATGGCCGCGCACAAAGATCATGCCGTTGACCGAGGACGAGCCGCCGATCACCTTGCCGCGCGGCGTGGCAAGCTGGCGGCCGCCCAGATGCGGCTCGGGCTCGGTGCGGAAGCCCCAGTCATACATCGCCATGTTCATCGGATAGCTCAGCGCCGCCGGCATCTGGATGAAGGGGCCGGCGTCCGTGCCGCCGTGCTCGATCACCACAACCCTTTTGCCTGCCTCAGCCAAGCGATAAGCCATAGCGCAGCCCGCGCTGCCCGCTCCGATGATTACATAGTCTGCCTGCATAGTCGGTTCCGGTCTCTTATTCCCCGCGCGGGAAGCGTTGGTTTCCCTCGAGCGTGTCGAGGTTCATGTGGTTGCGCATATAGCGCTCGGATGCTTGCTGCAGCGGCTGATAGTCCCACGGGTAGTAGGAGCCATTGCGCAGCGCCTCGTAGACGACCCAACGGCGGGCTTGGCTCTGCCGCACCTCGGCGTCGAAGGCAGCCAAATCCCAGCGTGCCTCGGACTTGGCGCGGAGCTGGTCGAGCGTGCCCTTGTGCGCCGGATCGCCCGCGAGGTTGCGAAGCTCCTGCGGGTCGGCCTCGAGGTCGAAAAGCTGATCGGGATCGAGGGCGCAGCGGGTGTATTTCCACTTGCCATAGCGCAGGCCGACCAAAGGCGCATAGGAGCCTTCGGCGGCGTATTCCATGGCGACCGGCGTCGTCCGCTCCTCGCCCTTAGCAAGGCCGACAAGACTCTCGCCATCGGTCCACGGCAAGACCTCGTCAAGCGAAATGCCCGCAAGGTCGGCAAGGGTTGGCGTCACATCGAGCGTGGACACAGGCGTGTCGATCCGCCCCGCCTTGAGCCCCGGCGCGGCGATCATCAGAGGAACGCGGGCCGAGCCTTCGTAGAAGGACATCTTGAACCACATCCCCCGCTCGCCCAGCATATCGCCGTGGTCGGAGACAAAAAGGATCACCGCCTCCTGCCGCGTGCGTTCGAGGATATCCAGAAGCTCGCCGATCTTGTCGTCGATATAGGAGATATTGGCGAAATAGGCGCGGCGCGAGCGGCGTACGTCTTCGTCGGTGATGTCAAACTTGTCGCGGTCACAGCTGTCGAGAAGCCGCTTGGAATGCGGATCCTGCTCGGCATAGGGAATGGGCGGCACCTCGGGGTCGAGATGGGCGCAATCCTCGTAGAGATCCCAGTATTTGCGGCGCGCCACGTAAGGGTCGTGCGGGTGGGTAAAGCTGACCGTGAGGCACCACGGGCGCGGATCGTGGCCGCGGGCGAGGTCATAGAGCTTGCGGCCCGCGTGATATGCCACCTCGTCGTCATATTCGAGCTGGTTGGTGATCTCGGCCACGCCTGCGCCTGTGACCGACCCCATATTGTGATACCACCAGTCGATCCGCTCGCCGGGCTTGCGATAATCCGGCGTCCAGCCGAAATCGGCGGGGTAGATATCGGTCGTCAACCGCTCTTCAAGCCCGTGCATCTGGTCGGGCCCGACGAAATGCATCTTGCCCGAGAGGCAGGTCTGATAGCCCGCGCGGCGCAGGTGGTGGGCATAGGTCGGCAGGGACGAGGTGAACTCGGCCGCGTTGTCATAAACGCCGGTCCGTCGCGGCAACTGGCCCGACATGAACGAGGCCCGCGCCGGGGCGCAGAGGGGCGAGGCGGTATAGGTATTGGCGAAGCGCACCGAGCGGGCGGCAAGGCGTTTGAGGTTGGGGGCATGGAGCCAGTCGGCGGGGCCATCGGGAAAGAGCGTCCCGTTCAGCTGGTCGACCATGAAGATCAGGATATTGGGGGCGGTCATTTCGCGGCTCCGATCTCCAGATCCAGCGCCTCGAGAACCTGCCGCGTGGCCTCGTCACCGCTCGGCAGGGTGCGGCCCAATGCTTCACGCAGGTAAAGCCCGTCGATGAGGCCGGCGATCCGTTCGGCGGCTCCTTCGGCCCGACCGCCGACGAGAGGTCGCAGATCATGCACGAGGTTCGATCGCATCCGGTTTTGATAGATCAGAAGAAGTGCCCGCGCCTCGGCGTTCGTCTGGGCGAGGACGTAGAAGTTGAGCCACGCCGCCACCACCTCGCGCCGGAAGTTGGTCGTCGAAAAGCCGGCCCGGATCACCGCCTCGATCCGCCCGCGCGGACCCTGCGCCATCGCCAAGGCGCCGCGCACCCCCGCCCCGTAGAGCGACAGGGTATGGCGCATGGCGGCGATGAAGATCTGCTCTTTCGAGCCAAAATAGTGATGCGCCAAGGCCGACGACATTCCGGCCCGCTTGGCGATCTGGCTCACGGTCACATCAAGCGTGCCGGATTTGCCAATCTCGGTGATCGTCGCATCAACCAGCGCCGCGCGCCGGATCGGTTCCATTCCAAGTTTCGGCATCGGACTTCCGCGATCAGGGATTGCGGCACCCTAGGGGCGTTTTTATTGACTCGTCAATCAATGAAAACTTAGCCCGCCACCGCTGGCGGTGGTTTCCGCCGTAAACGCGCCTCGCGCCAGGTGATAAAGCTCACCGCCGCCATGATCAACGCCCCGCCGGTGACGACCCAATGATCCGCAGGCTCCGCAAAGAAGAGCGCGCCGATGCTGACCGACCAGACGAGCTGGAGAAAGGTCACGGGCTGGGTGACTGAAAGGGGGGCGGCGCGGAAGGCGAGCGTCATGGTGTAGTGGCCTGCCGTGGCGAAACAGGCGACGAGAAACAGCCAGCCGCATTGTTCGAGCGTGGGCGTCACCCAGACGGCGGCGGCAAAGGGGGCGAGGCCGATGGTCACTGTGACCGAGAGCATCCCCACAACGACCGTGGGCGAGAGATCGTCGCTCAGGCGTTTGGCGATGAGATAGCTCGCGGCAAAGAAGGCGGCGGTGCCAAGCATGGCGATATGGCCCGGCATGATCTCGCGCGCGCCGGGGCGCAGGATGATGAGGGCACCGATCATGGCCACGACAATCGCCGCGATCCGCCGCATCTGCAGCTTGTCGCCAAGAAAGATCGCCGCGCCGAGGGTCGTATAGACGGGGCTGAGATAATTGAGCGCCGTCACCTCCGCCAAGGGGATCCGCGCCATGGCAAAGAACCACAGGATCACCGCCAGCGTATGAACCACGCCGCGGGCGGCGAAGAGCTTTACCTGACGCGAGGTCAGATGCGCCCGCAGGATCGGCCGGATCATCGGCAAGAGGAACACAAGACCGAGGCCATAGCGCAGGAAGGCCGCTTCCGCCGCCGGAACCCCTGCCCCAACGTGTTTCACAAGTGCCGTGACCATCACGAAATTGAGGCCCGTCGCCACCATCCAGAGGATGCCGGCCAAAGGGCGCGATTGAGGCGAAGGGCTGCTCATGCCGCGACAGGACAGGATCGCCGCGGCAAGCTCAAGCCAAAAAGAAACGGCCCCCGAAAGGGAGCCGCCTCGGTGCCTTGGGTGGCAGGAAACTTAGAGCTGGGCTGCCACGTCCTCGGGGACGTCGAAGTTGGCAACGACGGTTTGCACGTCGTCGTCATCCTCGAGCGTGTCAATGAGGCGCATCAGCTTCTGCGCGGTCTCGAGATCGACGTTCGTGCGGCTCTGCGGCTTCCAGATGAGCTTGGCTTCCATGGCCTCGCCCAATTCGCCTTCGAGCGCCTCAGACACCTCGTTGAGCGAAGTGTCGCCGCAATAGATCCAGTGGCCTTCGTCGTCGCTTTCCACATCGTCGGCGCCCGCTTCGATGGCGGCCATCATCACCGTGTCGGCGTCGCCCGCTTCGGGGCCGTAGGTGATCTCGCCCACGCGGTCGAACATGAAGCTGACCGAGCCGGTGGTGCCGAGGTTGCCGCCCGATTTGGTGAAATAGGACCGCACGTTCGAGGCGGTGCGGTTGATATTGTCGGTCAGCGCCTCGACGATGATGGCGATGCCGTTGGGGCCATAGCCCTCATAGCGGATCTCGGTATAGTCCGCCGCGTCGCCCGCCTGCGATTTCTTGATGGCGCGGTCGATCACGTCCTTCGGCATCGACTGCGAACGGGCGGCCTTCACGGCAAGGCGCAGGCGCGGGTTCTTCTCGGGATCGGGATCGCCCATCTTGGCGGCGACGGTGATCTCTTTGGAGAGTTTGGAGAAGAGTTTCGACCGGGCGGCATCCTGGCGGCCTTTGCGGTGCTGGATGTTTGCCCATTTTGAGTGGCCGGCCATGATAACCTCGTGCGTCTCGTTCTGCTTGCGGAGTCGCGCGTCAATAGCCCAAGGGCGCGGGGCGATGCAATCCCCGCAAGGAAAGGGTTGGTGGCGGCGACGGGGATCGGTGATAGTGGCGGCATGACACAGGATCAGATCGTCCTCTTCACCCTCTTTGCCGCCGTCTTCGGAATGATGCTTTGGGGGCGCTTCCGCTATGACCTCGTGGCTTTTGCCGCGCTGATGCTCGGGGTGGTCCTCGGCGTGGTCGAGACCAAACACGCTTTCGACGGGTTCGGCCATCCGGCGACGCTGGTGGTGGCGCTGGTTCTGGTCGTCTCGGCGGGCCTTGTGCGTTCGGGCGCTGTCCTACTCATCACCCGCACACTCGTCGATTCCAGCCGCAGCCTCGGCGCCCATGTCACGCTCATGGGCGGCATCGGCGGGGTCCTCTCGGCCTTTATGAACAACGTCACGGCGCTCGCCCTCTTGATGCCCGTCGATATCCAGACCGCCCGCAAAGCAGGCCGCGCGGCGGGGCTGACGCTCATGCCTTTGTCCTTCGCCACGATCCTCGGCGGCATGGCGACGCTCATTGGCACGCCCCCCAACATCATCATCGCCGCCTATCGCGGCGAGGCTTTGGGCGAGTCCTTTGCGATGTTCGATTTCCTGCCCGTCGGCGGCCTCACTGCCGTTGCAAGCCTCATTTTCGTCGCCCTCGTCGGCTGGCGCTAGATCCCGCAGCGCGACGGGCCGGGCCTTCAGGGCGATCCAATGGCGGAATATGCCGACTATATCGCCGAGCTGTCGATCCCGCGTGGCAGCGCTCTGATCGGCAAGCGCCTCTCGGAGATCTACCCCGAGGCCGACAAGGCTGACGTGGCCATTTTCGGCCTCATTCGCGGCGGCAAGCGGCGCTATGGCACCTCGGCCAATGCCGAGTTGAAGGCCTCGGACCACATCGTGATCGAAGCCGCGCCCTAGGCGCTGGACGAATTTCGCGCCGCCCTCGGCCTCAAGATCAGCGGCAAGAAGAATGGCGAGGCTCCCAAAGCCGCGGCAGCGGGCATGGCGCTCACGGAGGTTGTCGTGCCCGATGGCGCCCGGATCGTCGGCAAAACGGCAGAGGCCATCGGGCTTGCCTGGCGGCAGAACACCGTCCTTCTCGGCATCTCGCGGCGGGGCCGGCAAATCCGAACGCAGATGCGCAAAACGGTGATCCGCCCCGGCGATATCCTCTTGCTGCTGACCCCCAAGGACCGCTCGGCCGAGATCGTCGAATGGCTCGGCTGCCTCGCCTTGGCCGACCGCGGCCTTGCCGTGACGGCCGACAAGAAGGTCTGGCTCGCCATCGGCCTTTTTGCCGCAGCCGTTCTGGCGGCAAGCGTCGGCCTCATCTATCTGCCCATGGCGCTCGGGATCGTCGTTGTCGGCTATGTGCTGTTCGGGATCCTGCCCCTCTCGGAGCTCTACAGCCACATCGAATGGCCCGTGGTCGTCCTCTTGGGCTCGATGATCCCGCTCGGAGCCGCACTCGAAACCTCGGGCGGCACCGAACTCATCGCCTCCTCGCTCGTCGGCCTCACAGAAGGCTGGCCCGCTTGGGCGGTGCTCACCGTCCTGATGTTCGTGACGATGACCCTCTCGGACGTGCTCAACAACACCGCCACCGCCATCGTCGCCGCGCCCGTGGGCATCGAGATGGCCCAGAGCCTCGGCGTCTCGCCCGATCCTTTCCTCATGGCCGTAGCGGTCGCCGCCTCCTGCGCGTTTCTCACGCCCATCGGGCATAAAAACAACACGCTGATCCTCGGCCCCGGCGGTTATCGCTTCTCGGACTACTGGCCGATGGGTCTGCCCTTGGAAATCCTCGTGATCGTCGTGTCGATCCCGGCGATCCTCGTGTTCTGGCCGTTGTGAAGGGCTAGAGCGGCCAGACGATGGGGATCAGCGCCGAGACCAGAAGGCCCATGGTCAGGTTCAGGGGAATGCCCACCCGCAGGAAATCGACGAACTTGTAGCCTCCGGGGCCATAGACGAGCGTATTGGTTTGATAGCCCACGGGCGTGGCAAAACTCGCCGACGCCGCGACCATCACCGCGACGACCAAGGGCCGCGGGTCTATGCCCAGCGCCGAGGCGAGACCGATGGCGATGGGGGTGACGACCACGGCGACCGCGTTGTTGGAGACAAGCTCGGTCAGGATCGACGTCACCAGATAGACCGCCCAGACCACCATGAAGGGCGGCAGCGCGCCGAGCGCGGGCGAGACGCCTTCGACGATCATCGACACGGCACCCGTGCTTTCGAGTGCTGCCCCCACGGCGAGCATCGAGAAGATGAGCGCCAGCAGCCGCCCGTCGACAAAGCCAAAGGCCTCTTCCGCGTCGATGCAGCGGGTGCCGAGCACTACTGCGACCGCAAGAACCGCCAAGAGGAGGATCGGCGCGACGCCCAGCGCGGCCAGAACGACGATGCCCACCAGCGAGGCAATCGCGATCGGGGCATGGGCGCGGCGATAGGCACGATCCGAGGGTTCGGACACCGAAACCATCTCCATTTCGGAGGCAAGGCGCTGGATATCCTCGGGCGATCCCTCGAGAAGCAGCGTATCGCCTACCCGCACGATCAGATCGTCGATCTGGCGGCCGATGTTCTTGTCGCGGCGATGCACCGCAAGGGTATAGACACCATAGCTCCGCCGCAGGCGCATATCCCCGAGCCGCCGCCCGATCATCTTGCATCCGGGCGAGATCAAGACCTCGACCGTCGTTGTCTCGACCGACGAGACCTGATCGACGGGGCGCAGGTTTTTGTCCTGCTGCAGGCTCAGAAGCTCGGCCATCTGGGTGCGGACGACGACCCTGTCGCCGGCCCTGAGCGTCACCGCCGACAGATCGCGCCGCAGCGAGACCTCGGCGCGGACCACGTCGATGAGGCGCACGCCATCGCGCTTGAAGAGCTCAACGCCCGTCACCTGACGGTCGATCAAGCTGCTGTCGGCGGGGATCACGACTTCGGTGAAGAAGCGCATCTTCGAGCGGTCGGAGAGGAGCGTCGCCATGCTGTCGCGGTCTGGCAGAAGGCGCGGGCCGACGAAGCGCAGATAGATCATGCCCCAGGCGACGACGGCGAGGCCGATAGGCGTCACCTCGAAGATCGAGAAGGCTTCAAGCCCCCGCGCCCGCGCCACACCATCGACGAGAAGGTTGGTCGAGGTGCCGATGAGCGTCAACGTGCCCCCCATGATCGCCGCATAGCTGAGCGGGATCAGAAGGCGCGAGGCGGTGATGCCCAAGGTCCGCGACAGCTGCACCACCACGGGGATCATCACCACCACGACAGGCGTGTTGTTCATGAAGGCCGAGGCGACGACAACAAAGGCCAGAACCCCCGCCACCGCGAGCTTGGGCTGGGTCTTGGCCGAGCGGTCGGCAAATTTCGTCAGCCGGTCGAGCGATCCGGTGCGCACCAGCGCCCCCATGACGATAAACATCGCAGCGATGGTCCAAGGCGCGGGGTTCGACAGGACCGAGACCGCCGCCTCATAGGGCAAAGCGCCCGAGATCAGGAGAACCGCCACCCCGAGGATCGCCACGACCTCGGTCGGCAGCGCCTCGCGCAGGAAGAGGACGAACATGGCCGCCACGACGACGAGCGAGAGGATCGCCTGAGCGGACTGACCAAGGGAGAGAAACTCGAACATGAAACCACCCGCGACTATTGATGCGGAGTCTCGCCTGCATCGGTCGCAGCTTCAACCCCGTCCGCGTTTCGCGGTTGAACGAGAAGAACGCCCACCATCATTGCCCCGAGCGCGGCCCAGACCCAGCCGGAATAGCGCTCGCCCAAAAGCACCATCGCCCAGAGGATGCCGCTGCCCGTGACGATATAGGCCGTTTGCGCGGCAAAGACCGCCCCCGCCACGCCGGCGATCCAGACGTAGGTGGCATAGGCCAAGGCGTGAATCGTGGCCGTAGCGACAAGCGACCATTCGCCCAAACCGAAGGTGACGAAGGGGTTGATCCACTGCCCCATGCCGAGGGTCAAAGGCAGGGTCAGCACCACGCCAAAGGCCGACGAGAGCGCCATGGCCTGTATTGCGCCGAGGCCCGCTGTCCCGTGCCAGGCAACGAAGTTGGACTCGAAGGCATAGAAGAGCGGCCCCAATAGAGCGACCGGCAGGGCCAAAGCCATGGCCGCCGTGGGCAGGCTCGCCTCGGGCAAGGCGATCAGAGCCACACCGAGAAGCCCCGCGCAGAGGCCCGCGAGGCGGGCATAGCTGAAACGGTCCATGCCGAGGAGAAGCGCAATCGGGAAGGCCATCATCGGCACGGCGGCGATGATAATCGACATGATGCCCGCGGGTAGCCGCGTGATCGCCCAGTAAAAGGTGAAATTCGGGATGATCGTGCCGATGATCGCGATCACAACCGCGAAACGGATCGCAGGCTTGGTGATCTGAAAGCTCCGCCCTCGCGCGACAGCGATCCCGCCAAGAACCAGCGTGGCGATCACGAATTGCCAGAAGATCAGGCCAAAGGGCTGATAGCCGGTCGAAGTCGCCCATTTGCCCAGAACCTGCGTGCTGCCCCAGCCCGTCCCTACGGCGCCCAGCAGCAGAAACAGGGTGAGATTGCGGTTCATGCTGGCCCCGCGGCGGCCAGACGCCCGCCTTGGCGCACCATCTCGACCCGAGTGGCCTTGCCGGTCCGGTCGTCAGTCTCGATGTAGAGGCCGGAAACCGTCACCTCGCCCATCGCCGGTTCAAACCGCTCTTTCGCCATGCCGGTGATGAAGCGGCGCATCGGCTCGTCTTTCTTCATGCCGATCACCGAGTGGTAATCGCCGCACATCCCTGCGTCGGTCTGATAGGCGGTGCCGCCCGGCAGGATCATCGCGTCGGCCGTGGGCACATGGGTGTGGGTGCCCACCACCACGCTTGCCCGCCCCTCGCAGAAATGGCCCATCGCCATTTTCTCGGAGGTCGCCTCGCAATGCATATCGACAAGGCTCGCCTGCACGAGGCCGCCCAGCGGGTATTGCCGCAAAACCCCGTCGATGGCCGAGAAGGGATCATCGAAGGGGCGCTTCATAAAAACCTGCCCCAGAACCTGCGCGACAAGCACTTTGCGGCCCCCCGCGGCATTGAACACCCGTGCGCCTTTGCCCGGTGCGGCCTTGGCATAGTTGAGCGGGCGCAGGATGCGCGGCTCTTGTTCGACATAGGCAAACATATCCTTCTGGTCGAAGGCATGATCGCCGAGGGTTATCACGTCCGCCCCCGCATCGAGGATCGCCTTGGCGTGGCCCGCGCTGAGGCCCATGCCGCCGGTCGCATTCTCGCCGTTCACGACGACGAAATCGAGCTTCCACGCCGCGCGCAGACGCGGAATCTCACGCGCCACAGCGGCGCGTCCGCCGCGCCCCATCACATCGCCAAGGAATAGTATCTTCATGCCCCACCTCTAGGCGCGGCCGGGGCAAAGGGCAAGCGGCGCGATCAGCGGCGCGGCTCGATGATCTCGGCCTCGGTCACGATCAGATCGAGCGGCTGGTCGGTGGGCTCAAGCGGCAGGTTTTCGGCCTCCTGCGCCCCATAGGCAAAGCCGATGGCCAGAGACGGCCGTGCGGCACGCAAAAGCTCGAGCGTCCGGTCATAAAAGCCCCCGCCATAGCCGAGGCGGCCGCCTCTGCGGTCGAAGGCCACGAGGGGCACGATCAGGATCTCCGGTGTGATCCACTCGCCCGAAGCTGGGATGCGCGCCCCAAACTCGCCGTCGATCATCTCGCAATCCGGCTCCCACCTGCGGAACTTGAGGGGCTGGGCCTTGCCGAGGATCACCGGAACGCCCACGGGACCATGCGCGGCGGCCTCGTCCATAGCGGGTGTCGGATCAATCTCGGTGCGCATCGCCATATAGCCCGCCACCGGAACGCCGCGATAGCCAGCAAGGATCGAGGACAGAAGCGCCGCCGAACCAACGCCCGCCTCATGCGCCACCTTGCGTCGGGCGAAGGCGGCCTTGCGGGCTTCGGCTTTGATGGCCGCAAGGTCCGCACCACTCATATGAGCACAATCGCTGCAAGCCCGAGGAAGGCGAAGAAGCCGACCACATCGGTCACGGTTGTCACGAAAGCGCCCGAGGCCAGCGCGGGGTCGATGCCGAATTTCTCGAGGAGGACGGGGATCATCGTCCCCGCTAGGCCCGCGACGATAAGGTTGATGACCATCGCAACCGAGATCACGAGCCCAAGCATCGGCGTTCCGAACCAGACCCAGCCGACAAGGCCCATGGCCACGGCGAATATCAGGCCGTTCACCAGCCCCACCAGCGCCTCCTTGCGGATCACCCGCCAGACGTTGGCGCTTGTCAGGTCGCGGGTGGCTATGGCGCGAACGGCCACGGTGAGCGACTGGGTTCCCGCATTGCCCCCCATCGAGGCGACAATGGGCATGAGAACCGCCAGAGCGACCAGCCCCGCGATGGTTTCTTCGAAAAGCGCGATCACGCCCGAGGCGATCACCGCCGTCACAAGGTTGACCGCCAGCCACGGCAGGCGCTGTTTGGTGGTTTCGATCACCGTGTCCGAAAGGCTGCCTTCACCGACACCGGCGAGGCGGAGGATATCTTCCTCGTGCTCCTCGTCGAGAAGGGTCATGGCGTCGTCGATGGTGATCACACCCACGAGCCGGTAGTCATCATCGACCACCGGCGCCGAGATCAGGTGGTAGTGGTTGAAGGCGTGGGCCACATCGGCGGCGGTATCTTCCACATGGAAGGTGCGGAAACTGTCCTCGGTGATATCGCGCAGCTTCACCGTCCGCTTGCTCGACAAGACGCGCCCGAGGGTGACATAGCCCACCGGCTTGATCTTGGGATCAACCATGACGACGTGATAGAACTGGTCGGGCAGCTCGACATCCGAGCGCAAATAATCAATCGCCTCGCCCACGCTCCAGTGCACGGGAACCCAGACCACCTCGGACTGCATATGGCGGCCGGCGGATTCCTCAGGATAGGCCAGCGCCTTTTCAACCGCGACCCGCTCGGAGGCGTCGAGCGCCTCGAGGACCGCCTCCTGCTGTTCCTCGTCGAGATATTCGACAAGGTCGACAACGTCATCGGATTCAAGCTCGCGCACCGCCTCGGCCAGCTCGGCAGGTTCGAGCGACTCGATGATCTCTTCGCGCAGGCCCTCGTCAAGTTCGGAGAGGATGTCGCCATCCATACCGCCCTTCCAGACATTGAGCAGGTCGCGCCGCTCGCGCGGGTCGATGAGCTCGATGACATGGGCAACGTCGGCAGGGTGCAAAGGATCGAGAAGCGCATCGAGCGCTTCGGCGTCAGACGCATCGACAGCCTCGATCACCTCTTCGACGAGGCGGTCGGTCACGCCGAAGGCTTCTTCCTCGTCGTCTTCGTGTTCGAGAATCTGGTCGCTCATCCCGGCCTCCCGTTTGGGCGCAACATAGCGGCTCGGGGCCAAGGAACAACCTCGGGCCGGAAAGAATTTCTGGGGCGGTGGACGAGGCGGCGATTATCCGCGGAATATTGAAACTGCCTCGCCTAAAGCTCGATTTACCAAGAAGATCGGGCCGCGTAATGTGCCTCCATGTCCAAGCAACTTCTTCTCGGCCAGACGCTGTCCTTCACCGGTGATCCGTTTCAGGCCGACTGGAGCGAGGTGACGCGAACCTCCTCGCGTGGCGGCGTCCTTGTTGAAGGCAATCGCATCGCCGCCGTCGGCGAGGCGGACGATCTGCGGCGGGCTCATCCTGAGGCGGACGTGACCGATTATGGCAATGCGCTCATCACCGCAGGCTTTGTCGACGCGCATATGCATTATCCCCAGACGGGGATTATCGCCAGCTGGGGCAAGCAGCTGATTGACTGGCTGAATACCTATACTTTTGCCGAAGAGACCCGCTTTTCCGACCGTGCCTATGCCGATGAGGTGGCGGGGCGGACCCTCGATCTCGCCTTCGCACATGGCACGACAACGCTGACGAGCTTTTGCACCATTCATCCCGAAAGCGTCGACGCCTTCTTCGGCGCAGCGGCCGCGCGCAACATGGCGGTGATTGCCGGCAAGACCTGCATGGACCGCAACGCCCCTGACGGGCTGCGCGACACAGCGCAATCGGCCTATGACGACAGCAAGGCGCTTTTGCAGAAGTGGCACGGCAAGGGCCGCGCGACCTATGCCATCACCCCGCGTTTTTCGCCTACCTCGACGCCCGAGCAACTCGAGGCGCTCGGCGCGCTCTGGGGCGAATACCCCGATTGCCCAATGCAAACGCACCTTTCCGAACAGATCCCCGAAATCGAGTGGGTGCGTAGCCTCTTCCCCGAGGCGCGAGATTACCTCGATACCTACGAGAAGTTTGGCCTCCTCGGACCCAAGGGCCTTTATGGCCATTCGATCTGGCTCGAAGAGCGCGAAAGGGCGCGGCTTGCGGAGGTCGATGCCTCGCTGATCCATTGCCCGACCTCGAATACCTTCATCGGCTCGGGCCTTTTCGACCTGATGGGCCTTGCCTCGGCCGGTCTGCGGGTGGGCCTTGCCACCGATACCGGCGGCGGATCGAATTTCTCGATGCTGCACACGATGGCCGCGGCCTACGAGATCGGCCAGCTGCGCGGCGTGTCTGTCCACCCCGCGCAACTCATGTGGCTTGCCACCGAAGGCTCAGCCCGTGCGCTGCATATGTCGGGCGAGATCGGCCACCTCGGCGCGGGCGCTATGGCCGATATCACCGTGCTCGACCTTGGATCGACTCCCGCCATCAAACAGCGCACCGACCGCGCCGAGCATCTTTGGGACGCGCTCTTCCCGACCATCATGATGGGCGACGACCGGGCCGTGCGGGATGTCTGGATCGCCGGAAAGCGGGCCTTGCGCTAGAACAGGCTGCAATCGCCGGGGCGTGGCGCGGCGAAGATCATTACCCAATAATCGCCCGCCCGACCGACACCGTATTCCTTGACTTGCGGGCTCAGGATATTGGCCCGATGGCCCGGCGACTCCATCCAGCCGCGGACGACAAGAGGCACGGTCTTCCAGCCGCCGGCGATATTTTCGCTGACGACGCTATAGCAGTAGCCCTGAATATTGACCCGCGTGCCAACGGTATAGCCGTTGGACCCCATATGGGTCAGCGTGCCCCTTGTCGCCATATCCAAGGCATGGACCTCGGCGGCAGCGGTCAGGCGGCTGTCGCGGGTAAGAAGGGGCAGGCCGGCGTTGATCCGCTGAAGATTGATCTGCTCCGGCAGGGTTCCTGCGCTTTTCATCTGCGCGGCGGCTACGCTGAGCGCGGCCGAAGGCGAGCCGACAAGCGGATCAGGAGCGGGCTGGCAAGCGGCGAGCATGGCGATCGCCGCGCTGGTAAAGACAACTCTGGAAATGGCTCTAAACACGAAAACCTCTCGCGATATCTCTGCCCCGCCTTCTAGCGATGATGCCCCAGCCCTTTGACACCCGTCATCGGCGTCACAGAAGGTCGGCCAGTCGCAGCGCAAGGGCGTTTTGGCGGGTGATCGCCGTTTCCAGATCGAAGCTCGTCACTTGCCCATCGCGGACGATCGGGCGGCCTTCGACGATCAGGTGCCGCACCCGCGTCGGACCCGCAAGAAGAAGCGCGGCGGGATCCCAGCTTCCTGCGCTCTCAATGCCGCTCACGTCCCACAGGGCGATATCTGCACGTTTGCCCACGGCGATCCGCCCGCAATCGGGGCGGCCGAGCACATCGGCGCCGTCGCGCGTGGCGATCTCGAGCGCCTCGCGGGCGCTCATGGCATCGGCCCCTCGGGCAACCCGCTGGAGAAGCATCGCCTGCCGCGCCTCGGCAATGAGGTTGCCTGCGTCGTTCGAGGCCGAGCCATCGACCCCGAGACCGACCTTGACGCCGAGATCCCGCATCCGCCGCACCGGCGCGATCCCGCTGCCGAGGCGGCAGTTGGAGCAGGGGCAATGCGCGACGCCGGTGTGGGTGCGGGCAAAGAGGGCCATCTCTGCCTCGTCCAGTTTGACGCAATGAGCGTGCCAGACATCGGCGCCCGTCCAGCCCAGATCCTCGGCATATTGGCCGGGGCGGCAACCGAACATGGCTTCGGAATAGGCAATATCCTCGTCGTTCTCGGCCAGATGGGTGTGCAGCATCACCCCTTTGTCGCGAGCGAGGATCGCCGCATCGCGCATCAGGTCGCGGCTGACCGAGAAGGGCGAACAGGGCGCCACGCCCACCCGCACCATCGCGCCTTCGCGGGCGTCGTGATGGGTATCGATCACGCGGATGCAATCCTCCAGGATCGCGGCCTCGCGCTCGACAAGGCTGTCGGGCGGCAGGCCACCAGCGCTCTCGCCGATGCTCATCGCGCCGCGGGTCGGATGGAAGCGCAGGCCCACTTCGGAGGCGGCGGCGATCGTGTCATCAAGGCGCGAGCCGTTGGGGAAGAGGTAGAGGTGATCGGAGGTCAGCGTGCAGCCCGAGAGCGCCAGCTCGGCAAGGCCGATTTGCGCGGAGACAAACATCTCTTCGGGGCCGAATTTCGCCCAGATCGGATAGAGCGTCTTGAGCCAGCCAAAGAGAAGTGCGTCCTGCCCGCCCGGAACGGCGCGGGTCAGTGTCTGGAAGAGGTGGTGGTGGGTGTTGACGAGGCCCGGCGTCACCACGCAGGCCTCCGCCTCGATCACCTCGGCGCCCGAAGCCTCAAGCCCCTGCCCGATGGCGTGGATCACCCCGCCTTTGATGTGGATATCGGCGCCGGAAAGCTCGCGGCGGTTGACGTCCATCGTCAGGACGGTTTGGGCATTGCGGATCAAGATGTCAGGAATGGTGTCTCCCTCTGGCCACCCCCTTCGGTGGATCGGGAGACGGCCGCCAGAAGGGGGATAAGGACGCGACCTTGTTAAAGGCTACGCGAACTGCGGGCCATTTTCAACTTGGGATCAAGCGCTTGAAAGGCTTTCTTGCAGGATCGCCAGAGCCTCTGCGTGAATGGCCGGATTGGCCGCCGCGATGACGCGCCCGCCGTTGTGCGCCGGTCCACCGTCCCAGCTTGTCACGATCCCGCCCGCGGCCTCGATAACCGCCTGCGGCCCTTGGATATCGTAGGCGTTGAGACCCGCCTCGATCACCAGATCGACCTGCCCGGCCGCGACAAGAGCATAGGCATAGCAATCCATACCATAGCGCGTCAGCCTTGCGGCGCGCGAAACAGCGGCGAAGGCGCGGCCCTCTTCCAGAGTTCCGACCTCGGGAAAGGTAGTAAACACTGTCGCGGCCGCGAGTGGGCGTGCGGCACGGGTTCGAAGCGCGACAGATCCCGAGGGGCCAACAGCCTCTGAGATCCCGAAGCCGCCGGAAAAACGTTCACGGATAAACGGCTGATCAACGATCCCGAAGAGCGGGCCGTGGGCGTCTGCCACGGCAATCAATACCCCCCAGGTCGGCGCGCCCGAGATATAGGCGCGGGTGCCGTCGATAGGATCGAGAACCCAAGTCAGGCCGCTTGTTCCCTCGCTGCGGCCGTACTCTTCGCCAAAAATACCGTCCTGCGGTCGCTCGGCGGCGAGGATCGTGCGCATGGCTTCCTCCGCGCCTTTGTCGGCCAAGGTCACCGGATCGAAATGGCTATCGAGGGTGCTCTTGTCGTCGGCGCTCAGGGAGGCCGTGCGAAAGTGTTCAAGCGTGACGGGCCGCGCCGCATCGGCAAGCAAATGGGCGACCCTTACCAGATCGCCCTTTGTCTTATCATCAAGTTCGCGCCGCATAAGCCCGCCCCCCACAAGGTGTCCCTTGCGGGTAAAGGCTCAAACCGGACCGGTCAAGCGCTGGGGATCAGGCGACCTCGCTCAGAACCCGCGCCAGATCGAACAGCCGGCGGCGCTGATTTTCCGGAATCGCGTAATAGGAGCGCAGAAGCTCGAGCGCCTCTTTGTCGGCCAGAATATCCGTCGGCATCGCGCTGCCGCTCTCTGCTGCGGGCTGGTCTTGATCGAACCCTTCGAAGAAGAAAGTCACCGGCACATCCAGGGCATGGGCGATGTCCCACAGGCGGGATGCGCTGACACGGTTCATTCCTGTCTCGTATTTCTGGATCTGCTGAAACTTGATCCCGACGGCGTCTGCTAGTTGTTGCTGCGTTGTCCCGTTCATCCAGCGCCGATGCCGAATTCTCTTGCCGACATGAACATCCACTGCGTGCGCCATTATACACTCCAATCCGGTCGCTACATTCAAAGCCAGTCCACCCCCTGTCGGACCGGCGCCCCGATCTGGGATCGCGGCTTACTGTCGGGAAAAGAACATGAAATCATCAATTTCTCTACCTAACCTTTAGGATATGTCGGAACTATCCCGTATAGGTTGCATATTCCGTTGGTTTGCGGTTGCCGCAGGAACCGAACCGGCTAGGTTGGGGATCCAAATTGGAGGCAGGAAATGCGGGCATTTCAGGTTCTCTCGCACGAGAGATCACCGGAACTCATTGAAATCATTGAGCCACGAGCCGGGCGGGGCGAGGTCTTGCTCGAGATTCTCGCCTGCGGCTTGAACTTTGCCGATCTCTTGATGGCGAAGGGCACCTATCAGGAAACGCCATCTGCGCCGTTTACTTTGGGCCTAGAGGTTTGCGGCAGGGTTCTCGAGCAGGGAGAGGGCGTTGTCTTTCCACCTGTGGGTGCGCGCGTAGCGCTTGTCGCAGGCTTCGGCGGGTTGGCCGAACGCGGTGTGTTTTCGGCTTCGGCCTGCCGAATTGTTCCCGATTCCATGCCCGATGAGGTCGCCGCCGGGTTCCAGATTGCCTACGGGACATCGCACCTTGCCCTCACCCGACGGGCGCAGCTGCGGGCCGGTGAGCGGCTCGTCGTTCTCGGAGCGGCGGGGGGCGTCGGGCTGACCGCGGTCGAGATCGGTAAGGCGCTGGGCGCGGAGGTGATCGCTGTCGCACGCGGGGCCGAGAAGCTGGGCATCGCGAAAGAGGCAGGCGCCGATCATCTGATCGACGCCGAGGCCGACCTTGTTGCCGCGATCAAGGCGCTAGGCGGGGCGGATGTGGTCTATGACCCCGTGGGCGGCGCGGCTTTCGAGGCCGCTCTCCGCGCCTGCAACCGCGAGGCGCGGATCCTGTCCATAGGCTTCGCCAGCGGCGATGTGCCGAAGATTCCGGCCAATATCCTGATGGTCAAGAACGTCACGGTGATCGGCTTCTACTGGGGCGGCTATATGAAATTCGCGCCCGATGCCCTCTTGGACAGCCTCTCGGAGGTCATGAGCTGGTATGCCGAGGGGCGCCTGAAGCCGCATATCAGCCATGTCCTGCCGCTTGAGCGGGCCCGCGAGGCGCTGGCGCTTCTGGCAGACCGGAAAGCCACCGGAAAGGTTGTCGTCGTTCCGAAATAACATCTTCGTTTACCGCCCTCTTCTTCTTGAAATGGCACCGCAAAACCCCAATATTCAGCGCAAGTGCGCGGCTATCCTGCCGCGCCGCAACTAAACTGGAGGAAAACATGGCTGACTATCAGACGGCCCGCGCGGGTTCCGGCGTTCGCACCGCCCAGATCGACGCAGGTCTTCGCACCCATATGAACAAGGTTTACGGCACCATGTCGGTGGGGATGGTCATCACCGCACTGGCCTCGTGGGCTATTGCCGGCCTTGCTGTGACCAATACCGCGACGATGTATCAGATCGGCGCCGACAAATACCTGACCGACTTCGGCTATGCGCTTTATGCCTCGCCGCTCAAGTGGCTAGTGATGTTCCTGCCGCTCGTGATGGTTTTCGCCTTCGGCGCGATGATCAACCGCCTGTCGGCCGCTGGCGCGCAGCTGTTCTTCTATGCTTTCGCCACCGCGATGGGCGTGTCGATCAGCTGGATCTTCACCGTCTTCACCGGCTTCTCGATCGTTCAGGTCTTCCTCGTGACCGCGATCGCCTTCGCGGGCCTCTCGCTCTGGGGCTATACCACCAAGAAAGACATCTCGGGCTGGGGCGCGTTCCTGATCATGGGCGTGATCGGCCTTCTGGTGGCCTCGATCGTCAACATCTGGCTGGCCTCGCCCGCCATCATGTTTGCGGTTTCGGCGATTGGTGTGCTGATCTTCGCGGGTCTCACCGCCTATGACACCCAGAACATCAAGAACACCTACCTGGCCCATGCCCATCATGGCGATCAGGAGTGGCTTGAGAAGGCCGGGATCATGGGGGCGCTGAACCTCTACCTCGACTTCATCAATATGTTCATGTTCCTGCTGCAGCTTTTCGGCAACCGCGAATAAGCGCGCAGGCGGTTCAAACAGAAAGGGCCGGTCGAAAGACCGGCCCTTTTCATTTGCTTTGGGCAAATCTGCGGCGTAGCGATTCAGGTACAGCGCGAACAGGAGATGGAAATGAAGATCACCGTCGAAGCCCTCGTGAAGGCTCCGCTTGAAACCGTCTGGAGCGCCTGGACCACGCCGGCCGACATCATGGCCTGGAACGCCGCCT
>JALRLK010000092.1 GCA_023254495.1 Marivivens sp. | reverse complement strand
AGCGTGAGTGGCTACAGTGGCGGCGGTCAATCCGACATAGAAATCAAAGGGTTGTGTCTCCTCGATCTTGTAGTAGTCGGCATCCCCATCAAGGATCGCATAGATCGCCTTGGAGTGCTCGGCATTGTCGATGAGGAAGGGTGCGTCAGCCGTCTTGGCTTCGATGGACAAGACTGGCGCGTGGGCCGCAACCTGTTGGGCCGAAAGGGAAATTGCGAGAGCGAGAGCGTATTTCATGGCGGTCTCCGGTTGGGATTTGCCATGGATACGCAGGGAAACACGGATTGGATCACCGACGGAACTCCGGGCCCCTTGCGTTCAACCCGCACCAACGTGGAGATACCGATGCCCTGTTCCCGCCCAAGCCTTGCCGGCGCCTACCTCATCCTCATCGCGGGCATCTTGCTTGCAACGCTGCTAACCGCGGAAGGTGCTAACCTTTTCTAGAGATTTAGAAAAGCCCTGACTGCCGCCTCAAATTCACGCGGCTTTTCGGCGTGGAGCCAATGCCCCGCGCCGGGGATCTTGGCGAAGCGTGCCTTGGGGAAGAGCGCCTTGATTCGCTCGCGGTGCTCGGGCAGGACGTAGTTGGAAAGCGCGCCGGCGAGAAACAGAACCGGCACGTCGAAGCTGCCGCTCACCTCGGGGAACGACAGGATCGAGGCCATGTTGGCCTCAAGCGCATCGAAATTCAGCCGCCAGCGTTTGTCTTTCATATCAAGGCTTTGCATGAAGAACTCGGCCAACCCCGGCTCGAGCCCCTGCAACTGCGCCGCCGCCTCGGAACGGCTCGTTGCCCGCGAAAGATCGACCCGCCGCATGGCGTCGATATTGTGCTGCTGGCTATGCCTGTAGGACACCGGCGCAATATCGGCGACGATTAACCGCCCGACCTTCTCGGGATGCCGCAGCGTCAGCATCATCGCCGACTTGCCCCCCATCGAATGCCCCAAGACATCCGCCCGATCCGGGATCACCTGCGCGAGATCGTCGGCCAGATCCTCATAGGTATGGTCGTCATGCCAAAAGCTCGCCCCATGGTTCCGCATATCAACGGCAATCACTTGGCGCTCGTCCGACAGCCGCTTGGCGATCACGCCCCAGTTGCGGCCTGATCCGAAGAGGCCGTGCGCGATGAGAAGGGGCGGCTTGGTGGTGGGTTCGCCATGGACAATCGTGTTCAACATGCATCGACCCTAAGCAATTGCAGCGCGAAAAGACCAGAGGGATTGAACGGCGCCGGATGCTCTTGCTAGAGGGGCGGCATGAGCCCGAACGAATTGCAGGATCTGATCGACAAGGTCGCCCGAATGGCGCGGCGGCGGCTGGGCGTGCGCGGTCGAACGGCCGAGATCCGGCTCACCCGCGCCGCGCGGCTGATGCCGGCAGATCTGCGCCGCGATATGCAATTTCTGGCCGATGCCGCGCCGATGGCCCTGTCCCCCAAGCTGTCCCACATGGTCGAGGGGGCGAGGGCCGAACGCGCCGCAGCCGCCGTCATGGCCCATTTGCGCGGCCTAGATCGGGGTCGGGAACGCTCTGCCGCGATGCTGCGTTGGGCAGGCTGGGCCAGTTTCTACGCACTACTCGCGGTTGGCGCGGTTGCCTTCATTGCCCTCGGCCGCGGGCTCGTCTGAGCGGGGCCGTACCACCACTGTCACAGTGATGAAGGCGACGTAGAGCAGGAGATACCAACTCCCCATCTTCGACAGGCTAGCGAAGGAGCTGATGTGCTTGCCCGCATAGACCCATGTGCCTGTGAGGGTGCCGATATTCTCGGCCAGCCAGAGAAAAAAACTCGAAAGAGCGCCGGCCAGAACGAGGTTCATCCGGTGGCGACGGCCGACCCTGTAGGAGATCATCGTTCGGCCATAGACGGCGACGGTCGCTGCAATGAGCGCAAGCCTGATATCCCAAATGAAATGATGGGTGAAGAAGTTGGCATAAATGGCCAAAGCCAAGAGAAATGTGAGCCAGATCGGCGGATAGGGCGCAAATCGCATCTCGAATAGTCGGATCACGCGGGCGATGAAACTCCCCACCGAGGCATACATGAAGCCGGAAAAGAGCGGCACGTCGAAGAGCTTGAAAAGGGCGAGTTCGGGATAGGCCCAGCTGCCGGCAGAGACCTTGAACCACTCCATCACAGTGCCTGTCAGATGGAAGAGGAGGATGACCTTGGCTTCCTCAAATGTCTCGAGGCGAAAGATCAGAAACAGCGCCTGCGTAGCGATGGCAAAGCCGAGAAGCGCGTCGTAGCGGGCGATGGGCCAGTCTGCCTGCCAGACCGCTTTCGAGAGGATGATCGCCCCGAGCATCAGCCCGCCGAAGAGGCTTGCCCAGCCCATCTTGAGGCAGAACATAATGAATTCGGCAAGCCCTCCGGGCAGTCGCGCTCGCGCCCATTGGCCGAGCCGATGTTCGAGCCGCGAGGTCAGCGGCTGAGCGGCGACGCGATGGCGTGGATCAGGCAAGAATGACCCTCTCTCGCAGCGGCGCCGAGGTTGGCGAAAGGTGTTCGCGGGCGGCGCGGTGGCCATCGTGGACGGCATGGGCAATCAAACCCGGTGCCCGCGCGTCGCCGATACGCCGCAGGGTCGACAGCGGAGCGGCTTTCAAAGCCTGCCAAAGGCTTTCGGAAGGCTCCCGTGACGTGACTGGAACAACGCTCGCTGCGGCAACTGAGGTCTCATTTCCGGTGAAGGCACAAGTCACTTGGCAGGTGCTCCCCTCACGCCGCGACAGGTACTGGTTGGCAAGGATCCTTACGTTCTTTTCGATGAGCCTTGCCTGCAGGCGGCTCTGTTCAACCGTGTATGAGGTGAAGGGGGCCACAAGCGCCGCCGGCGTGAGGTAGGTCACGTCATAGCCCTCGTCCGCCAGCAGTTCGGCAAGGCCAGCGGCCATGTGATAGCCTTCGTCGTCATAGACGAGGACCGATCCGACGTCCGGCCTGCGGCCGGTCAGGATTTGGTCGGCGGTCAGGACGGTGTGGCCACTCAGGCCCGGAATGCCCGAGGGGGCATGGCGGCCCCGCCCATCGCTGCGCCAATGGCTTCCCGTGGCGACAATGACATGCGGTGCCTCGGTCGCAAGAACCTCGTCTGGGGTCATGCGGCTGTTGGGATAGAGCGACACATTCGGATCGGTGCGAAGCTGCGTGAGCCGCCAGTCGCGCACACGCGCCCATTCAGAAAGGCCGGGCAATCGGGATTCGAGGGTAACCCGCCCGCCAAACTCGGCATCGGCTTCGGCCAAGAGAACCGTGGCGCCACGGCGAGAGAGCGTCAGCGCAGCCTCGAGTCCCGCCGGCCCGCCGCCGACAACGAGCACAGGTTCGGAGGTCTTTTTCAGGGCAGGGGTCCGCTCTGGATGCCAGCCTGATCGGTATTCCTCGCCCATCGTCGGGTTTTGGGTGCAGCGGATCGGTGCGCCAAGGCCGTCATGGGCATAGCAGATGTTGCAGCCGATACATTCGCGGATTTCGTCCATCCGCCCTTCGGCAATCTTTCGGGGCAGGAATGGGTCGGCAATCGACGGACGCGCCGCGCCGACGAAATCGAGAACACCGCGACGAAGCTGGGAGGCCATCGTCTCCGGGCTGGTGAAGCGGCCCACCGAGACGACCGGCTTGGCGGTTGTCGCCCGCACATGGGCGATATGGGCCTCGAGAGGCGCTTCCTTGACGAAGCGCGATGGCCCCATCTCGACGCCATAATCGGGGATCGTGACGTCGAAAACATCCACCAGCGGCGCGATGTCTTGGAGGAAGCGCGCGCGTTCTTCCGCCCCGCTGCCATCCTCGTGCAAGACCTCGATCCGAATGGCGAGGGCCATGCGGTCGCCCACCGCGTTGCGCGTGTCCTCAAGGAGCTCACGGACCAGACGGGAGCGATTGAGAAAGTCGCCACCATAATCGTCGGTCCGCAGGTTCTGAGCGGAATCGAGAAACTGCGCCAGAAGATAGGTGTGCGCGGCATAGACATAGACCACGTCGAAATCCGCCACCTTCGCACGCAGGGCCGCGAGGCGATGCCATTCCCTGAGTTGGGCTATGTCCTGCCGATCCATCCGCTGGGACTGCCAAGGATGGTTCTCGGCCATCATGCTTTCCGGCCCCAAGGGCGCCTCGCGGGACAGGACGTTGCCGCTTCTCGCCCCGCCGTGCCACAGCTCCACCCCCGCCAGTGCCCCATGGGCATGAACGGCCTCAGCCATGCGCGCCATGTTGCGGATGTCGCCCTCGTCCCAAAGCGAGGCGTAGGGGGCGGTTGTGTCGTCCGAGGTCGGATGGATCGAGCAGTATTCCGAGTTCACCACGCCCCAGCCGCCTTCGGCCTTCACACCGCGCATCGCCGCAAGCGAGGCGGGGTGCTGGTTACCCATGCCCGTACAGTGCGGAACCTGCCAGAAACGGTTGGGGGCTGTGACGGGGCCGATTTTCAGGGGTTCGAAAAGCGGGTCGAAACGGGGATCGCGCGGCATGGAAGTCTCCTTGCGCGATCTTGTCTGCACTTTGCGAGACCGGTCAAGAAAATCGACCGGCAGCGGGCTGCCGGTCGACATAGGTTTCAGTAGTTTGGCCGATCAGAGGTTCGGGTAGAGCGGGAACCGCTCGCACAGCGCCTCGACGCCGGTCTTCACGCGGGCCTCGACCTCGGCATTGCCTTCGGGGCCGTTGGCGGCAAGGCCATCGACCACTTCGACGATCCAGTCAGCGATCTGGCGGAACTCGGCCTCGCCAAAGCCACGGGTGGTGCCGGCAGGCGTGCCGAGGCGGACGCCCGAGGTCACGGTCGGCTTTTCGGGATCAAAGGGGATGCCGTTCTTGTTACAGGTGATGTGGGCGCGGCCGAGGGCCTTTTCGGTCTCGTTGCCTTTCACGCCCTTGGGGCGCAGGTCGACAAGCATCACATGGCTGTCGGTGCCGCCAGTGACGATATCGAGGCCGCCCTTCATCAGCTGATCCGCCAGCGCCTTGGCATTGGCAACGACCGCCTCCTGATAGGCGCGGAACTCAGGCCGCAGGGCCTCGCCAAAGGCCACGGCCTTGGCGGCGATGACGTGCATCAGCGGGCCGCCCTGAATGCCGGGGAAGATGGCCGAGTTGATCTT
>JALRLK010000061.1 GCA_023254495.1 Marivivens sp. | reverse complement strand
CCGCACGCCGAAGGCGATGCCGGTTGACCTGTCGAACCTGGCTATCGTCGACAAAAACGGCAAAGCGACCCGCGTCGGCTTCCGCATGGAAGGTGACAAGAAGGTCCGTTTCGCCAAGACCACGGGGGATGCCCTCTGATGCTCGACACTGCAAACTATACCCCGCGCCTCAAGGCCGCTTATGCCAAGTCGATCCGCGCTGCTCTGAAAGAAGAGTTTGCCTACAAGAACGACATGCAGATCCCGCGCCTTGACAAGATCGTGCTCAACATCGGCTGTGGCGCCGAAGCTGTCCGTGACAGCAAGAAAGCCAAGTCGGCCGTTGAGGATCTGACCACCATCGCCGGTCAGAAGGCTGTCACCACGAAGGCCAAGAAGTCGATCGCCGGCTTCCGCGTACGTGAGGAAATGCCGCTCGGCGCCAAGGTCACTCTCCGTGGCGACCGGATGTACGAATTCCTCGATCGTCTGATCACTGTGGCCATGCCCCGCATCCGCGACTTCCGCGGCGTCTCGGGCAAGTCCTTCGACGGTCGTGGCAACTATGCCACCGGCCTGAAGGAACACATCGTTTTCCCCGAAATCAACTTCGACAAAGTCGACGAAGTTTGGGGGATGGACATCGTCATCTGCACCACCGCGAAAACCGACGCGGAAGCCAAGGCGCTGTTGAAGCATTTCAACATGCCCTTCAACTCGTGACGCGCGGGAGGAGATTGAGAAATGGCTAAGAAATCCATGATCGAACGCGAGAAGAAGCGCGAAAAGCTGGTGGCTCAGTATGCCGCCAAGCGCGCCGCTCTCAAAGAAATCGCGAACGATGAAACCAAGTCGATGGAAGAGCGCTTCAAGGCCCGCCTGAAGCTCGCGCAACTGCCGCGCAACAGCTCTGCCACCCGTCTTCACAACCGCTGCCAGCTGACCGGTCGTCCGCACGCGTACTACCGTAAACTCAAAGTCAGCCGGATCATGCTGCGCGAGCTCGGCTCGAACGGCGAGATCCCCGGCCTGGTTAAGTCCAGCTGGTAAGGAGGGTTAGAACATGAACGATCCTATCGGTGATATGCTGACCCGTATCCGCAACGCCCAGATGCGTGGCAAGTCGACCGTGTCGACCCCCGCTTCGAAGCTGCGCGCCTGGGTCCTGGATGTGCTGGCCGACGAAGGCTACATCCGTGGTTACGAGAAATCGACTGGTGCCGATGGCCACCCGTCGCTCGAAATCAGCCTGAAATACTTCGAAGGCACCCCTGTCATTCGCGAGCTCAAGCGGGTCTCCAAGCCCGGCCGCCGCGTCTACATGGGCGTCAAGGACATCCCGTCGGTCCGTCAGGGCCTCGGTGTGTCGATTGTCTCCACCCCCAAGGGTGTGATGTCGGATGCCAACGCACGTGCAGCCAACGTTGGCGGCGAAGTGCTTTGCACGGTCTTCTAAGGAGAACCGCAGATGTCTCGTATTGGGAAAAAACCGGTTCCGCTGCCGAAGGGCGTTGAGGCCACCCTCTCGGGCCAGACCGTCACGGTCAAAGGCCCCAAGGGTACTCGCTCCTTCACCGCGACCGACGACGTCACCCTGACCGTTGCCGACGGCGCCGTGAAAGTCACCCCGCGTGGTCTTTCCAAGCGCGCCCGCCAGCAGTGGGGTATGTCCCGCAGCCAGGTCGAGAACCTTGTCATCGGCGTGACCGAGGGCTTCAAGAAAGAGCTCGAGATCACCGGTGTGGGTTATCGCGCCAACATGCAGGGCAACACCCTCAAGCTGGCTCTCGGCTATAGCCACGATGTGGACTTCGAGATCCCGGCCGGTGTGACCGTGACCGCTCCGAAGCAGACCGAAATCGTTGTGGAAGGTATCGACCAACAGCTGGTGGGGCAGGTTGCTGCCAACATCCGCGAGTGGCGTTCGCCGGAGCCCTACAAGGGCAAGGGCATTCGCTATAAGGGCGAGTACATCTTCCGCAAGGAAGGCAAGAAGAAGTAAGGAACGCAAAAATGGCAAACAGCAAAAGAACCCTGTTTCTGAAGCGCCGCCTGCGCGTCCGGAACAAACTTCGCGCCGTGAACGCCGGGCGTCCGCGCCTCAGCGTGCACCGCTCGTCCAAGAACATCAGCGTTCAGCTGATCGACGACGTCAATGGTGTGACCCTCGCCGCCGCCTCGACCCTCGAGAAGGATCTGGGCGTTGTGGGCAAGAACAACATCGAAGCCGCCAAAAAGGTGGGCGCGGCCATTGCCGAGCGCGCCAAGAAGGCCGGCGTGACCGAAGCCTACTTCGATCGCGGTGGTTTTCTGTTTCATGGCAAGGTGAAGGCTCTGGCCGACGCTGCGCGTGAAGCTGGCCTCAAGATCTAAGGAGACGATAAATGGCAGAACGTGAGAACCGCCGGGATCGCCGCGACCGCGAGGAAGCAGCGCCGGAATTCGCCGATCGTCTCGTGGCGATCAACCGCGTCTCGAAGACGGTGAAGGGTGGTAAGCGCTTTGGCTTCGCCGCGCTCGTCGTCGTCGGCGACCAGAAAGGCCGTGTGGGCTTTGGCAAGGGCAAGGCGAAAGAAGTGCCCGAAGCCATCCGCAAGGCGACCGAACAGGCCAAGCGCCAGATGATCCGTGTTCAGCTGCGCGAAGGCCGCACGCTGCACCACGACATTGAGGGCCGTCATGGTGCTGGCCGTGTCGTGATGCGTCAGGCTCCGGAAGGTACCGGCATCATCGCCGGTGGCCCGATGCGCGCCGTGTTCGAGATGCTGGGTGTCAAGGACGTCGTGTCCAAGTCGCTCGGCTCGCAGAACCCCTACAACATGATCCGCGCCACCATCGACGGGCTAAAGCAAGAACAGAGCCCCCGTTCCGTGGCGCAGCGTCGTGGCAAAAAGGTCGCCGACATTCTTCGCTCGAAGGATGAAGCCCCGGCCGAAGCCGCAGAAGCCTAAGGAGTAGGACCATGGCAAAAACCATCGTCGTCAAGCAGATCGGCTCGCCGATCCGCCGCCCCGCCGTCCAGCGCGCAACGCTGATCGGCCTCGGCCTGAACAAGATGCACAAGACCCGCGAGCTCGAGGATACCCCCTCGGTCCGCGGTATGGTCAACTCGATCCCGCACCTTGTCGAGATTATCGAAGAGCGCGGCTAAGTCTGACCAGAACGTGATCTAAAGAACGCCCCGGATATCCTCCGGGGCGTTTTCTTTTGGCGATCGCGCCATTAGCTTCGGCACATGGAAATCACCGTGAACGACAGCTACCAGACCGGCTATACCTACCGCCTCGAAGCGCCGATGGGGCAGGGGTTCGATCCCGATTTCCGGCCCGCCTTGACGCCCAAGCAGATGCTCGAAATGGGCGTGTTCGAGGGCAAGTATCTCAACGATTGCCGCGCCGAATTTCCCGCCGACTGGTTCGAGGGCGCCCGCCTCTCGGATCGCCCCGACATCAGCTGCAATTTCTTCGGCATCAAAAGCCGCCAGCCGCTCGCCGTCTGGCGCGAAAAGGGCTGGATCTACGGCCCCGATCCGCGCGGATGGTTTCAATGGTATTGCCGTTATTATCTGGGCCGCCGTTTGCCGCAAACCGACGCCATCCAGATCAAACGCTGGCGCGCCTTCTCGCGCCACGCGGGCCAAGTCCGCGCCCATTGCATGGCGGGCGATCTCTCTTGCAGGCCCCGCCAGCGGCAGGCGCTTCTGCAATGGGCCTACGATCCCTTCGTCTGAGGGCCATGCAGGGGGCGCATGACGGGCTTGAGGGATCGTCTGTAGTCGGCCGAGCGCCTTCGCTCTACATCTGGGCCCAACAGACCTCCTACCCGGACAGCCCCATGACCCAGACCGCAACCCTTTCCTCCGCCCTCACGTTCTCGGGCCTCTTCTCCCGTCTTCGCGCCGCTTTCGCTCAAGGCCCGGTGCCTTGCTGGACCGAATACCTGCGCGAAACCGCTGGCAAAGCCTGATCTTCCGTCGTCCACAACGATAGGCTCGCTTTCCTCCGCCCGGCGCTTGTGTTCGAGCCAATGGCTCCGACAATGCCATGCCCCTTGATCCCGGGGATTTCCGCGTCTATACGCCCCCGGTGGCCCGCTATGGGCCCAGAATCAACTTGTAACGCCGTGTTTGCCCCCTTGGTCGCTCGAGGGGTAGTTCCGGCAAGGAGAAGCGACAATGAAACTTCATGAACTGCGCGATAATGATGGCGCCGCCAAGAAACGCACCCGCGTTGGCCGTGGTCCGGGCTCGGGCAAAGGCAAGACCGGTGGCCGTGGTATCAAAGGTCAAAAATCCCGTTCGGGTGTGGCTCTGAACGCCTACGAAGGCGGCCAGATGCCCCTCTACCAGCGTCTGCCCAAGCGCGGCTTCAACAAGCCGAACCGCAAGGCTTTCGCCATCGTCAACCTGGGCCTGATCCAGAAGTTCATCGACGACAAGAAGATCGACGCCAAGGCCGAGATCACCGAAGACGTCCTCGTGGCTTCGGGCCTCGTGCGCCGCAAGCTCGATGGCATCCGCGTTCTGGCCAAGGGCGAGCTGAAAGCCAAAGCCAACATCACCGTCACCGGCGCTTCGAAAGGCGCTGTCGAGGCGGTCGAAAAGGCAGGCGGCAAGCTGACCACCACCGCGACTGCGGCGGAATAAGGGTTGTGGGCCTGCTTGCGCGGGCCTACATCACCTGAGAGTTTTCCCAGCGCCGCCGTCCGGGTGAACCGGCCGGCGGCGTTTTTCATAGGAAGAGATCCCGAATGGCATCTGCAGCAGAACAAATGGCCGCCAACCTGAGCTGGTCGGCCTTTGGCAAGGCGACCGAGCTTCGTCAGCGTATTTTCTTCACGATTGGCATGCTGATCGTCTATCGCCTCGGGACCTTTATTCCCGTTCCCGGTATCGACGGTGCAGCCCTGCGTGAATTCATGGAAAGCGCGGCTTCAGGCATCGGCGGCATCCTGTCGATGTTTACCGGCGGCGCGCTGAGCCGCATGGGCATCTTTGCCCTCGGGATCATGCCCTATATTTCCGCCTCGATCATCGTTCAGCTGATGGGCTCCATGTACGAGCCGTGGAAGCAGCTGAAGAAGGAAGGCGAGACCGGCCGCAAGAAGCTCAACCAGTATACCCGCTATGGTACCGTGGTTCTGGCCACGTTCCAAGCATATGCGCTGGCCGCAAGCCTCGAGGCCGGCGATCTGGTTTCGGATCCGGGCATCTTCTTCCTCGTCTCCTGCATCATCACCCTCGTCGGTGGCACCATGTTCCTGATGTGGCTCGGCGAGCAGATCACCAGCCGCGGCATCGGCAACGGCATCTCGCTCATCATCTTCGTAGGCATCGTCGCCGAGATCCCCGCCGCCGCCGCTCAGTTCCTGAGCCAAGGCCGTTCGGGCGCTGTCAGCCCCGGCGTGATCGTTGGCGTTCTGGTGATGCTGGCCGTTGTCCTGACCTTCGTCGTCTTCATGGAGCGCAGCCTGCGCAAGATCCATATCCAGTATCCCCGCCGTCAGGTGGGCATGAAGATCTATGATGGCGGCTCGAGCCACCTGCCGATCAAGGTCAACCCCGCTGGCGTTATCCCGGCGATCTTTGCCTCGGCGCTTCTTTTGCTGCCGACCACGCTCTCGACCTTCTCGGGCGGCTCGACCGGCCCAATCATGTCGACGATCCTCGCCTATTTCGGCCCCGGCCAGCCGCTTTATCTGCTGTTCTTCACGGCCATGATCATCTTCTTCACCTACTTCTACACTGCGGAAGTGGCCTTCAAGACAGATGAGGTTGCCGACAACCTGAAGAACCAGAACGGCTTTGTCCCCGGCATCCGCCCCGGCAAGCGCACTGCTGAATACCTCGACTATGTGGTGCGCCGCATCCTCGTTCTGGGTTCGGGCTACCTTGCGCTAGTTTGTCTCATGCCTGAGATCCTGCGCTCTCAGCTGTCGATTCCCTTCTACTTTGGCGGTACATCCGTCCTGATTATCGTGTCTGTCGGCATGGATACGATTCAGCAGATCCAATCGCATCTGCTGGCCCATCAGTATGAAGGGCTCATTGAAAAATCGCAGCTGCGCGGCAAGCGTGGCGACAAGAAACGGACCAAGGGACCCGCTCGTCGATGAACATCATTCTTCTCGGACCGCCCGGCGCGGGCAAAGGAACACAGGCGCGTATCCTCGTTGAGGGGCGTAATATGGTTCAGCTTTCAACGGGCGATATGCTCCGCGAAGCCCGCACCAGCGGCACCGAGATGGGCAAAATGGTTGCCGAGGTGATGGACAAGGGCCATCTCGTGACCGACGAGATCGTGATCGGCCTGATCCGCGAACAGCTGACCAGCGGCAAGGCTGGCGGCGGCTATATCTTCGACGGCTTCCCCCGCACGCTGGCGCAGGCCGACGCGCTTGGCGCTTTGCTTGCAGAGCTTGGCGAGCCGCTTGATGCGGTGATCGAGATGCAGGTGGACGACGCGGCCCTCGTCTCGCGCATCACCGCCCGTTCGACCTGCGGCAACTGTGGTGAAGTCTACAACGACAACACCAAGCCGATCCCGGCCGATCATGTCTGCACCAGCTGCGGGCAGAAGGCCGAGTTCAAGCGCCGCGCCGACGACAATGAGGAAAGCCTCAAGACCCGTCTTCTGGCCTATTACAAACAGACCTCGCCGCTCATCGGCTATTACTACGCCAAAGGCGCGCTCAAGTCTGTCGACGGCCTTGCCAGCATGAACGAGGTTTCGGCCTCGATCGCCAAGGCGCTTGGCTGAACAAGAGGGGCTTGACCACCAAGCGATCAGCCCCTAGACAGCCCCATCCCGCAAGGGAATCAAGTCTTTGGATTCGGGTCGCGCCCGGCTCTAATGATCACCTCGAATGACAGCGGCCCGTGAGTAAGCCTCTCGGGCCTCAGTTGTGAAAAAAGGTTCCGGTATCACGGAACCGCAACGAAAGGATACCACACGTGGCACGTATCGCCGGCGTAAACATCCCGACTGGAAAGCGGGTTCTCATCGCCCTTCAATATATTCACGGCATCGGCCCCGCCGTCGCCAACGAGATCTGCGAAGCCGTCAAGATCGACCTCTCCCGCCGGGTGAACGATCTCTCCGACGCCGAAGTTCTCGCTATCCGCGAATACATCGACGCCAACCTGACTGTCGAAGGCGACCTGCGTCGCGAAGTTTCGATGAACGTCAAGCGTCTGATGGACCTCGGCTGCTACCGCGGCCTGCGTCACCGTCGCAACCTGCCGGTTCGCGGCCAGCGCACCCACACCAACGCCCGTACCCGCAAAGGCCCCGCAAAGGCCATCGCCGGTAAGAAGAAGTAAGGGAGAGCTGACCAATGGCACGCGATACCCGCCGTGGCGGTAAGAAAAAAGTTTCCAAGAACATCGCCGCTGGCGTTGCTCATGTGAACTCGTCGTTCAACAACACCAAAATCCTGATCTCTGACGTGCAGGGCAACGCGATCTCGTGGTCGTCGGCTGGCACGATGGGCTTCAAGGGCTCGCGCAAGTCGACCCCCTACGCCGCCCAGATGGCCGCTGAAGATGCCGGCAAGAAGGCTCAGGAACATGGCGTCAAGACGCTGGAAGTCGAAGTTCAGGGCCCCGGTTCGGGCCGTGAATCGGCGCTGCGCGCTCTGGCTGCCGTGGGCTTCAACATCACCGCGATCCGCGATGTGACCCCGCTTGCCCACAACGGCTGCCGGCCGCCGAAGCGCCGCCGCGTTTAAGGCATTTTAGTTAGGCTGGGGCTGTGGTTTTCCACGGCCCCAGTCCCTCATTTTGAAACCTCGGGCGTCGGCCTTTTTAGGACATGGAAGGCTGACAAGGATGGAGGGACGCATGATCCACAAGAATTGGGCAGAACTGATCAAGCCGACCCAGCTTGAAGTCAAGCCGGGCAACGATCCCCAGCGCCAGGCCACTGTCATTGCCGAACCGCTCGAGCGCGGCTTTGGTCTGACCCTCGGCAACGCGCTGCGCCGCGTGCTGATGTCGTCGCTGCAAGGCGCGGCCATCACCGCCGTTCAGATCGACAATGTGCTGCACGAGTTCTCCTCGGTCTCGGGCGTCCGTGAAGACGTCACCGACATCGTACTCAACCTCAAGGGCGTTGCCATCCGCATGGATGTCGAAGGCCCCAAGCGCCTCTCGGTTCAGGCCAAGGGTCCGGGCGTTGTCACCGCTGGCGACATCTCGGAAAGCGCGGGCATCGAGATCCTCAACAAGGATCACGTGATCTGCCACCTCGACGACGGCGCCGACCTTTACATGGAACTGACCGTCAACACCGGCAAGGGCTATGTCTCGGCTGACAAGAACAAGCCCGAAGACGCCCCGATCGGCATGATCTCGATCGACGCGATCTATTCGCCGGTCAAGAAGGTCAGCTACGATGTCCAGCCGACCCGCGAAGGCCAGGTTCTGGACTATGACAAGCTGACCATGAAGGTCGAAACCGACGGTTCGCTGACCCCCGATGATGCCGTGGCCTATGCCGCCCGCATCATTCAGGATCAGCTGTCGATCTTCGTCAACTTCGACGAGCCGGAAAGCGCCTCGTCCTCGTCCGACGATGACGGCCTCGAGTTCAACCCGCTCCTTCTCAAGAAGGTTGACGAGCTCGAGCTTTCGGTGCGTTCGGCCAACTGCCTGAAGAACGACAACATCGTCTACATCGGCGACCTGATCCAGAAAACCGAAGCCGAGATGCTCCGCACCCCGAACTTCGGCCGCAAGTCGCTTAACGAGATCAAGGAAGTGCTCTCGGGCATGGGCCTGCACCTCGGCATGGATGTCGAGGATTGGCCGCCAGAGAACATCGAGGATCTCGCCAAGAAATTCGAAGACGCGTTCTGATCGGGACGGCCGGGCTGAAGCCCGGCCTACACCCCGCGACGAACCGGTAGGCCGGGCTTCAGTCCGGCACACCAAGACCCGGGCCCAAGCGCCCCAAGGAGAGCCCCCGACACGCATCAGGGGCCAGACAAAGCAAAACCGCCCGTAGAGGGCACAAATTGGAGACTAGAAAATGCGTCACGCCCGCGGATACCGCCGCCTAAACCGGACCCACGAACACCGCAAAGCGCTGTTCGCCAACATGGCCGGCTCGCTCATCGAACACGAACAGATCAAGACCACCCTTCCCAAAGCCAAGGAACTCAAGCGCGTCATCGACAAGCTGATCACCCTAGGCAAGAAGGGCGATCTTCACGCCCGCCGCATCGCGGCTTCGCAGCTCAAGGAAGACAAGGACGTCGCCAAGCTGTTTGAAGTCCTCGGCCCGCGCTACAAAGACCGCAACGGCGGCTACAGCCGCGTGCTGAAAGCCGGCTTCCGTTATGGCGACATGGCTCCGATGGCGATCATCGAGCTTGTCGACCGTGACCCGGCCGCCAAAGGCGCCGCTGACAAGGCCCGCCTTGAGGCCGAAGAAGCGATGGCCGACGCCGAAGAATAAGCCGAAGCCGCAAGGCAAGGCCGAAAGCCCCGCGGTTTCGCGGGGCTTTTTCTTTGGGCCAGAGGCTTTCGCCCGCTCTTCCCAACCCGCCCCGCCAGACCTAGGCTGCGCTCATGCCCGATCTTTTCGACACTGGCCCCGACTCGGCCCCCAACGCCCCGCGCCCCCTGGCCGACAGGCTGAGGCCGCGCGCGCTTGGCGAGGTGATAGGGCAAGAGCAGGTGCTTGGCCCCGATGCGCCCTTGGGCATCATGCTGGCCTCGGGCTCGCTCTCGTCCCTGATCCTCTGGGGCCCGCCCGGCGTCGGCAAGACGACCATCGCCCGCCTTCTGGCCCGCGAGACCGACCTGCATTTCGAACAGATCAGCGCGATTTTCACTGGCGTGCCGGAGCTTCGCAAGGTGTTCGAAGCGGCCAAACTGCGCCGCCGCAACGGCACGGGCACGCTCCTGTTCGTCGACGAGATCCACCGCTTCAACAAGGCGCAGCAAGACGGTTTCCTGCCGCATATGGAAGACGGCACCATCCTCCTTGTCGGCGCCACAACCGAGAACCCAAGCTTCGAGCTGAACGCCGCTCTTCTGAGCCGCGCGCAGGTCTTGGTCCTGAACCGCCTGACGCTGGCCGATCTCGAACGCCTTGCCCAACGCGCCGAACATGAGCTTGGCCGCGCCCTGCCGCTCGATGGCCCTGCGCGTGAGGCGCTCTTGGAGATGGCCGATGGCGACGGGCGGGCACTGCTCAACCTGATCGAACAGGTCACCGCGTGGAAGATCGACGGCAAGCTCGGCACCGAGGCGCTGACCAAGCGCCTGATGAAGCGGGCCGCGAAATACGACAAGTCGGGCGACGAGCATTACAACCTCATCTCTGCGCTCCACAAATCCATCCGCGGCTCGGATCCCGATGCTGCGCTCTATTGGTTCTCGCGGATGCTGGCAGGGGGTGAAGACCCCCGCTTTCTCGCCCGCCGCCTCACGCGGATGGCTGTCGAGGATATCGCGCTGGCCGACCCGCAGGCGCAGACGATCTGCCTGCACGCCTGGGAAACCTACGAGCGCCTCGGCAGCCCCGAGGGCGAGCTCGCGCTGGCGCAGGCGGTGATCTATCTCGCACTCGCGCCGAAATCCAACGCGGGCTACGTGGGCTTCAAAGCAGCGATGGACGCGGCGCGCAAGACAGGATCGGAGCCACCGCCCAAGCATATCCTCAACGCGCCGACGCGGCTCATGGAGCAGCAGGGCTATGGCGCGGGCTATGCCTATGACCACGATGCTGAGGACGGATTCTCGGGGCAAAACTATTTCCCCGAGACGATGAAGCGTCCGGTCTATTATCAGCCGGTCGATCGCGGGTTTGAGCGCGAGCTGAAGAAACGGGTCGATTTCTTCGCGGGCCTGCGCGCCAAACGCCAATCGGACAAGCGCCGCAATTGACTCTGCGGGCCGGAGGGGCCAAGGGACAGCCATGATGACAAGCCTTCTCTCCGTGGCCCTCGGCGGCGCAATCGGCGCATCCGGGCGCTATCTGACCAACGTGGCCGTGATGCGCCTCGTGGGGCCGGGTTTCCCGTGGGGGACGGTCGCGGCCAACCTCTTTGGATCGTTCCTGATGGGGGCGCTGGTGGTGATCCTCGCCCACAAGGGGGGCACGCGCATTGCGCCGTTTCTGATGACCGGCGTTCTGGGTGGCTATACGACCTTTTCTGCCTTCTCGCTCGATGCCTACACGCTTTATGAGCGGGGCGCCTATCTTCAGGCGGGGGGCTATGTGTTCGGCTCGGTGGTGCTCGGGATTGCGGGCCTGATCGCCGGAATAGCTGTTGCGCGGGGGGTTTTCGCATGAGCGGAGTTCAAACCAAGATCGTCGGCGAAGACGAGGGCGATCAGCGGCTCGATCGCTGGATGCGCAAGCATTTCCCGCTTCTGACGCAGGGCCGCATCGAAAAGATGTGTCGCAAGGGCGAGCTGCGCGTCGATGGCGGCAGGGTCAAAACCGCCACCCGCCTTGAGGCGGGGCAAAAGGTCCGCATTCCGCCCTTGGGCGAAGAGGCGGAAACGCCCGCGCCGAAATATGTCCGCAAGATCACCAAGTCTGATGCGGAGATGATCAAGGCCTGCGTGATCTGGAAAGACGAGCATATCATCGCCCTCAACAAGCCCTCGGGCCTGCCGAGCCAAGGCGGCTCGGGGCAGGGGGATCGCCACGTCGATGGCCTGACCGAGGCCTTGATGTTCGGCTACAAAGATCGTCCCAAGCTCGTGCACCGGCTCGACAAGGATACCTCGGGCGTTCTTCTTCTCGCCCGCACCGACCGCGTGGCGCGGGCGCTGTCCGAGGCGCTCAGGCATCGCAACGTGCGCAAGATCTATTGGGCGGCGGTTGCCGGCGTTCCCTATCCGCGGGCGGGCTCGATCAAATATGGCCTCGTGAAGGCTCCGGGCCGCGGACGTGGCGGCGAGGCCGAGAAGATGCGCTGTATTCACCCGAATGAGGTGGCTACGACCGAAGGCGCTAAACGCGCCCATACTGACTATGCCGTGCTGACCAATCTGGGCAGCCGCATGGCCTGGCTTGCCCTGGTGCCGATCACCGGCCGCACCCACCAGCTTCGCGCCCATATCGCCGAGATCGGCCACCCGATCCTCGGCGATGGCAAATATGGCGGCTCGCAGCAGGAAAACCTTGGCGATGGCTGGGGCGCGGGGATCGGCGGCGACGGGATCTCGAACAAGCTGCACCTGCACGCGCGGACGATCATCTTCGAGCATCCGATCACCAAGAAAGAGATCACTATCACCGCGCCGCTGCCGCCGCATATGCAGCAGACGTGGGATTACGTCGGCTGGGATGTCACCCACGCGCCGCTCGATCCCTTCAACATGCCCGATGCCTGATCGCCGTCTGGTGATCTTTGACGTCGATGGCACGCTCGTCGATAGCCGTGCGCACCTTTGGGCAACGTTTCAGGCGATGTTTGAAGGAATAGGCCACCCCCTGCCGCCGCAGGAGCGGGTGATCTCGCTCACCGGCCTGTCACTTGAAAAGATCATCCCGATCCTCTTGCCCGAAGCCGACGCAGAAACGCAGACCACGGCGCTCGCGCTCTATCGCGGCGCCTATCGCGAGGGGCGGCTGCGGCTGGGCGATGCGGTCACCAGCCCCTTCTATGCCGGTGCGCGTGAGGTGCTTGAGCGGCTCCGTTCCGATCCCGGCACGGCGCTGGCGCTTGCCACCGGAAAATCGCGGCGGGGGATCGATGGGTTGATCGAAGCGCATGGGCTGGAGGGTATGTTCGACAGCATCCAATGCGCCGACGATCACCCCTCCAAGCCCGACCCTTCAATGATCCTCGCCGCGCTGGCCGAGACCGGTGTCGCCCCGGCGCGGGCTGCGATGGTCGGCGATACCAGCTTTGATATGGAAATGGCGCGAGCGGCTTCGGTGCGCGGGGTGGGCGTTTGCTGGGGGTTTCACCCCGTCGAAAGGCTTGCGGCCGACGCGATCCTGAGGCATTTCGACGAACTTCCAAACGTGATCGACCAACTGATCGGACCAAATCTATGAGCAACTGGAAACCCAAACGGTTCTGGAAAGAGGCCACGGTTGTTGAGGCCGAAGGCGGCTTCACCGTTCTCCTCGATGGTCGTGCGGTCAAGACGCCCGCCAAGGCGCGGCTTGTTGTTCCGACCCGCGCCATGGCCGAAGCCATCGCCGCCGAATGGCAGGCGCAGGAGAAAGAGGTCGATCCCCGCACGATGCCGGTGACGCGCTCGGCCAATGCCGCGATCGACAAGGTGACGCCGCAAAAGGCCGAGGTGTGCCGGATGCTTGCCGATTACGGCGGGCATGACCTGCTATGCTACCGCGCAATCGGCCCGCAGGAGCTTGTCCAGCGTCAGGCATCGGCGTGGGATCCGATCCTGAGCTGGTGTGACCAGCAACTCGCCGCGCCACTGGCAAGCGGCCAAGGGGTCATGCACGTCGAACAACCCGCTCAAAGCCTTGCCAAGTTGGCCAACGAGATCGAACGACTCGATTCATTTGGGGTCGCAGCACTTCATGATCTGGTGACAATCTCGGGCTCTCTCGTTCTCGCGCTTGCGGTTTTACACCGCCATCTTTCTTCGCAAACGGCATGGGCACTCTCTCGAATCGACGAAGAGTTTCAGATCGAACAATGGGGCCATGACGAGGAAGCCGCGGCCGCGTCTTTGGCGAAAGAGTGGGCCTTTCTGAGCGCTGCTCTGATTCTGGAAATGCTCGCTTTTTCCCACTGACGGGAAAATTGACCGATTAACTCGGCTTTTCGGTCTGAATGGCCTTGGATTCGGAGCCAATTTTGGCGCCATAGCACTTGACCCCCTGTGGGATTCCGACCAGTCTTGCTGCGCTGAGGGGAGAAATCCCGTCTCATTGTATCACTCGGCCTCCCTTGGCCTTGTTGAAAGAAACCGCGCCAGGGAGGGTGCGGCAACTCAGGAAGAGGTAAAAATGAAAAAAACTATTTTTTTGGGAGCGCTGACCGTCGCGGGTCTCGCTGCCACTGCGGCTTCGGCTTCGACACTCGACGATGTTCTTGCGCGCGGTAAGCTGAACTGTGGCGTCTCGACCGGCTTGGCCGGTTTTGCTGCCCCGGACGCCAACGGCGTCTGGCAAGGCTTTGACGTTGATATGTGCCGCGCCGTGGCAGCCGCTGTTCTTGGCGACCCGATGGCTGTCGAGTTTGTGCCGACCACTGGCCAGACCCGCTTCACCGCTCTCGCCTCGGGCGAGGTCGATATGCTGGCTCGTAACACCACCTGGACCTTCTCGCGCGACGTCGACCTGAAGTTCGAATTTGCCGGCACTAACTACTATGACGGCCAGGGCTTCATGGTTCCAACTTCGCTCGGCGTTTCTTCGGCCAAGGACCTTGATGGTGCGACCGTCTGTATCCAGACCGGCACCACCACCGAGCTGAACCTTGCGGACTTCTTCCGCTCGAACAACATCAGCTACGAGCCGGTTCCGATCGAGACCAACGCTGAAGCTCTCCAGCAATACAACGCTGGTGCCTGTGACGCATACACCACCGACGCTTCGGGCCTTGCTGCTTCGCGCGCCACCTTCGAGAACCCGGCTGATCACATCATCCTGCCGGAAATCATCTCGAAAGAGCCGCTCGCGCCGCTGGTTCGCCATGGCGATAACCAGTGGGGCGATATCGTCCGCTGGACCCTCAACGCCTTGATCACCGCTGAGGAGCTTGGCGTGACCTCCGCCAACGTTGCTGAGCATGCTGCTGCTGCAGGCGATAACCCGGAAGTCAACCGCCTGCTCGGCACCGAAGGTGAACTTGGCGCTATGCTCGGTCTGAGCGCTGACTGGGCCGTCAAGGCAATCGCCGCTGGTGGTAACTATGGCGAGAGCTTCGAGCGCAATATCGGCTCGAGCACCCCGATCGGTCTGGCCCGTGGCCTTAACGCTCTGTGGACCAACGGCGGTCTGCTGTACTCGCCGCCGTTCCGCTAAGCTTTGATTCTGGAAAGGGCGCGGCAATGCCGCGCCCTTTCTCAATAACAGAGTGCCTTTTGGCATGTCCCACGACTAGCGACGCCCATTTCCTCGGGTCAAACGTCGCACCAGGGAGCCGGGGAGTTAAAATGACAATTTCCGTTGATGTGCCGAAGGATTCCTTCCGGCTGAGCCAACTTCTCTATGATACGCGCTACAGATCATTGACCATCCAGGTGGTGGCCTTCATCCTGTTGATGTTGTCGTTCTCGTGGCTTGTCTCCAACACCGTTCAAAACCTATCGGCGCTGGGAAAGGATTTCGATTTCGGATTCCTGTCGACGCCGGCGGGGTATGACATCAACCAGCGCCTCATCGAATACAGCTCGCAAAGTTCGCATGGCCGTGCTGCGATTGTCGGCATTCTGAACACGTTGCTCGTGGCCTTTCTGGGCTGCATCGTTGCAACTGTGATCGGCGTTCTTGTTGGCGTTCTCAGGCTATCGAAAAACTGGGTCGTATCGCGCCTGATGGCTGTTTACGTCGAGGCTCTTCGCAACGTTCCGCTTCTGTTGTGGATCGTGCTTATTTTCGCGTTGATGACCGAAAGCACGCCACAGCCCCGCGATTTCCGCGAGGGCGGCTCGGCGTCAATGCTTCTCGGCGACACGATGGCGATCACCAACCGAGGCGTCTTTATCCCCAAACCGATCTGGCATGACGGATCGATGATTTTGGGCGCCATCTTTGTGCTCTCGCTTATTGGGATATGGGCTTTCCGGCGCTATGCGCGCAAGCGGCAAGAGCAGACAGGCGATATCCTTCCCGTCTTCTGGGTTTCGCTGGGTCTCCTTATTGTTCCGGTCACGCTGTTCTACTTTGTGCTTGGTCATCCGGTGACGCTGGAATACCCCGAACTTGGAGGCTTCAACTTCCAGGGCGGCCTACAGATCAGGAATTCGTTGATCGCCCTGTGGTTTGCGCTTTCGCTCTATACAGGCGCCTTCATCGCCGAGATCGTTCGCGCGGGCATCCTTGCCGTCAGCAAGGGCCAAACCGAGGCAGCCTTTGCCCTTGGCCTGCGCCCGAACCGGACCATGAACCTCGTGATCCTGCCGCAGGCAATGCGTGTGATCATTCCGCCGCTGATTTCGCAGTTTCTCAACCTCACGAAGAACTCGTCTCTGGCGATCGCGGTTGGCTACATGGACGTTCGCGCCACCCTTGGCGGCATTACGATCAACCAGACCGGCCGCGAACTTGAGGGGATGCTTCTTCTGGGGCTGTTCTATCTGACGGCAAGTCTGATGATCTCAAGCGTGATGAACATCTACAATAACCGCATGAAGCTGAAGGAGCGCTGAAGTGACCAACGCAAACCTTAGCTATGTCCGCGAGGAAATGCTGGCTCCGCAAGATCCTCCTCTGGGTCAGACTGGGGTGATCCGCTGGCTGCGTGAGAACCTGTTCTCAAGCTGGCTCAACGCGATCCTGACTATCCTGTCGGTCTGGTTCGTCTGGACTGTAGTCAGCCATCTGTTCCCGTGGTTCTATAATTCGATCTGGAGCGGCGGTTCCTTGAACGAATGCCGCGAGATCAGGGATGCTACCCTTGGAGAAGGGGCATCCGCGGCTTGTTTCGCGGTCATTTCTGACCGCTGGCAACAGCTCCTCTTCGGCTTCTATCCCAGTGATGGGTATTGGCGGCCAATCTTGGCGCTGTTCCTATTCCTTGGGTCGATAATGCCGGTCCTCTTCGCGGCACTGCCCCGAAAGCTTCTCTTGGGAACCGCTGCGGCGCCCTTCGTTCTGGTCTGGCTGCTTTGGGGCGGCTCAATCTGGGTGGCAGTGTCTGTGGCGCTTGGCTTCGTGGCAGGGTTCATCGCCTACCGCGTGGTGTCCTCCTCGATTGGATCGAGCCTATTGGCAATTCTTGCTGCAATTGCGGCGCCGATTCTCTATTGGAGCGTTCTGCACGGTCCGGTTTCCGGCGCGTTTAGCGGCATTATCCCGATCGAGCTTCCCAAGGTCCAATCCAAGGAATTCGGTGGCTTCACCCTGTCCGTGATCATCGGTATCGCAGGCATCGTTCTGTCGCTGCCGCTGGGCATCCTTCTGGCTTTGGGCCGTCAGTCAAACCTCTTCCTGATCAAATATGTTTCGGTCGGGTTCATCGAGGTTATCCGCGGCGTTCCTCTGATTGCGTGGCTCTTCACCGCGTCGCTTCTGCTCAACTACTTCCTGCCCCCGGGCACGAATTTTGACCTGATGCTGCGGGTGATCATCATGGTGACCCTCTTCTCGGCTGCTTATATCGCCGAGGTCATCCGTGGCGGTTTGGCCGCGCTTCCCAGGGGGCAGTATGAGGCCGCAGACGCGCTTGGTTTGGATTATTGGCTTTCAATGCGCCTCATCATTCTACCGCAGGCGCTCAAGATCTCGATCCCCGGTATCGTCAACACCTTCATCGGACTTTTCAAAGATACGACGCTGGTAGTATTCATCGGTCTTCTTGATCCTATCGGCCTTGCTGGTGCGATCCGGGCCTCGACCGATTGGCAGGGCATCTATTGGGAGCTTTTCATCTTCATCGGCCTGATGTTCTTCATCTTCTGCTACAGCATGGGCCGCTACTCACTTTACCTGGAGAAAAAACTCCAGCGTGAACATCGTTAAGGGAGACTTGTCATGTCCGAACTCGCTATCGACCGCGAAATAGACCGCAGCCACATGCAGGTTACGGATGAGGTCGCGATCCAGATCATGAACATGAACAAGTGGTTTGGAAGCTTCCACGTCCTCCGCGATATTAACCTGACCGTAAATCGTGGCGAACGTATCGTGGTCTGCGGACCTTCGGGATCCGGTAAATCGACGCTGATCCGCTGCATCAACCGTCTGGAAGAACATCAGGCAGGTTCGATCATTGTTGATGGGACCGAGCTTTCCTCGGACCTCAAGAACATCGACAAGATCCGCTCCGAGGTTGGTATGCTGTTTCAGCACTTCAACCTCTTTCCGCATCTGACGATCCTTGAGAACTGTACTCTTGCGCCGATCTGGGTCCGCAAGACGCCCAAGCGCGAGGCCGAGGAAATCGCCATGCACTTCCTTGAGAAAGTGAAAATCCCCGAGCAGGCCCACAAATACCCAGGGCAGCTTTCGGGCGGTCAGCAGCAACGTGTGGCCATCGCCCGTTCGCTCTGCATGAAGCCGCGCATCATGCTTTTCGACGAGCCGACCTCGGCACTCGACCCCGAGATGATCAAAGAGGTTCTCGACACCATGATCGAGCTAGCGGAAGATGGTATGACCATGCTCTGCGTGACCCACGAGATGGGCTTTGCCCGTCAGGTCGCCAACCGCGTGATCTTCATGGATCAGGGCCAGATCGTCGAACAGAACGAGCCGGAAGAGTTCTTCAAGAACCCGCAGAACGACCGGACCAAGCTCTTCCTGAGCCAGATTCTCGGTCACTGATCTTTCGGGAATGGACTATGGCGGCGTGCGGGAGACCGCGCGCCCTTAGTCGTTTTCGGTATCCTTCAACAGGCCGCGCGGCACGATGAAATCGGCGCAGCTGCCGGGTTTGATGCTGCGCCACTCCTCGGCCTTGAAATCGAGAATTGCGGTCGCGCCCGTCGGGTAGCGGCCGAAATCAGGATGGTCGGGCCGCTTGGCGACCATGCAGCAGGCCAGCGTGCCGATACCGGGGTTGTGGCCGACGACCATGACCGTTTGGGCATCGGTCCCCGCCACCACATCATGGATACCCCGCGCAGAGGCGTGATAGAGCGCCTGACGATAGCTCACCTCGAGGCGCTCGGGCCATTCGGCAAGGATCAGGTCGAGCGTCGCCCTCGTCCGTTCGGCGGCGGAGCAGAGGATCAGGTCGGGCCGATAGCCCTTTTCCCAAAGCCAGCGTCCGATCGCCGTGGCCGAGCGGCGCCCGCGCTCGGTCAGCGGGCGGTCGAAATCCTCTAAGTCGGGATCGTCCCAGCCGGACTTGGCATGGCGAGTCAGTATGAGGCGCAGGGTCATTTGTGGAAATGCCTCATATGATGGGCCGATTGCTCTGCGCTGCGGCGGCCTTGCCCGATTGGGCAGGCGCGGCGGACGAGGCAGCCGACTTCGAAGCAGTCGCGCCCTGCGGCGGTGTCGAGATGGGCGTGACAGGCGGGCACGTCATAGCCCTCGCCGGTGAGGGCACCCGCAGGGCAGGCGGCTAGGCAAGGCTTGTCAACGCAATTGTCGCAAGGCCGCTTGGCGGCGGGCAGGTCGATCTTGCCGCGCAGCCGGATCGCGCCGCGCATCGAGGCGAAGAGGCCCGCCTCTGCATGGACGAGGAGCATGACGGGCGAGGCCCAGAATCGGCCCGAGGCCAGCGCCCAGCTGTAGAACGGCGCATAGGGCGGGCCATGGTGCGGCAGGACTGCCTCGCCGCCCAATGCCTCGGCCATCTCGCCGATCACCCGCAGGCTCCATCGGTCAATGGGATCGGGCTGGCCGTCGGAATATTCCGGCTGCCCTTTCAGGTGCGGCCAGAAATCTGGTTCGGCGGGCGAGAGGATGATGATTATGTCCTCTCCATCCGGCACCACGCCCGCCACGAAAAGCCCGTTGAGGCTGGCAAGAGCGATGATGCCGGCGAGATCGGTCATTTATGCTTGGGCTTTACGCGCGGTTCGGTCGAGCGGATGATCGAGCCCGCGCCATGTTCGGTGAAAAGCTCGAGGAGTGCCGCGTTGGGAAGGCGACCGTCGAGGATGACCACGGCGCGCACCCCATCTTCGATAGCCTTCAGCGCCGTCTCGGTCTTGGGGATCATGCCGCCCGAGATGGTGCCATCGGCGATCATCGCCTTGACCTGCTCGGGGCTGAGCTGGGTGACAATCTCGCCCGAGGCATCCTTGACACCCGGCACATCGGTCAGAAGAAGTAGGCGGTCGGCCTTGAGGGCGCCAGCAATGGCGCCAGCGGCGGTATCGCCGTTGACGTTGAAGGTCTCAAGCGGGTCCATGCCGGTGGCGACAGGGGCAACTACCGGAATGATCCCGGCAGTAAAGAGATCGCGCAGCACCTGCACGTTTATCTCGATCGGGCGGCCGACAAAGCCCAGTTCGGGATCGTCCGCCTCGCAGACCATCAGATCGTCGTCCTTGCCGGAAAGGCCCACGGCGCGGCCGCCTTCATCCATGATCGCCTGAACGATGCGCTTGTTGACAAGGCCGGTGAGGACCATCTCGACCACCTCGACCGTGGCCTGATCCGTCACGCGCTTGCCGCGCACGAATTCGGATTTGATGCCAAGACGGTTCAGAAGATCATTGATCATCGGACCGCCGCCATGAACGACAACCGGATTGACCCCCACCTGCCGCATCAAGACGATATCGCGGGCAAATTCGGCCATGGCCTCGGCGTCGCCCATCGCGTTGCCGCCGAATTTTACGACGACAATCGCCCCGGAATAGCGCTGGAGGAACGGCAGGGCCTCGGAAAGGGTCCGGGCGGTGGCGATCCAGTCTCGGTTCATGTCTTGTTTCCTCACCCTCTGATCCCCTTCTGCGGGTTAGTCGATGGTTGCAATGATAGCGCGAAGTGTCTCGATCCCGTCGCTCTTTTCCGAAGAGGTCAGAACGATCTCGGGGAATGCCGCAGAATGTTTGGCCAGCGACGCCCGCGTGATGTCGAGCGATTTGGCAAGCTCGGCTTTGCTGACCTTGTCGGTCTTGGTCATCACCACCTGAAAGGTCACAGCCGATTTGTCGAGAAGGCCCATAATCTCTTCGTCAACGGCCTTGGCGCCGTGGCGGGCGTCGATCAGGACGAAGACGCGGCGCAGGGTGGGGCGGCCCGAGAGATAGGATTTCAGAAGCTTTTGCCATTTCTGCACAACCGCGAGCGGCGCATTGGCAAAGCCATAGCCGGGAAGGTCGACAAGATAATGCGCCTCGGTCACGGTAAAGAAGTTGATCTCTTGCGTGCGCCCCGGCGTGTTGGAGGCACGCGCTAGGCCCTTGCGGCCGGTCAGCGCGTTGATGAGGCTTGATTTGCCGACGTTCGAGCGCCCCGCAAAGCAGACCTCGATCCGGTCGGCGGGCGGCATCCCGGACATGGCGACAACGCCTTTGAGAAACTCGGTCTGGCCGGCAAACAGCTTGCGGCCGATCTCGCGGGCCTCATCGTCGGGGGCTTCGGCCTCGGGGAAGGTCAGGTTCAATTCAGGATCTCCAGTTCGTCTCCGAGGGCCACGGCCCCATCCTGCACGACTTCTGTGTAAATGCCAAAGTTCCGATGGCCCCAGCCCGCATCAAGCGCGCCGAGTGTGTCGGCGTCGCGCGCGCCGGTCCGAGGGTTGGCGGCGGTATGGAGGCAGCGTTTGACCGGCTCGCGCGCCTCGAAGATGGCTGTGCCGACCCGAAGGCGCTTGCCGATCCAGTCGAGCTCTTCAAAGGCCGTATGCCCGTCAAACCAGATATTGCCGCGCCAGCGTTCTTTCTCCAGCGGGCGGCCAAGACGCTCTTCCACGGCGCGGTGCGAGGCGGTGTTCATTAGCGTCACCGACGGATAATCGGTATCGGTCCAACCGCGATCAGGCAAAGCGACGACAGCCGCAGGGCGCGCGCGGGTTTCGGGGCAAAGGGGCATGACCCAGTCGAGGAAGCGGGCCTGATCCTCGGCATCGTCGGGCGAGAAGCTGATTTCGCCCAAATCGGCATGGGACAGCGTGATGCGCCCTGCGTCTGGGTCTAGCCGCGCCCAGATGCCGGCAAGGCCCGGCGTGCGGGTGCCGATCATGAAGTTCTGGCAGGGGATCCAGCCTGTCGAGGCATCGTCCGCCGCCGCATCATGGACAACGGCCCAGCGCCGATCCCAAGGGAAGGGCCGGCCAGCCGCGAGGGCAACGCTATCCAGCGCCTCGCGGCCGTGGCTTTTGATCGGATGCCGCCAAAGAGCGGCGACCCGCGCCATTACTTGCCGTCCGGCTTCTTGTTGCTGTTCGCCAGCGCAGGTTTGCGTTTCAGGCCGCTTAGGATATTGCCGAAAACGTCCGGCTTATGCCCATGGCTGCGCATGATAATGTACTGCTGCGCGAAGGTGATCATGTTGTTGGTGATCCAGTAGAGCACAAGGCCACTGGCGAACGAGCCAAGCATGAACATGAAGACCCATGGCATCCAGGCGAAAACGATCTTCTGGGTCGGATCGGTCGGGGCGGGATTCAGCTTCTGCTGCAGCCACATCGAGATACCGAGAAGGATCGGCAGGACGCCCAGCGAGAAGAGGAAGAACAGGCTTCCGGGCTGGGGCGTTGCCCAGGAGAAGAGGCCGAAGAGGTTGAGGATCGACGACGGATCCGGCGCCGAAAGGTCGCGGATCCAGCCAAGCCAGGGCTGGTGGCGAAGCTCGATGGTGACGAAGATCACCTTGTAGAGCGAGAAGAAGATCGGGATCTGGATCAGGATCGGTAGGCAGCCCGAAGCGGGGTTCACCTTGTTGTCCTTGTAGAGCTTCATCATACCCTGCTGCATCGCCTGACGGTCGTCACCGGCGCGCTCTTTGAGCTTCTCCATCTCGGGCTGGATTTCCTTCATCCGCGCCATCGAGACATAGGATTTATAGGCCAGCGGCAGGACGAGAATCTTGAGCACGAGGGTTAGCGCCATGATGGCCCAGCCCATGTTTCCGATGAGGCCGTGCAGAACGTGCAAAAGCCAGAAGATCGGCTTGGTGAAGAAGAAGAACCAGCCCCAGTCGATCGAGTCGATGAACTTCTCGACGCCGGCATCGTCCTGGTATTCGCGGATCGCTTCCCATTCCTTGGCGCCGACAAAGAGGCGCGTCTCGACCGAGGTGCTGCCACCGGCGGCGACGGTCTGGGGCTCCATCACGGCTTCGGCCTGATAGAGATCGCGCGACTCGAAGTATTTGGAAACCGAGCGGAACGCGCCGGCCGAGGGGATGATCGTCGTCATCCAGTAATGGTCGGTATAGCCGATCCAGCCGCCTTCGGTAACGTCGACGCGCTCGGCCTGAGTGCGCTCGCGGGCATCAACCGTGTAATCGCGGATCGCCTTGTATTTCGCCTGATCGAGAATGCCGTCCGAAACGCGCACGAGGCCTTCGTGCAGAACGAAGAAATTCTTGAGGTCGTTCGGCTCGGTCACGCGACGTAGGATGCCATAGGGGCGGGCGGAAACCGCGCTTGCGCCAGTGTTCTCGATCGACTGGACGAAGGTGAACATGAATTTGTCGTCGACCGAGATCACGGTGCGGAAGATCTGGCCCGCGCCGTTGTCCCAAGCCAGCGTCACGGGGGTTTCCGGGGTCAGCGTGGTGCCAGCCTCGAGGCTCCAGAGCGTATCGGGGCCGGGAACGGCGTCGGCGGCGACGCCCTCGGCGGCGGCCCAGCCGAAGCTGGCGTAGTAGGCGTCTTCCTCGCCCACGGGGCGGAGGAGGCGAACGGTCTCGGCATCGTCGTCGAGGGTCAGGCGATACTGGCTGAGATATACGTCGTCGATGCGGCCACCGAGAAGCGAGATCGAACCCGAAAGCTCAGGGGTTTCGATGGCCACGCGCGGGGCGTCGGCTTCAACGGCCACCGCGTCGGTCGGGGCGGCAGCGGTTGCCTCGACAGCACCGGCGCTGGACGTGGTCGCGTCAGCCGCGGCCAATTCCTGCGTTGCCGCAGCCGGATCAACCGTGGTCTGCGGCTCTTCGGGTGGGAACATCCAGAACCATGCAAGGATGACGACGAAGCTCAATGCTGTCGCCAGGAATAGGTTCTTGTTCTGATCGTCCATAGGAGCCGCCATTTTACCGTTCAAAGGTCAGGGCGGTTCAACATCCCATAGGCCGAAAGGTCAAGCGGTTTTCAGGGATATCCGGCCTGCGGCCCTTTTGCAGCAAGGCCTGAGCGGGGTCTAGCCGAGGTCGGGGATGCCGCTTTTGTCGGCTTCCTTGCGGGGGCCGATTGTCAGCCCTTTGAAATCGAAGATCGAAGGATCGAGCAGGTGTGAGGGCCGCGTGTTCATCAGCGCCCGAAACATCTTTTGCCGCCGCCCCGGCGCGTTCTTTTCCCACTGGTCGAGGATGCCCTTGACCTGCTGGCGCTGGAGCCCGTCTTGCGAGCCGCAGAGATCGCAAGGAATGATCGGATAGTTCATAGAGCGGGCAAATTTCTCGCAATCCTCTTCGGCTACATGCGCCAGCGGGCGATAAACGAAAAGATCGCCATCTTCGTTCACGAGCTTAGGCGGCATGGTGGCCAGCCGCGAACCGTGGAAGAGGTTGAGGAAGAAGGTCTCGAGGATATCGTCGCGGTGATGGCCGAGGACGACCGCCGAGCAGCCCTCTTCGCGGGCGATCCGGTAGAGATTGCCGCGCCGCAGCCGCGAGCAGAGGGCGCAATAGGTGCGGCCCGCCGGCACTTTGTCGACGACGATGGAATAGGTGTCTTGGTATTCGATCCGGTGCGGCACGCCCATTTTCGAGAGAAACTCGGGCAGAACGGTCGCCGGAAAGCCGGGTTGGCCCTGATCGAGGTTGCAGGCCAGAAGGCCGACCGGCAGAAGCCCGCGCCATTTCAGCTCGTAGAGCACAGCGAGAAGCGTATAGCTGTCTTTCCCGCCCGACAGGCAGACAAGCCAGCGCGCGTCGCGCTCGATCATCCCGTATTGCTCGATCGCCTCGCGGACGTTCTGGACGATGCGTTTACGCAGCTTCTTGAACTCGGTGCTCTTGGGAGCGCCGTGAAAGAGCGGATGGATATCGTCAAGATCGTCAAGCATGGCGCCCGATCTAGTCGCTTTGTTCCTGTGCAGCAAGGGCGCGCAACGCGCCGCGGATGATCTTGCCTGTGGTGGTCATCGGCATGGCGTCGATAAAGCGGACCGCTCGGGGGTATTCATGGGCGGAAAGGCGCGATTTGACGTGGGCGGCGATCTCGGCGGCGAGGGTGTCGGAGGGGACGAAACCGCTCGCCAGCTGGACATAGGCCCAAACGGCTTGCCCGCGGATCGGATCGTGCGCGCCGATCACGCCGGCAAGCCCGACGGCGGGGTGGGTGAGAAGGCAATCCTCGATCTCGGCCGGGCCGATCCGGTAGCCGGCCGACGAGATCACATCGTCGTCGCGACCGATGAAACGGATACGGCTCGAGGACGTCTTGGCGCCTCGGTCGCCGGTCAGGAGCCATTTTTCACCAGCGATGGTCAGGAATTTGGCCGCAGTCGCCTCGGGCTTGTTCCAATACTCAAGGAACATCACCGGATCGGGCGCCCTGACCGCAATGGCCCCTTCCTTGCCAATGGCGCAGAGGCGCTTCTCGGCCTCGTTCAAGACCTCGACCTCATGCCCCGGCACGGCAAACCCCATCACCCCCGGCTCGGCGGGCGCAAGGGCGGCGCAGGAGGAGACGATCATGTTGCACTCAGTCTGGCCGTAGAATTCGTTGATCGTGCAGCCAAAGGTGGCGCGGCCCCAGTCGATCAGCTCGGCCCCGAGCGTCTCGCCGCCCGAGGCGACAGAGCGCAGGCTGAGGCCAAGGGATGCCTCGGCAGGGGCTTGGCGCATGATCTTGAGCGCAGTGGGCGGCAGGAAGGCGTTGCGGACGCCAAAGCGGCGCATCAGGTCGAAGGCCTCCACAGCGGAAAACTTGGGCATCCGCCGAGAGACCACGGTGATCCCATGATGCAGGGCGGGCATCAAGACGTCGAGAAGCCCGCCGATCCACGCCCAGTCGGCGGGCGTCCAGATCCGGTCGCCGGGTTGGGGGAAGAAATCGTGGCTCATCTCGACCCCCGGCAGATGGCCGAGAAGGACACGGTGGGCGTGCAGGGCGCCTTTAGGGTTGCCGGTGGTGCCGGAAGTATAGATCAGGATGGCAGGATCATCGGCGGCTGTGTCGACGGGGCTGAAATCGGTGCTCTCGCCCGCTATCGCGGCATGGAAATCCTCAGCGCCCTGTGACGCCTCAATGCAGAGAACCCGCTCAAGCGCTGGCAATTGACCCCGAAGCGCGGCGATTTTGGCCGCGCCTATGGCGTTGGTAATGACGACCTTTGCCCCCGAATCCTTGAGTCGATGCAAAAGGGCATCCGGCCCAAAGAGCGTGAAAAGCGGCAGCGAGATGCAGCCCATTTTCAGCGCGGCGATATGGGCCAGCGCGGTCTCGACGCCCTGTGGCAGGAGAACTGCGATCCGGTCGCCCTGCTGGCACGACTTGGAAATCGCGTTCGCCAGCTGGTTGGAGCGGGCTTTGAGGGCGCCGAAGGAGACTTCGGTCGCGATCCCATCCGACCCCACATCGATCAGAGCGATCCGCTCCGGCTCGCGGTCCGCCCATTTGTCGCAGATATCGACACCGATGTTATAGCGTGCGGGGATATCCCAGCGAAACTTGGTGCGGGTTTCTTCGACGGTGGCTTGGGGCGTCAGCATCGGCGGTCCTTTTCAGGGACAAGACCGCGCCCTTGGCCCAAGGTCAATCCGGCACGTTGTCGATGCCCGATCCGCCCAAGGGATGACAGCGCAGGATGCGCCGCGCAGCGAGGTAGCCGCCCTTGACGCCGCCGTGCTTTTCCAGCGCCTCGAGCGCATAGGCGCTGCAGGTCGGCTGATAGCGGCAGCCGTGCCCGACCCAGGGGCTAAAGGCCAAACGGTAGCCCTTGACAGGAAGTGACAGGATCCAGGCGAGCGGGGTCATTTGTGGATCTTCCGAAGCGCGGCTTTCAAATCGCTCTGCATCTGAGCGAAATCGGCGGCCGCGGTCGCATCGCGGCGGCCAACCAATACATAATCCCAGCCGGGCCTCGCGCAAGACGGCAGCACCAGCCGCGCGATTTCCCGCAGACGGCGCTTGGCACGGTTGCGGGCCACGGCATTGCCGACCTTCTTGGAGCAGGTAAAGCCCACGCGGACAGCCTCGAGGCCATCATCGCGAAACCGCGCCTGAAGGTGAAATCCGGGAAGCGCCATCCGGCGTCCCTGCGCGGCGGCAAGGAAATCCGCGCGCTTGGTCATGATCTCGGGGCGAACGAAAACCGCCGCAGGCGTGGCCTCGGCGGTTTCAGGCTTTTCAGCTTCTGGCGTGGTCATGGCCACACCCAAACGCTATCAGGCGCTCAGGACCTTGCGGCCGCGGGCGCGACGGGCGTTAAGCACCTTGCGGCCACCCTTGGTCGCCATGCGGGCGCGGAAGCCGTGACGGGCCTTGCGAACCCGGTTCGAGGGTTGGAACGTGCGCTTCATCGCGTTCTCTCCGTATCCTTGAGGCCGAACCGCACATCGCGGGATTCGTGGGCGGGATTCGAGGCCTGTGTCATTCGAAGCCCTGCCAATAGAGGCGGGCGGGGAGCCTGTCAACACGAGCCGAGCGAAGAATCGACCGCTTTGCGCGTTTTTTCCGGGCCGGTTTGTTACAGTCGGGGGCTTTTACACCGGCAAAGGGGCACGGGCAATCAAGCTCCTGTGAAGCCACTGGCGCGAAAGGCCTCTTTGGTTCATGTCGGTTTGAACAGATCAAAAACCGGACCTCGCCTTGCCCGCCCCGATTTTCCGCCACCTGCCCTGGATTACGATCGCAGCGGTCGCCGTTATCGGCGTCGTGTTCCTGCGCGATGAGGTGACTTTTGCGGCGCTGGCCGAGAATCGCGATTGGCTGAACGGCCTGCGGGATGAGAATTATCCGGCTTTCGCCCTCGGTTTCGTGGCAGCCTATGCTCTGGCCGTCGCCTTTTCGTTGCCCGGCGGCCTGATGATCACTCTCGCTGGCGGCTATCTCTTCGGCCTCTTCCCTGGCGTTCTTTTCAACGTGACCGGTGCGACGATCGGAGCGACCGCGCTCTTTCTGGCCGTTCGTGCCGGACTGGGCGACGGGCTGGCGAAGCGGCTTGAGGCCTATGGCGGGCGCGTGGCGCGGATCAAGGCGGGGCTTGATGAGAATCAGTGGTCGATGCTGTTTCTCATTCGCCTTGTGCCTGCTGTTCCGTTTTTCGTGGCCAACTTGATTCCCGCTCTCCTCAATGTGCCGCTCTCGCGTTTTGTGGTCTCGACCTTCCTCGGCATCCTGCCCGGCGCTTTCGTATTCACAAGTCTCGGCTCCGGTCTGGGCGAGGTTTTCGCCAGCGGTGCAGAGCCGGATCTCGGCGTGATCTTCACCGCGCCGGTTCTGGTGCCGCTCGTTGGCTTGTGTATCCTCGCCTTGATCCCGGCCATTGTTCGGGCCAGACGGAGAGGCGCGCGGATCTGATGGAGCGCATTAAGACAGATATCTGCATCATCGGCGCAGGCTCGGGGGGGCTTTCGGTCGCGGCGGGCGCCGCACAGATGGGTGCGCGGGTGGTCCTCATCGAAGAGGGCGAGATGGGGGGCGATTGCCTCAACCACGGCTGCGTGCCGTCCAAGGCTCTGCTCGCGGCTTCGGCCCGCATGCCGCGCCCGAGCTATGCCGAGGCGATGGCCCATGTGCGGGCCTCCATCACTGCGATTGCGCTGCATGACAGCCAAGAGCGGTTTGAAGGGCTCGGTGTCCGCGTGATCCGGGCGCGGGGCGCATTCGTCGGCCCCAAGACCGTTCGGGCGGGTGAGGCAGAGATCGAGGCGCGGCGCTTTGTCGTGGCAACGGGCTCGCGGCCGATGATCCCGGCGATCGAGGGTTTGGCGGGGACGCCCTACCTCACGAACGAGACAATTTTCGAGCAGAAGGACCAGCCCGAGCACCTGATCGTCATTGGCGCTGGCCCCATCGGCCTTGAGCTTGCACAGGCGCATCTGCGACTTGGGTGCGAGGTCAGGGTCATCGAGGCGCAGACGGCGCTGGGCCGGGAAGAGCCGGAGCTTGCCAAGATCGTCGTAGATCGGCTGCTGCAGGACGGGCTTGTGATCCATGAGAACACGCCCGTCGCAAAGGTCGGCGGCAAGGCAGGGGCGATTTGGGTCGAGACCGTCGCGGGCCGCATTGAAGGCTCCCACCTTCTCGTTGCCGCGGGTCGCGCCCCCAATGTGCAGAGCCTTGGGCTCGAGGCAGCCGGAATCACCTATGATCCCGTTGCGGGTATCGCGGTTCGCCCCGACCTCAAGACCACTGGCCACCGCCGCGTCTATGCCATCGGCGATGTGGCCGGGCGGCGGCATTTCACGCATCTGGCTGGCTATCAGGCGGGGATCGTCGTCCGCTCGGCGGTGCTCGGCCTTCCGGCCCGCGAGCGGCAAGACCACATCCCCCGCGCGACCTTCACCAGCCCCGAGATCGCCCATGTCGGCCTGACCGAGGCCGAAGCACGGGCCAAGTTCGGAAGCGATATCGAGGTGGTTCAGGTCGGGTTCGACAAGAGCGACCGCGCGGTAACGGCGGGCCAGACCGAGGGGGCGATCAAGGTGATTGTCCGCAAGGGCAAGCCTGTTGGCGCGGGCATCGTCGGACCCGAGGCGGGCGAGCTCATCGCGATGTGGGCGATGGCGATCTCGGCGGGCCTTGGGATGGCGGCGATCTCGAACACTTTCTTGCCCTATCCGACCCTTGCCGAGATTAACAAACGGGCCGCGAGCGCCTATTTTGGTCCGAGACTATTCGAAAGCCGTATGATCAAGCGGATCACCCGTTTCGTTCAGAGGTGGCTGCCCTAGAGGCGGAGGGACAATGCTGAACACGCTCTCGGGGCGTTTTCTGGTTCTGACGGTCGTCTTCGTCATGCTGGCGGAGGTGCTGATCTTCGTGCCGTCCGTAGCCCGCTTTCGGCAAGACTATCTCCTCCTCCGCCTCGAGCGGGCGCAGATCGCCTCACTCTCGCTTCTGGCCGATGACATGATCTCGGAGGATCTCGAGAAAGAGCTTCTGAAGAATGCTGGCGTATTCAACGTGGTTCTGCGCCGCGACGAGGTGCGCCAGCTGATCCTTTCCTCCGAAGTGCCGGGGCCGGTCGAGGCGACCTATGACCTGCGTGGGGCTTCGGCATGGGCGCTGATGCGTGACGCGATGATGACCCTGTTCGAACCGGGAGATCCGGTGATCCGGGTGATCGGGATGCCGGTTCAGGGCGGCGGGCAAGAGATCGAGGTGACGATGGAACAGGCGCCGCTCCGCACCGCGATGATCGACTATGGCTTGAATATCCTGATGCTCTCCGCGGTGATCTCGATCATCACCGGGGCGCTTCTCTTCGTGGCGGTGCGGGCCTTCCTTGTGAAACCTATCAAGGGCGTTGTGGGGCATATGCAAAGCTATGCCATGGCGCCGGAAGATGCCCGCCGGATCATCGCCCCGACCGCCGGCCTGATCGAGCTGCGCGAGGCAGAAGAGGCGCTGCAGATGATGCAGCAGCAGTTGACCGCCGCCCTGCGCCAGCGCGAGCGGCTCGCACAGCTGGGCGAAGGCGTGGCCAAGGTAAGCCACGACCTGCGGAATATCCTTTCTTCGGCCCAGCTTTTCGTCGACCGGATCGAAGCCTCCGAAGATCCAGCCGTGCAGCGCCTCGCGCCCAAGCTCGTCAACTCGATCACCCGCGCGGTGCATCTTTGCGAGAACACTCTCGCATTTGGCCGCGCCGACGAAGCCCCGCCCAAGCTCGGTCGGGTGAGCCTTGCCTCTGTTGTCGCCGAGGTACTCGATGGCGAGCGGCTTGCGGCAGGAGAGTATGAGCTGAGTTTCTTGGAGGACATTCCAGGCAACCCGATGATCCGCGCCGATGCCGAGCAGCTCTACCGGGTCCTGTCAAACCTCGTGCGCAACGCCCGGCATGCGATCATGGCAACCGGCAAGCCGGGCGAGATCAGCATTCATGCCCATGAGGACGACGCCCAGTGGTGGATCACTGTGGCCGACACCGGCCCCGGCCTGCCCCAACGCGCCCGCGAGCATCTGTTTCAGGCGTTTCAAGGCGGCGTATCCAAAGGCGGCGCAGGCCTCGGCCTTGTCATCGCGGCCGAGCTGGTGCGGGGGCATGGGGGCCGGCTGGAGCTTGGGCGGACGGACGAAACCGGCACGGAATTCGTCATCTGCCTGCCCAAAGCCGAGCTCGCGTCAGGAAAATGATTTCTTTCGTTTTCGCCCTTGCAAAGCCCCGCCGCTAGGGCTACATCCGCCCCACTCTGACGCGGACTGGTAGCTCAGTTGGATAGAGTACTTGACTACGAATCAAGGGGTCGGGGGTTCGAATCCTCCCCAGTCCGCCATTTACTCCAGAAAATATCATATAAGTCAGATACTTGGCGTATTTTTGCTAATTCCGTCCCCACACCCGTCCCCACAATCGCACTGGAACCCTTAGAAGTGATTAGGCACTCCTCGGCGATCGCTGACCCACTCTAGCGCCCTACACCCTTCTCAGCCCCGCCCACACCGAATCCACCTCCACGGGGGCTCGCTCCCGCGCGCGGGCGCGTCGCTTTCGCTGGTGTGCGTTCACCCCTCTCTCACGCCCGTCCTAAACGCAACGCGGCGCCTAAGGCTGGAGACCCTAGGCGCCGCGCGGGGGTTTGCGTGGTGGGGTAACTGCTTGCGATCAGAACCTAAACTGCAGTTTGGCCTCATAGCTGGTGCGGTTACTCGCCCCCACACGGTCCATCATGACGCGGAAGCTGGCAGAGCTTAGCCCGTCCTCGGAGCTGCTATTGACCCCAATCTCAGCGCCTCTTCCACACCGATTGGTCGTGGTCGTCGACTTTGTGCGCTCACAGAGCAAGCGCGGGGCAAAGGAGAGGTGCGAGCGGCTGGCTGTCAGGCTCTCGTCCTCCAAGGCATAGATAACCTCTGGTCTCAGCGTCAGAGTGGACGTTGTGATCGTACGGGCATCGAGGGATAGCCCGCTCTCGGTCAGACCATAGGCCTCCCCCTCAAAGGAGATTGTCCCAATTCGAGTGGTGCCGAAGCTAAAGGCCAGCTCAGGGTGTAGCTCATAGCGCCCGTAGTCATAGACGCCGGTCAAAGACCCCCCAGCCGTGAGTGTCTGTGTGACATACTCTCCCTCCAAGCTCAGAACCTCGTCGGCCATCTGAAGGGTGTTGCGACCCGCACTCACCGAGACAAACCCATCGGCGAATACAGTGTCTGTCAGAGCATGTACGACATAGCCGCCCGCAATCAGACTGAGGTTGGTCTGTTCCCCCTCAAAGGCCCCATTGATCGCACTGCTTCCCATCTCACCGCCGACATAGTAGCCCAGCATCGTCTCTTGCGAGATCATCTCTTCCCAAGCCCAACGGCCCGAGAGGGTCGCAGTCGTAGATCCGGTCTCGGTATCAACTTGCAGATCATAATCCCCGAAGAAGAGGCGTCTCTTGGTTCCTTCGATATTGCCCGTCTGACCGAAGACAGAGCCTTTTGTGCTGATACTCATCAGGTTCGCCGAGGCCGTGCCGCTGATATCCAGTGGGACGTCATTTTGTCCGGCAAAGCCTACCCCGTCAGAAGAGCCTCGGCCGCGGCTCGCAATGAACCGGCCACGGGCAGCCCGCGTCCTTATTCGTTTAGGGATGCGCTGATTGTTAGGGTCATGGGCGGTTAGCTCAGCGGTAGAGCACTACG